>NZ_CP118181.1:0-327917 GCF_028748145.1 Entomospira culicis | reverse complement strand
ATCCCCAGACTCCCGGTGTCTCCAACGCATTTTATAAAGAAGTTGCCGGGAGTGATGCCTACTTTGCGGGTGAGGCACAAAGCATCAGTGGGTTTACCATCATCGATGATTACACCTTTACCATCGAGTTGAGTCGACCATCGCTTGCCTTTGTTGATGCGCTGAGCATGGGCTATGCGGGCATTATCCCTCGAGAAAGTTTCCTCGCCCATCAAGAAACATGGGGGCATAGCGTGCTGATCGGCAGTGGCCCGTACCGTTTTGTGCGCTACCATCCCAATGAAGGTGTGATCATGGAGGTAAATGAGGCGTATCGAGATGGGCGATCGGCTATCGATCGCATCGAATTCCGCTATATGGATGATGCCTATACCGCGCTTTTAGAGTATGAACAGGGCAACCTCGATGTGGTAGAGCTCAACCCCGATCAATACGCACAGTACGCCTCTGGCAACTATCGTGATGAAATTCATCGCTGGAATACACTTGGTACCAATGTCATCTTCATCAACACCAAACATCAAGATCTTGGTAATCCATTGGTGCGCAAGGCTCTACTTTATGCGCTAGATCGCGACGATATCGCAGAACATGTCTACCAACATCTTGCCGATAAAGTAGACAATTTCGTTCCTGTGGGATCGGTAGGGTACAACCCCCATATCACCTTGCCTAAGCATAGTACCCAACGCGCCAAAGAACTCCTTGCCGAGGCAGGCTATAACGAACCTCTCAATATCGAAGTGGTTTACACCAGCGGAAAAGTGCTCGATCGCCAATTATGGACGCTCGCGCAAGCCCAGCTCAAAGAGGCAGGTATCAACCTTATCATCAAAGAAGCAGACGCGGCTGCCTTTCTCGATCTCACCATGAGCGGACAAGTCTACCTGCATAATCGCGCATGGCTCTTGCCCTATCCCGACGGCAGCATCTTTTTAGACTATCTCCACGGGACAAGTAGCCATCGCGCATCGGTAAACTACCAAAACCCCGAGCTAGATGATATCCTCGAGCGCGCCCAAGCTAGCCCCGACGCCAACGAACGTCGCGCCCTGTATGAAGAGGCAGAACGCATCTTGGTGGAAGAGGCAACCGTGGTCATTCCGCTAACAAATCAACATATCTTCAACCTCGTAAAACCCCACCTCATCAACATGAAGCGTATCAACAGCCTCTACCAGTTTCAAGAGAGCGACATCGTCCGCCCCTAGCGCATCACCTTTCGCTTGCAAACCCTCCGGCCTCTGGAGGGTTCTCTCTTTAAAAACACGCTATTTACGAAATAACTTGATATTCTCTTCAATATACGCCACCGTCTCGGAAATCGGATCGTCTGAGGTAGAACGCCACAGCTCCTCTTCATCCCCCTTTTTATTATGATGCAAAATAATAAATTGTTTTTCAATATAATCATATACGACCCAGCCCTTACGATCCCACCCATTTTCTTTGGGAAAAACTAAATTATGATAATCTTTTGCGCCACTTTTAAACCAATATTCTACATGTAGATTCTGTTTAATAGCTGACGTATTCAATTCATCCTCTAATGCAGCCAAAAAAACACTGTGGCAATACCCACCACCCGTCTTTTTTGATAGTAAAAGAAATCGGTTAACATGTGTATAGAAATCTGCATACATATGCGTGGGATGTAAATGTCGAAATAATTGAGGGTATTTGACTAAACAGTACTGCCAATCATTTCTTTTCGTTGCTGGGTCAACTAGATGATTCTCAATGATGTCAGCTAATGACTTTTTCTGTAAAACATCTAACAAAGGTAACGTGTATTTTCGCTTAGCTTCATCGGCAAAGAGTGCACGTAAACTATTTGTTTCACGGGGATTAGTAGAATAAAACATATACTGAATGTATTCTGATGGACGATAATAACAATCATTACCAAAAGTAAGCAAAGCACTGCGTAATACATGCATCGCCTGCGCCTCTTGCTCCACACTATCCTTAAAGAGCTGGCTAAGGGTTGCCCAATACTTATTAAAGGTTGCCAAAGCCAACGCTTCGGGCTTATCTTTATCGCCGGCTAGGTAGAGTGCTGCGCGGATTTGCCCACCAAAGTATCGATGCTTTTCCGCCGCATAGATGGCTGTAGCAAAGGCTTCCTTCTCTGGATGGTGTAAGATAATGCTGGCCTTGATTCGCTCCTCTTTCACTTGCTCTTGATTCAACGCGCCAATTTTATGCTTACTATCACTGATGTACGCTAAAATACCATCCCAATGCTCGCTTAAATTTTTGATTTCAGCAAGCACATTACTAAAGGTTTTTACCCGCTCATCATCCTCGCGAAAAACCGTTGTGTAGCTATTGTAGACAAGGTTGTTCATCACGCGAAACCATTGATGCGCCAAACCATCAGCCCAAAGATCCACCGCTTTATCCTTAGCTTGTCGGGCGTACTCACTCAAGACAAAAAACATGTAGCGTCGCTCAATATTGATCTCTTCTTTTGGTAGAATGAAGGGATCGATTTTAGCATTCAACTTTTCGTCCTTATCCACCTTACACAAAAAGTTGAGCGTATGATAGAGCGTGGTGAGAAACGGCGCATCAATCTTGGCAAGCGTGGTCTCATTAGAAAGCGTATACCACCAATCTTTGTTGCCATAAGTATCAATCACGCCGTAGTTATGAAACAAGACCTCAAGGAAGCGCGCAAAATCTTCATCAAATTTCTCTTTAGAGCGAGACCAAAAGTAATCCGTCCAGATGCCGTCCATATTCTTTGTAAAATCATCCTTATCCAAATGCTCTTGAGCCTGTCCCACCAAGATAGCTTTAACATTCTCAAACGAGCTAAGCATCTTGCCACGGGCATTTAATTTGATATAGAGATCATCTGGTGAACCGATTTCGGCAATGGGCAGATAAAAGAAGTAGACCTTCCCAGACTCCAAGCCTGCGATCAACGTTTGTAAGTCGCTCTCCGCAAAATGTTTATGAATCGCATCCAGCATCACCAAGACCGACTGCACACTCGGATCGAATGCCCAATCATGCGAGAACCAATGACTATCTACAATCGCTTCACTTGGTGGAGCTTCGTGGTGCATATCGGCATGATGCTCAACCAGTTCCTTGAGGAATGCTTTAGAAGTTTCTCGGGTTTCATAACTGAATTTCTTCAATTTCTCCAAAGCTTCACTGTTGCCAGCTCGACTGTAAAGATAGAGATGCAATAGCCATACGGTGGTGAGGCGTTGTTGCCCATCGACAGGTAAAAAGCTATCGTTGACAGTTTTACCATAGATAAAGTTTAAATCCAAGGATTTATCATCATGCAAGAGCGCTTCTTTTAAATCGCTAAGAAATTTGTTACGGATAGAGTCAATCTTCTCACTCTCACGCCCTTGCGCGTAATCTCGCTGAATACGGGGGATCACCACCTCTTGCTTTGCTAATAACTCTAATAATGTCATACGCTGATTATCGCTCACTGTTTCGCTCCTTCTTTCGCCACTCTTTGTCAAAAAATGATTGTAAAATTACTTGCATTTTTTCGATATATTGCTTTTTATCTGCATCCGTCCACAGCTTCAACTCTCCCTCTTGTAGATCATCAGTATAGGCTTTAATAAAGATATTACGGGTAGCGGTGGGAATAAACTGCCCCGCTTGCTCTTTTTTAAGTAAAAATGCGCGTTTCTCGAGAAAAGGTTTATTACCATAAGCACGATTGGTAGTAGCATCAAGTAAGGTTAAGTTGTGGATACGATTATCAGCATCGCCTTCCCCATCCTTATCTGCGGTAGCGTGGATATGTTCAATATCCCAGTCCTCTTTTTTGTAGATGTCGAAGGGAAAACGATGTTGCTTATCCCCTTGAGCCACCAGCGTGGCGATATTGAAGAGCAATAATAAGTTAGCAATCGCTTTCTTATCGCCACTGCTACCATACTCGATCGCTTCAGGATTCTGTAGAAAGGTATCCACAAATTTTCGATTTTTCACTAAAGCCATCAAATCATCGATCTGCTGACTCTTCTTTTTACCATCAATTAAATCAAGAATTTTTTGAACCCCCGTACCCGTGGCAAGCAAATAACCAATAATATGATAATAATCTAAGTTATCATACCAGTAGTGCAACTGTGCATTTAGAAGTTTCACTTTCTTCCAGAGAGTCTCACGCAGTTGTGTTCGGTCTTTTTCTTCGCGAAAGAGCTCATCAAAAACATGAAAAGCATAGATGGGATCCTTTTGATCTGACTCGCGCTTATTCTTATCTTCCTGCCTTGCAATGATCTGAAAAAGAACATCCAGCCGTGTCTCATAGCTCTTGTTTACTCCATTAAAAAAGTACCAAAAGGCATCGTTCTCTAAGCCATGCTCAATCTCTTGCCAAGAGTTTGCCAAAGCTAGCTGTTCGCTCTCCATCGTGGTATTAGTATAGTTTTGATCACGAAAGAAGACACCCTTGATCAACTCGGCATTGGTTAGGGAAATTTTACCCATATTAACCCGCTGAAATAGCTCAATTTCGTAGGTGTTGTCGTCAATTTTATCGGTATTTTTCTCTATCTCGTACCAAATAAAAAAAGCCGAATTTTCTATTTTATCATTAAGTTCAGTCATGAGTTCTTCTCTTGGCTCAACTTGCTTATCAAAAAACTTATTCATCACATCATACGCTTGCCACATATAATGATAATCAATGTTATCATCCTTCTCATTCTTGGCTTGCTCATCGTCTTTTCCCAAACTTGCCAAAAAGTTCTTACTCTTCTCACGCGTCTCATACTCAATACTAAATCCTGACTCTGACTTAGATACTTGCCTAAAAATAGCGATAGTAGTGAGTCGCTGTTGCCCGTCAACTACGGTGTACGATCCATCGTTGCGTTTTTTCACAATCAGCGGTTGCAAGCAATATTGACCCTCAACCGCACCATTCTCCTTAGCATCCTTAAACTCAATCAGATCCCGTAATAAATCTTCCACCTGTTGCTTACCCCAACGATACCCACGCTGATAGGCCGGCACATAAAAGCGATAAGGTTTTCCATTGTCGCCTTTGCGCAAATCGCCAACGGTCTTTTTCCAACTAGTCTCCACAATGATTCCTCCATTCGCACTATTATAGCACGAGAATTTCTATCATGCAACAATAAAATGATAGATCTATCTATTTTATAACAAATAATCAGTAAAAGCCTACTTCTCCATATCAAAAAATTTGTTATATTGCTCAACAAGTTTAGAAATATGCCAGCGCTCTTGCATAAAGGTTAATAGATTTACACTTCGTTTAACAATCATTTCATCATGCCAATCTAAAGGATAATCGCTGGCTAACCGCTTGGCACTCCATGTATCTTTTTGATAAATCGCTAACTTCTCAGGATAAGATTTATTACTCGCCTCACTATTCTTCTCCAGCAACACGAGATTACCCAAGGCATGCAACAATCGATGCTGTGTCGCCTCATCATGATGAGCAAAATGCTGCTGCCAATAATCGATCTTCTCAAATGTTTGTGGGAAAATGTGTTCAATACTCACCTGCGATGATTTATCTTCATCAGCGGTTTTGGCTACCTTAGACCAAGAGATAATCTGCTCTACTCCTGCTTGCTCGGCTAAGGATAATTCATATTCATATAAAAAATAGCGTAAATCTGTCCATGCATAAAAACCATTTTTAAGCTTTCCGCTCCTTTTTTCAAAGAGAGTTTCTATTTTCTTTAAAAAATAATCTAGGTTAGCTACCATGCTTTGGGATAATTTCTCGCGATTCTCTCTCATTGCCTTTAACGAACCTTGGCGTGGATAATGAGATTGACTATAGCGATAAAGACGATAGGCATAGGTTTGAGCCCAACCAAAATCCCCAGAATCACCAAAATTACCTTGCAAAAAGATCCAACGCTCTACAGCTTGTAAAAAGGGAAGAAAAAAAGATCTCTCATGAGGATTATCTTGCACCTCAAAGAGCGTAACCGCCAATAATGCAACCAAAGAGGAGTTGTTACTCTCTCGCAAAATTGCTGCCAACCAACGCCTCTCTTGTGGAGTGATCATAATATGCTCAAATCGAGAGATCGTTACCGTAGCAAAATCATGCACCAATGCCCAATAACTAACCCATTCCGAGAGACTCCTTAAGTACTTTTCGATAAATTCTAAGGTTACATATTCACTAGATGACATTTTTGTAGGGAAGATCTTTTTTAACAAGCGATCTTGCCACCTTTCATCCTCACGCTCCCAAATAATCAAAAAGTGTGCCTCAAGGTATGCCTCTACCGTACCACTGCTCTCTTGATGATCTAAATAATGAAACAAGGTGTGCCATGTCTGATCAATCTTGGCTTGTAGCTGCTTAACTTGCTCGGAGGTTGCTTCTATTTTGGTAGAGAGGTGGATTAATCGACTCTTTAAAAGTTCGACGATGGTTAATGGCTTGCCTCGATTATTCATCGACTCAAAAAGAAGGTGCATATCTTGTTCCGCTGCCACCTCAAAGAGATTAAACACTAGCCCACTAGCTATTTTTTGCCACACTATCCGTTGCTCTGTTGGTAATCGTGATACGAATTGATTATGAAAAAATTGCCTAGCCTCCAGCATATTTTTCGCATAAAGACTTTCATAGCTAGTTGGTAGCTCTCGACTCTGAAGAATACTATGCCAAGTGTCATGCAACTCTTGTGTGGTCTTATGAATCTCATAATCAAAAAGAGCCAAAGAGTCGGTAGTTTGGAGATATTGATGCTCTTCTGCTAAAGATAAAACACCCAGTTCAGTCAACAAACTCATCATAATTAAGAGCGTGGTCAAGCGTTGCTGACCATCTACCAAATAATAAACAGCACGATCGCTCTCGTGTGCTAACCACGCTTGCTCAACTGCATTTGTCTGATAATGCTCTGCCTTAGCGAGGGTAAGTAGCCCCGTATAGTGTTTTTTATGCTCCAGCAACCCATCCAGATCATCCCAAAGATCCTGCCATTGCTCCTTCTGCCAAGCATAACCTCGCTGATACGGCGGAATACGTAAGAGTCGTTTTCCATTAAAAAGATCGGATATCTTCATTAAAATGCTTGCCATCGCGCCTCTCCTTTAAAGATGTTCGTGGTAGCCATGGCGTAAGAGAAAGTGTGCATAAGCTTGTGGGTTAGCCACGCGATCCATCGTGGTGTAAAAGTGTTGACAAATCTCGGCATGCTTTAACGGCTCTTGTTCAAGAATAATCCAATACGCACTTCCATAAAGATCTTCAGGATCAACAGCAATGTTTAGCTCTTGGGCAAGAGCAAAGCAGGCGATATCTTTATAGCGACGATTAAACTGGGCTAAATCGTGGGCAGCGTAGATGCGTGCATGAAAGCGGTGCCAAAACTTATCACTTTCATCATCGGTAATACTGCGGGGTAGCTCATACTCCTCATAAAAGAGATTGGTTAAACACTCCGATAGATCCCCAGTAAAATCTTGCTCTTTCTTATTCATCCAAGTATTCATATCTGATTCGCCCATCAGATAGTTAGTAACCTCATCCGAAATATCATGCAAACTACCTTTAATCTTAGGGAAACTCTTATCCTTAACCAAGTGGTGACGCACGGCAGCATAGCAATAATACCACTGTTGATCTGGGAAGGATTCGGCTTTTTCCCAATCAATAACATACTGATGCAATGCCTCAAAATGCTCTTCATTCGCCAAGTAGTGGGTATAGAGCTTGAATAAATTATGCTCACTCTCCACTGCCTTATTTAGCTCCAGCGAGGCGATGGCATCCACAACCGCCATCTTTTGCGTAAAAATTTTATCAAATAATACCACGTTTTTATCAAAGGCAATATCCGCATCAAAGTCAATACCCTCTGGCTCATCCGCCCAAACATACCATAAAAAAGCGCCGGCAAGTACCTCAGTCTTATTAATCTTGTAGCGTTTCTTAAAGATAGCCACCCAATCAATGCCTTGCACCTTCTCTAACTCATGCATCATTTCATCCATTTTTGTCATACGTTATCCTCCATTCGTACCAGTATAGCACAAAAATTTCTACCTTTCAATAACAAAATAATAAAAATTTATCAGCCAACAAACCACGCCTCTAACCCTTGTGCTTTTATGCCGAATTTGGTAGAATAAAGTACCTTTTTCTAACGGAGTAAACAATGGCACAGATGAGAAATATCGGGATTATGGCGCACGTGGATGCCGGCAAGACCACCGTGAGTGAGCGCATTCTCTTTTATACGGGCAAGAGTAGACGCATCGGCGATGTGGATGACGGCACCACCCAGATGGATTGGATGGAGCAAGAGCAACAGCGTGGCATCACCATTCAGAGCGCGGCGACGACCTGTTTTTGGCACAATACCCAGATCAACCTCATCGACACCCCAGGCCACGTCGACTTTACTGCCGAAGTAGAGCGCTCGCTTCGCGTACTCGATGGCGCTGTCGCCGTATTCTGTGCCGTTGGTGGCGTGCAACCCCAAAGTGAGACCGTCTGGCGACAGGCAAACAAGTATCACGTGCCACGCATCGCCTTCATTAACAAGCTCGATCGCACCGGTGCCAACTATCTCCATGTATTAAAGCAGATCGAAGAAAAGCTCCACACCAAACCACTGGCACTGCAACTGCCCATCTATCAACAAGAAGAGTTACTCGGTCTCATCGATCTCATTACCATGCAGTATCTGCAATTTGACGAATCCTCACAGGGGGCAACGGTAATCAGCTCCCCCATTCCGAGCGAACACCTCGAGCAAGCCCAAGAGGCGCGAGATCAAATGCTTGATACCCTCTCTACCTATAGCGAAGAGCTTATTACGCTCTTGCTAGAAGAGGCCGAGATTCCACAAGATCTTATTCTTAGCGAGCTTCGCCGTCTTACGATTGCACGCGAGCTTACCCCCGTATTGATGGGCAGTGCCCTTAAAAACAAGGGCGTGCAACCGCTTTTGGATGCCGTTACCCACTTCCTGCCCGATCCCTTTGAGCTTGGCGACGTGCCAGCTAAATTGGTCAGTAAGAATAAACGCGAAGAGATTGCTATTTCGCGTCTTTCTACCAAGGATTTTGTCGCATTGATCTTTAAAATTCAGCAAGACAAAGAGAGCGGGGCGCTCTGTTATGCGAGGGTCTATGCCGGTAGCATTAAGAGCGGTACGATGGTGCTCAACGTGGGCAAGGAGAAGAAAGAGCGTATTGGCAAACTCTACCGCATGCACGCGCGCACGCCCGAGCAGATCAATGAACTAAAAGCCGGCGATGTCGGTGTGATTCAGGGCTTTAAACTCGCGCAGACGGGAGATACCATCACCGATGGCTTAAACGTAGTCCTCGAATCGATTGACTTTCCCGAGCCAGTCATCTCCATCGCTATTGAGCCAAAGAGCCTTGCCGATCTCGATAAACTCAAAGAGGTAATGACGCTACTCCAACGCGAAGATCCGACCTTCCTCCTTAAAGAGAATAGTGAGACGGGGCAATTGTTGATTAGTGGCATGGGGGAGCTCCATCTCGATGTCCTCACCACGCGAGCGAGGGATGACTTTAAAGCACAATTTAATGTCGGTAAACCACAAGTTAGCTATCGTGAAAGCATTGAAGGCAGTGCCACCCTCACCGAGACCTTCGATCGCCCAATTAACGGCAAAGAGTCCTTCGCTGGTCTCACCCTCCACGTAGCACCTAACGAGCGCGGCGCTGGTAATCGCATCACCAATGAGCTAGCCAAAACCCTACCCGATGAACTTCAACAAGCGATCATTCGTGGGATTGAAGCTTCGCTTGCTTCGGGTATCGTGATGGGCTACGCCTGCTTGGATATCCACGTCACCATCCAGAGTGTGCAATACAATGAGGAGCTTGCCCACGAAGTTGCCTATCAAAGTTTAGGTGCGATACTCACCGAAAAAGCCTGTACCGAGGCCAATCCGATCCTCTTGGAACCTGTGATGGCGGTGATCATCGAGGTGCCTAACGACTATGTGGGCGAGGTCATTAGCAAACTCACGACGCGTGGCGGTATTGTAATGGGGGTAGATATGCAGGATAATATTCAGTTGCTCGACGTGCAAGCTCCGCTCACCAAGATGTTTGGCTACAGCACCGAGTTACGTAGTCAGAGCCAAGGGCGCGCCTCCTTCTCGATGAAATTTTCCCACTATGAGAAGAAGACAAACTAGAACAAAACTTCCCCGTATCTCTTACATTATAATATAGACGATACGGGGTATCTTTTTGTTGAAAATACTACGCTTTAGGTAAGCTTTGCATATACTCATGCATGGCCTTTGCAACCACTTTACTATGGGCTACCGCCTCTACCACGGTGCGTGCGCCACGTACCACGTCGCCTGAGGCAAATACTCCCGCGCGTGAGGTGTGCCCTAAGTCATCGGTGGTGAGCAAGCCACGCTGGTTTGCCTCTAGCCCCTTGGTGGTTTTTACTAAGTTATTCTGAGGACCTTGACTAATCGAAACGATCACGCTATCGGCAAGATGAAGCGCTTGCGTGCCGGCAACATCAATAAAATCACCTGCCTCATCTTGGGTTACATCGATAAAGATAACCCCTTCATCCGTGATCTCTACAGGACGCTTATTGTAAGCAAAATGAACGCCCTCCAGCTGTGCATAGCTAAATTCGTAATGACTGGCCGCTACCTCAGAGGTGATAGAGAAGCACGTGAGGTGTTCTACGCCCTTACGCAACGCCGTGCGTGCCACATCCATGGCAGCATTACCAGCACCAATCACGATAACTCGTTTACCCAACCTAAAGCTATCCGGACTATTGAGATAATTAATGCCATAATGCACATGACCAAAGGTCTCGCCCTTAATTTTGAGCGCATTTGGCTTCCAGACACCCGTACCCACAAAGATCGCTTTGTAGCCATCGTTAAAGAGATCATCCAGACCGATAGCCCCACCGATCAAGGTGTTAGGGCGAATTTTTACCCCGCGGTCAATGAGTTGGCGCTGTTCAATATTCTCCAATATCGAGTGTGGCAATCTAAATGCAGGAATCCCATAGCGCAAAACGCCACCGATCTTCTCTTTACTCTCAAAAATTGTCACTTGATAGCCCATCTGTGAAAGAATAATGGCGATGGTAATGCCCGCTGGGCCAGAGCCGATAATCCCCACGCGAATACCATTACTAGGCGCAGGGACTACTTGCATTTTTTGACTATAAAGATCAGAAATATAATGTTCAATAGTAGAAAAGTGCACCGGCACGCCCTTATGATTGAGCACACAACTGCCCTCACATTGGCTCTCGTGGTCGCAAACTAGACTACAGACCAATGATAAGGGATTATTATCAAAGAGCAACTTCCCCGCCTCATCTAACTTATTCTCTTTAAAAAGACGAATCACCTCAGGAATATTGGTACGAATCGGGCAACCATCTTTTTCTGGTTTAGTGGGATTACCGTCGCGACAAAAAGGTTTTTTACACTGCAAACAACGATTCGCCTCATCCATCACATGTAAAGCCATAAGAATATTCTCCTTCAATCATGAGCTATTTCTATAACTATACATCAAAAAATCAAAAAAATCTACCAGAAAATAGACCCGATGCCATCTATACACAAAAAATATTTTATTGTATAATCATAGAGAAGTTTCTAAGAGAAAAACGAACCGCGATCTACATAAAAGGAAAATCTTCATGCAAAAACAACCACACAAATCAAATTTTTGGGGCTACTTTCAGAGCCTAGGCAAAACCTTCATGTTACCCGTCTCCCTCTTGGCGGCGATGGGCTTATTATTGGGGATTGGCTCGGCCTTTACCTCTAGCGACATGCTCGCACGTTTCCCCCTCTTAAGTAGCCTGCCCATGCGCTATCTCTTTGGCTACATGAGCCAGATTGGTGGGCTTGCCTTTAGTAATTTAAGCATTATGTTTGCCATCGCTATTCCGTTAGGGCTAAGCCGACAAGAGAAAGGCGTCGCAGCCTTTGCCGGCTTTGTTGGCTTTATGGCGATGCATCTGGGAACGAACTTTGCGCTCCAGTTTCACCAAATGATTCCAAGCGATCCAACACTCTATCGATCTTTAGGACAGAGTACGATCATGGGCATCCACACCATCGATACGGGCGTATTAGGCGGTATTATGGTTGGTGCAATTGTGGCAAGATTACACACGCGCTTTTATACCATCAAACTTCCCGATGCCTTCGCCTTCTTTGGTGGGCCGCGCTTTGTCCCCATTATTAGTGCATTGGTGGCCTCGGTGATGGGTTTGATTGTCCCATTTATCTGGCCATTCTTTAGTAACGCGATTGTCGCCTTGGGCGGGTTAATCCAAAAATCGGGTATCTTTGCCCCGATGGTCTTTTTTACCAGCGAGCGCTTGTTGATTCCGATTGGATTGCATCATATTTTGGTTGCGATGGTGCGCTTTACCGAAATCGGTGGCAGTGAACTAGTTGGCGACCAAATGGTTCATGGGGCGCTTAATATCTTTTACGCGCAAATCCGCGATGGGTATGAGATTTCCGCTAGTGCCACGCAATTTTTATCACAAGGCAAGATGCCTTCATTCCTCTTTGGGCTACCTGCCGTAACATTAGCGATGTACCACACTGCGTTCAAAGAGAATCGCCCCGTCATAAAAAGTCTCTTTCTCTCTGGCGTTATCGCCTCGGTGGTGGGGGGTATTACCGAGCCTATCGAATTTTTATTCTTGTTCATTAGCCCGATGCTCTTTCTCTTCCACGCCATCATGACCGGGCTTGGCGCAATGGTGGTCGCCTTATTGGGTATCCGCATTGGCAACACCGACGGTAATCTTATTGATCTGGTTATTTACGGCGTCTTGCAAGGCAACGATACCCGTTGGTGGCTCATTTTGGTGATAGGCCCGATCTGGGGAGTGCTTTACTACGTCGTCTTTCGCATGGTGATTAGGAAAAAGAATCTCAAAACCCCCGGACGGGAGATCATAGAGAGCCCAGAGGCTACCCAAGATGATCCCCTAGGCGATGGCGCCAATAGCAGAGCGCAACTCTACTTGAATGCGTTGGGGGGAAGAGAAAATATCCTCTCGTTGGACAACTGCATTACGCGCCTTCGCCTAGAAATTCACGATGCTAAATTGGTCGATGATGCCCAGCTCAAACGGTTAGGCGCAACCGGTGTGATTCACGTGGGGGATCAAGCCTTACAAGTGATCATTGGGCCGCAAGTTCACCTCTTACGTCAAGAGATTGATAAACTACTATAAAAGGAATCCATTATGCCCTATGATTTTACTACATTCATCGATCGTCGTGGCACCTACTCCACCCAGTGGGACTTTGTGCAAGATCGTTTTGGTAAGGCAAATCTCCTGCCCTTCACCATCAGCGACATGGATTTTGCCATCGCACCGGAGATCCAACAGGCCTTAGAGAAGCATGTAACCCATGGCATCTTTGGCTATAGTCGATGGAACCATGCCGACTTTAAAGAGGCTATCGCCTTGTGGTTTAGCAAGCGATTCACCACGACCATCGATCCTAATACGATCGCGTACAGCCCCTCGATCATCTACAGTTGCGCACAATTTATCGATTTATACACGCAGGAAGGCGACGGCGTTGTCGTGCAAACGCCCTGCTACGACGCCTTTATTCCGCTCATTGAAGGGCGTAATCGCCACTTAATCGCGAACCCATTACGCTTTGACGGCACGACTTATCACCTTGATCTAATCGATTTAGCAGAGAAACTCCCTCGTGCCAAAGCCATCTTATTATGTAATCCACATAACCCCACCGGGATCATCTTTAGTCCAGAGGAACTAAGCCAAATCGTCGCACTTGCTAGGCAACACGACGTGGCCATTATCAGCGATGAGGCGCATATGGACTTAGTTTTTTCGCCCCATCAACACACCCCCATCTGTGCCGTGTGGGGCGATTACCCTAAAGTCGTCCTCGCCACCAGTACCGCCAAAGGCTTTAATCTCGCATCGCTAGGGGGATCGTATCTCCTAAGTAATGACCCAACCATCAAAGAGCGCTTCAATCAACAACTCAAGCGCGACGGACTCTCCTCACCACCCATTCTGGCCATCCTCGCAACCATCAGCGCCTATCATCAAGCAGAGGCTTGGCTAGAAGCACTCCTTACACAACTAGAGAGAAATCGCGCGCTGCTAAATGATTTTTTTACCCAACACTTACCACAATTACAGTTACATCCAAGCGTGGCAACCTACTTTGCTTGGATAGACATTTCAAGCCTTCATCTCTCATCAGCTGAAGTGCAACAACGCCTCATCAATCATGGGTTGGCCATCATGAAAGGAGAGACCTATCGCCAAGAGAGTCCGCTCTTTTTGCGTATGAATATCGCCTGTCCGCCAAGTAAAATTCACCAGTCGCTCATACAAATGCATCAGGCTTTTGGTTAAATATCACTTGTCGTCGATTGTAATGATAATAAATTATCAAAAAATACTTGACGAAATATCATTTTAACCTATAAATTGATATTAAGATTTATCCAAAAGGAGCTTATTATGAACAAAATTGTTCAATTACTAGCATTGACAGTGCTAGTAAGTACACCACTCACTGCCCAGGTAGAGCTAAAAGTAAATGAAGCCAAACAGAATGCCTACACGCTCTTCACTGACAAGGACGCAATTCATGGCAAAAGTATTCACCGCATTATGAGTGCCACCGTTACCGAGCACATCGGTAAAGGCAAAACGCGTCAAAGCTTCAGAACTGATATCGACGTGGCTATGATACGCACCAAAAAGAGCACTCTCTACCAAATAAAATTTTCCAGTGAAAACCCCGCGCTCAGAGGGGATGTTGATGGCTTAATCTTGCTAATAGATGATAAGTCTACCACGCTTGATACCAAGTATTACGAGCATAGAACCTACACCCAAGAGAAACAGACATACACAAGGTACATATCTACCTTTTTAGTAGATAAAAAGGTGATAGAAAGCATGCTTGTCGCGCGCAATAATATCCGCTTTACGCCCGTCTCTTCCTCTCTTCCTAATAATCAAGCGACAACCGTTGTCAATGGAGCGGAAAATTTACGTAACTTTAAAGACAGTTTACGGCTGATTATTAGCAACGATGTGATTAAAGACGTTCGAGGTGAACCCTTTACTCTGTAAGTTTATGGCTACGGGGTTATTCCCGTAGCCATATATTATCTAAATTCTCTCTTTGATAACAACCAGAAGAGTCCCAAACTCATCAGTCCCAGTCCCCCTATTCCCAGCGATCCCCAGAGGTAGAGAGTATTGGCCGATGCGTTATCCCATCTTGCAAAGAGATAGACACTGACCCACGGCAACAAGAGATCGGGCAAGTAGCCAACAAACGATATCATGCCGATCATGCGACCCAAATAGCGCTTGTCTACCCGAATATAATGCAATAACGACCAATAGACCCCACGGATCATCGCATTAGTTAAGCTCACTGCAATTACCACGACAACCACGAGCGTTGTCTTCTTTAGCACTGTCAGTAAAAGGATAAGCCCCAGCATCGAGCCGACCATCGCAATCAGCAAGATCATCGGCTTTGCCCAGCGATCGGCAAGAAATCCGCCTAACATCGATCCCACCAGACGCATCCACAGCGCCAGCGAAATCCAACGCATCACCAAGCCACTATCTAGCGCAAAATTGACCGACAACAACCCATAAAAAGAGAATCCCGTAAAAAAGAGCGTATACCCACTAAAGATAATCGCACTCATCAAAAGCATCAGGGTGCGACTTTGCCTATCCAGCTTCCAAACAAACCACCCTCGCTCTTTATCCCTCGGAGCTGCTTTATCCACCCTCTCTACGCGAACTTCATCTTGTAAAAAAAGCACGACAAGTACCGCAAGCCCTAGTTGCAGTGTACTAAAATAGAGAAAAACCGATCGCATACCTGCCTCTTGATGCGCTAAGGAGTGCGTCTCTGCACGCACCATCCATTGGTAAAGAATTGTCGCAACCGTGGCAAAGAGTGCTTCAAATCCGCCCCTTCCGCCATCTAATAGACCAAAAATTCGCCCCTCATTGCGTGCGTTACTCAATAATTTGGCACTACGCATGTGTGCACTCCAAAAGAGAAAGACCGCGCTAAATCCCAAGCCCACATAGAGCCAGCGTGCAATAGCATAAGGCGGTAGCGTCGCCAAACCCGCACTCAATAGCGCTGTCGACGTCAACGCAATCATAATCAATCGCTTCACCGAAAAGCGATCGGCAAGCCAACCACTAGGCAAATAGCCAAGCACAATCGCCAAACCCATCCACGCATACAAGGCGTTCAACTGTGCCACGCTTATCTTCAACGTAGACTCTAAAACCTCCTGAAAATTCGCGCGCAAATAGATCAAGCGAAAGATCGCCCCCGCACTCATCGCCAACAATAATAACTGTCCATATACCCCAAAAGTCGCCCGCGTTTGCTTCAACACAGCCACCTCACTCATGCGTATTTTCTCTAATATGTCGACATGTTCACGCCGATAATCAAAACGATACGCATAAAAATCGTATCAAACGACAAAGAGAATCAATCATCACCAAGGATTTTATTCATGACTAACCAAAAAGTGCTCTATCCCTTAACCAACCCCATCAAAAGTTACGCATGGGGGCATCGTGATACGCTACCTGCCCTCCTGCATTACAACAATCCAAACAAGAGTCCGCAAGCCGAACTCTGGATGGGCGCCCACCCACAATCACCCAGTACGACCATCCATCAAGATCAATCAATCCCTCTTCCTGATCTTCTAGCCCTCGATCCAACCCACTTTTTAGGCGACAATCATGGAACAAGCCTTCCCTTTCTCTTCAAGATCTTAGCCATTAAAGATCCGCTCTCTCTCCAAGTGCACCCCGAAAAAGCCCTGGCCGAAGCGGGATTTATTCAGGAAAATCTCCAACATATCCCCCTAGACGATGCCAAGCGTACCTACAAAGATAGCAACGACAAGACCGAAATGCTCTATGCCTACAGCGATGACGTCTGGGCATTAGTCGGGTTTCGGCCTTATGCCGATACCATCAGCGATCTTCAAGCCATCGCAAGCCCAACACTGCAGACGCTCCTTCTCCCATTCAGCCAAAACCCTAGCCCACACACCTTAGAGCAATTCCTCGTTGCCCTCCTCACCGCCGAGGCTTCACACAAAAATCAGATCCTTCATGATATTCTCATCCATAAAGCAAGCCTTCCCATCCTAAACGATCGGTGGCAGTGGCTTAGCACCCTCCATCAACACTATCCGCAAGATATCGCCATTTTAGCGCCGCTCTACATGAATCTTCTGCATCTACCTAAAGGAGATGCGCTCTTTGTGCCTAGCGGGACACTGCATGCTTATTTGCAAGGCACAGGTATCGAAATTATGGCAGCTAGCGATAATGTCGTGCGCTTTGGGCTCACCGAAAAATACGTCGACCTCGCCAGCCTTAGCCGTGTTGTTACCTTTGATGCGCAAAAACCCCACATCTTACCCGCCAGCCACAATCAACCATTTAGCACCCCACCGTGTAGCTTTACCTTTACGCATATGACAAAAGATCAATCCTATACGCTTCCTGCTAACAATCCAGCACAAATCATTTTAGTCTTAAATGGATCTGCGACAATCACCAATCCGATCCTACATATTAGCTATGCATTAAATGCAGGTCAATCTATCTTTATTCCTTACAATGCAGGAAGTTACCACATAGAGCATCATGGGGAGCTCTTTATCGCTACAACCTACACCTAAATAAAAAAGAGGAGCCATCTTCATCGATCGCTCCTCTTTGTATCCATTTGTGTTGGTTACATCTCTTTGCGAGGCTTCAAGAAGTTACGCAACAGCTTACTCATGCCACCACCCTCTTTATAGTCAACGTTCTCTAAGCGCGAGACCAAGTGCATCACACACTCCGAAGGTCGAGAGGCTGGATCGAGCACCAAAAAAGGCACTTGTCGGCGCACTGCCTGACTGACAATCGGGTCGTCATAGACATAGCCAAGATAATCAACTTTTAAATTGAGAAACTGGCTAGCAATGCTAATGACTCGCTGTTGCACCTTTTTGGCCTCGGTAACGCTCTGCGCCCGATTAACAATAAGCTTAAGGCTCATCTCTTGACTATCAATTTCGGTGCTCATAATCTTAATAAGACCATAAGCATCGGTAATCGAGGTAGGTTCAGGTGTGATGACAATCAGCACGTCATCGGCAGCCTCAATAAAGCTCAAGACGTTGCTAGAGACCCCCGCCGAGGTGTCGATAATGACGATATCGGCGTAGCTTAGCTCCTGAAGCTCCTCAATAAATTCTTTGCGCTCATCATCCTCAAGATTTGCAATCTTAGCAAAGCCCGAGGCACCGGCAACAATTTGAATACCATAATTGGTGTCCAAAATGATCTCACGCATGCTCTTTTGCTTGCGCACCACGTGATAGAGGTTATACTTAGGGATAACGCCCATCACCACATTCACGTTAGCAAGCCCTAAGTCCGCGTCTAAAACAACGACTTTTTTCTTTAGTTTGGCATAAGCAATCGCCAAATTAATGGAGATATTTGTCTTACCAACCCCGCCCTTGCCCGATGCCACCGCAATAATACGCGTCTTCTTCTCCCGCGAGGGGCGCATCTCTTTCATAAGTTCTCGTAAACCTTCAGCCTGATCTGCCATGCTCGTCCTCTATCTATTCCTCTCTTCAGCTTTTTCAATCATTCTATCTAACACCTCATCCGAAAATCCCATCATCCGCTCCCAAATACGCGCCACGCTACCACTCTTGATATTAGCCGGCAAAACCTCTTGCCCCGTCGTAATAAAGGCAATGGGCACGCGCTTTTCAATAATAGGAGAGAGCACCGAACCAATTTTACGCGTCTCGTCCATCTTGGTGATGATGACCGACTTGTAGCCAAAAATAACAAATCGACTCAAAATCTCCCGAATATCGCTCTCCTTCGTCGTCGCGCTCACTGCCACATGAATATCGGCATTGCGCGTTACCTCCAAAATCTTCTGCACCTCGGCTAGCTTTACCGTATCACGCGGGCTGTTTCCCGTGGTGTCGATAAAGACATAATCCGCATCTTTAGCCTGTTGCAACGCGTTCTTTAACTCCTCGGCGTCATAGATAGTGGCGGGTTCCACTCCCAAAATCTCTCCATAAGCACCCAGTTGCTCCTTGGCTCCCACACGATAAATATCCATATTAAAGAGCCGGATATCCAAAGGCACATCGCGCGAACCATAACGCGTAAGCGCAAGCGTTGCCATCTTTACCAGACTCGTCGTCTTTCCCACGCCAGTTGGCCCTACTAAGACAATGACCCGCGTACCACTTTTAGGCAACTCACGCGCAAAAGAGAGCTTATTCGCTATCTCTTGCAAAATTGCCTCTTCTACTAACGCAAAATCGTCCAGTTCGCCTAAACTAAAATCCTTCTTGATCGCCTCGATCAAACTATCGGCAAAAAAGGGTGAAAAATCATTATCCTCAATTAAAATTGATCGAATTCTTTGCAAAGATGGATGTCCGTTCTCCTCTTGCACCGTAGGAGTGCGTAGAGAATTTTTTTCGACATGGTGCTCCAGCGTCTCCATTTTCTGGAGCAAGGTCTGCATCACCTTGGAAAGATCGTTCTCCCGCTTAACCTGCTCGGCGATACGGGTGGCTTCACGAATCTCTTCGGCCTTTTTCTCGATGATTTGACGTCTGGAGTCGGGCTCTTCCTCCATGATGTAGGCCTCTACTTGCACGACTTCGCGTCCACCTAAGCCTAAAATACCACCTTCGGTTTTGTATCGATGCGTTACCGATAAAATCCGCGATCCATACTTTTGGTTGAGCTTGGCTAACGCCTCATCTAGCGTATCAGCTGTTTCAATTACACTAATCGTTGTCCGCATACTCCCTCTAACGCTCTTATTTTAAGAGAGTCGAATCTCCCCTAGCTTCTCTAGTTGCACATCGCTTGCCACCTCTAAAATAGAGAGCACCGCTAAGTTTGGTGCCTCGCGCATACAGCTGTTTTTCACCAATGCACGCGCGCTTTCGCTACACAAAATAATTGGATAGAAACCCTCCCCCTGCACGATATTAATCGCCGAAAGAAGCGCATTGAGCCACTGACGATGCAGATCGACATGCAACGCAGCCACAGGGCCTAAGGTTGTCTCCTGACGAGAGTCGATGATCGCCTGTTCAAGCTCTGGCTCAATGGTTAATACACGTAAGATACGATCCTCATCCAAATATTGTAGGGTAATCTGGCGGCCTAATGTCTGACGACACTTCTCCACCAGCATACTCGTCTCCTTCGTGATAGGGCCATAATCGCCAACCGTCTCTAAAATCGAGACAATATTGCGAATCGAGACCTGCTCGCGCAAGAGCGCTTGTAAAATCTTCTGGATCTCACCCACGCTGAAGTGCTTGTTGACCTCATCCACCACCGCAGCCTGATCTTTACGCAATTCATCGAGCATGCGCTTCACATCTTGACGTCCCAATAGCTCATGTGCATGACTCTTGATAATCTCGGTTAAGTGCGTAGCCACCACGCTGGGGCTATCTACCACGGTATAACCCAATCGCTCGGCACGATCGCGCTCTTCATCAGTAATCCAAATCGCAGGTAACCCGAAGGTAGGATCGACAGCAGGATCGCCAAAGAGCGCTTCACGCTCCCCACCCGCATTAATCGCTAAATATTGATCGAGACGTAAGTGTCCACCGCCAACCTCAACGCCCTTAATTTTGAGACAATATTCACCGGGGTCAAGGCGCATATTATCGACAATACGGATAGGGGCTGCCACCAGTCCCAAATCCAAAGCTGCCTCGCGCCGAATACGCGTGATACGCTCCAGAAGCTCTGCACCCTGCTCTTTATCGACCAACGGAATCAAACCATACCCCAACTCAAGACTCAAGGTATCAAGGGGTACGACGGGGGCAATCTCAGGATTTTTACGCTCCAGTTCTACCTTCGCCTCTTCGTTCTCGTCAACCTTCATCTGTACATATTCACGTCGACTCAACATAAAGGCAAGGAAGAGCGTTAATCCCGACAAGATAAGAAGTACCAACGTGGGAAAAGAAGGAATCAATGCCATGCCAAAGAGCACGCCACCGGCAATCCAGTAGAGCTGGGAGCTCTGACTAAATTGCTCCCGCGCCTCGTCACCAAAGCTCTCCTTACCAACGCTACGCGTAACCAAAAGACCCGTTGCCACCGAAATGAGCAACGCCGGCAATTGCGAGACCAAGCCATCACCAATAGTAAAGCGCGTATACACCGCCAAAGCACCACCAAAGCTCTCCCCGCGCACGGCAACACCCACGATAAGACCAGCGACGATATTGACAATCGTGATAAAGATACCAGCCTTAACCCCACCACCAATAAATTTAGTGGCACCATCCATCGCTCCGTAAAAATCCATGGTGCGCTGTAGCATCATCTTTTTGTAGGTCATCTCGTTCTCGGTGATGGCTCCATTATTGAACTCACTCTCAATGGACATCTGCTTCATCTGCATACTATCTAACGCAAAACGCGCAGCCACTTCGGAGACACGCGTGGCTCCCTTGGTGATAACCATCACCTGAACCACCATAATGATAATAAAGATGGTTGCACCGATAATGAGACCTTCTGCACCGGAGCTACGACCCACCACAAATTCAGAGAAGGCGATGATGAGTTGAGCGTTAAAATTTTGCCCCTCGGATAAAATCATCCGCGTCGTACTAATATTGAGCACAAACCCAAAAACCGTCATTAACAAGAGAAGTGTAGGAAAGATCGAGAATTGTACCGGCTCTTTTACGTAAAGACTAAGCAAAATGATAATGATAGACGCAGCAAGGTTTAAGGAAAGAAGAAAGTCTAAAACAAAGCCTGGCAAAGGAATAATCATAAAGAGAACAATAGCAATAACGCCAAAGCCAACAAATAAGTTGGTACTATTGGTCAACAACGATCGTTTAAGGACACTGCGCACATCATAGGGTATGGATGCCATATTATTCTTTTCCATTTGTAATCAACCCACCTCTTATCAAGAACTTTAACCGATGATTCATTTTATAAACCCATGTCTGTGAAACCATAAGCATAGTATAACAGAGATACGCTATTTGCAAAAGCGCTTTTGGAGACTTTTTTGCTTAAATTCAATAGACATAGTTTTGTTATATAACGGTAAATTCTCCACAAAACTCAAGAGGGCTTACGCACATTCTTGCTTTTTTGGGCAAAGATGGACGCGTAACCCTCTATGAATGTGAAAAAAAACTAGATAATTGGATCGCCAACGCGATGCGCTTTAAGAAGATTGGTCGAGGCGGTTTTGCTCATGGGTACGCCACACGTAAAGACGATCATATCGCCATCTTTGATGTGCCCGAGGCTCTTGGCGCGCTCAATGGAGTATTCTAAGGTCTCTTTGAGCTCTTTATCCTCACCAAGATCGCTGACAAATCCCTCTACACCCCAAACCAAGGAGAGTTGACGCACCACTTGCTCGCTGGGGGTCTGCGCGATAATCGGACAACCCGGACGCCAGCGCGCTACCGCTCTAGCACTATGCCCACTCTCGGTGTGGACAATAATCGCAGTCGCATCGAGAATGGCAGCGACATCACAGGCAGCACGAGCAATCGACTTACTAGTGAGCATCGGATCTTCTCGATTCATCTTATCACGATTATCAAAAAATTCATCCCAATAATTGGTGGCGGCCTCGGTAGTCTTAGCCACTTTTGCCATCATGGCCACCGACTCAATTGGATACTTACCGGCAGCGCTCTCGCCCGATAGCATCACCGCCGAGACCCCCTGCATCACCGCACTAGCCACATCGCTAACTTCCGCACGCGTAGGGCGAGGGTTGACAATCATCGAGTCAAGCATCTGCGTCGCTGTGATAACAATTTTTCCTGCCTTGCGACACGCTTCGATCATCGTACGCTGGGCAATAGGCACTGTCTCTAGGGGAATTTCTACACCAAGATCGCCACGTGCCACCATGACGCCATCCACCACTTTGAGGATCTCTTCAAAGTTATCCATACCTTCGTGATTTTCGATTTTTGCGATAATTTTGATATTTCCATCGCCAAATTTCTTAAGCAATTCTCGAAGCTCAATGATATCTTGTGCCGTACGCGTAAAACTAGCAGCCACGTAATCGACATGATTATTGACACCAAATTCCAAGTCGCCAATATCCTTAGGCGCTAAAAATGGCATCGGAATCGAGACACCAGGAACGTTCATGTTTTTACGATCGCCCACCGTACCGCCATTCTCTACACGACAATTGATCTTGCCTGCCTTCTTATCCACATCTACCACGCGAAAAGCCACCAAACCGTCATTAGCAAGGATACGATCGCCGGTCTGCACATAAAGGGGCAACTCCTTAAAGCTCACCGAGGAGTTGTGCTGATCGCCCATAATCTCCTCCACATGCAAGGTGAACTCCTGACCCGCCTCCAAGGTAATTTTCTCATTAAAACGACCCATACGAATTTCAGGGCCCTTCGTATCCAATAAGATCGCCACATTACGGCGCTCCTCTTGCGCAATCTCACGAATCGTCTTAATCCGCGCCGCATGCTCATCATACGAACCATGCGAAAAGTTTAACCGCGCCACATTCATCCCCGCACGAATCATCTCTCGTAATACAATGGGATCCTCAGACGCAGGCCCAATGGTTGCAATAATCTTCGTTCTTTTTTTCATTCTATCCTTCCTCTGTTGTCTCTATCCTGTCGACTCTACAAATATACTACCTAAAAATGAAATAAAATGCAACCCTAACCGATATTCTCCCAAACATTCTAGCAAATTTAAAAGACACTTTACAATGTGCAAAGAATATGCTATATTATAGAGGATGATTTCGTTTAAGAAAATTTTTAAATCTAATTCCCAAATCTCCACCACCGAGCTGGCTACCCTCTCGAATGCACTCTTTAAAATTTTCTTTTTCATCTTCATCCTTGCTCTAGCTATCCTCACCATCCAAAAGAGCAACTACTATCGCAGAAACTATCAAAATCTTGTTACCAGTTCCGTGAACCACAATATCAACTTCCTTACCGCCTGGCTAAGTCAACAGCGTCAACTTATCTATAACCTCGCACAATCCGACGCCATCGTAAATTACCTCCAAGATCCTTCCAACCTTGAGAATGCCAAAAACGCGCACGCTCGCCTTACCAACCTAAAATCCTTCTCACCCTCTTTTACCAATGCCCTTGTCATTGTCAACACGCAAACCCTCGCCCAGCATACACAATCTATCGCCCCCTATGCTGCCGTTGACCATCATGGTAATCAATTCTCCCTAGAGGGCACCCTCTCTCTACTCATGGACACCAGCCTACCACCACTAACCACCTTCTTTTCCGGCGCTAATCTTGATACCCTCTCTTATGCACCCTTTATCCAAAAAGGTGATAAAAACTTCTTTATTGGTAAACTAGAAGTAACTACGGTGCGGGCAAGTTTTCCTCTTGTCCAACTTATTCACAACGCCAACGCCGAGCTTTTGGGTGCTATCGTCTTTAATGTCGATCTTGCTGCATTCCTCTCCAGTTCCAATGCGATCTCTTTAGGCGAGAGCGGGAGATCTTTTATCACTGACGGTAACGCGACCTTTGTTAGCCCACAAATCCAGACCAATGAGCTCATCTATGACGCAAAACTAGAGCCTCTTAAACGTTGGCTTCACCAAAATATTTACGCTATTAACATCGAGAATCACCAGGGTTCCCTTCAACATCTCTGGATAGAAGAGCGATCTTATGTCTTTTACGCGCGCGTACTCTCGTACTTTCAAACGATCGATGAACCTATTTATATCATTTTTATACAAGAATTTGAAGAGGCCTTTAAACCTGCCTTTCTTGACTTCCTCTGGAGTGATTTTATCCTCCTAATCATCTTTGCCATGGGCGGTGGCTTAGTGATCTTCTTCCTTTACGAACAGTATCGACGAAGCTTTGACATGGAAAAGCTCTACAACCAAAAAAAATACAACGATCTTATCCAACTAAGCCTTGTCGACGGATTAACCGGACTCTTTAACCGCACCTTCTTTCGGCAAAACCGCGACGAAATGGAGAAATTTGAAGGCAACATCGGTATTATCGTTATCGACGTAGATGGGCTAAAGATTATCAACGACACCTTCGGACACGAACAAGGCGATGCCCTTATCCGTATGTGTTCTAAAATCATTAAAGGGTCGTTACCAAAAATGAAAATTTCTCGTATTGGTGGCGACGAATTTATGGCCTTTCTCCCCAACCACAATAGAACTCAAGTGGAACAACTGGTAAAACGTCTCAAGGATAATATCGCCCTCATCAACCACCAAGGACACACCCTGCCCCTGCCTATCAGCTTCTCTATTGGTTGGGCTTCTCTGCAAGGTCCTTATGTAACCAATGAGCTCTTCCGTGAAGCCGATGCTCTGCTTTATAACCAAAAATCCGAGCAATCCCTCAAGCTTCGCGCCCGTATCCTCAAACACTTCTCCCGTATGCTCGTGAAGGCAGACCCGACCACCACCAATCACTATCTTGAGATTTTACGCATTGCGCACAGCATCGCCCAAAAGATCCATGATACCGAAAATGTCGATTTTAATGCGCTCCATCTGCTCGTACGCTATCATAACATCGGGCTCATCTCCTACGATAAAGATGCGCAAGTCCTCTCTAATCATATCCAAACCGGCTACCGTATTGCGCTCTACCTACCTAAGCTCACCCCCATAGCACGCCTTATTCTTACCCATGAAGAAATTTACTGCGGAACGGGACCGCTCAATTTTAAAGCAAACGAGATCCCTATCGAGTGTCGTATTTTAACCGTTGCACTTCTCTTTATTTCACGCTATCACGGTAGCTGTAACCAAAATAGCGCGCTCACATTAAATTCCATCAAACGCGATAGTGGCCGCCTCTTCGATCCCCAGCTGGTAGATATCCTCACCGAGATCGTCAATATCGACTACCAATCCTACCTCTCCGCCAGCGAGGCATAAGCTTACGGCATCGATGCCGATTCTAGCAAAGTTGCTTCTTCTGTAATCCACAATAAATGCACTGCTCCATCTTCCCAGTAGGCATATTTTACCCCCATAAGATCTTCACTCTCCACCCAAGTAAACGCGTCCCAAGGAATTTTTCCTTGTTTCATGATGGGAGAGATGGTGAGCGTGATCACCTCATTGTGGATATTGCCAAAAAGGGTGCGCCACTCCAGCGCTAGTCGCCCTTCAAAATCACTAAGGGTATCGCTTAACAGGAGCGCATCCATCTGCAGACCTAATCGCGAATCTCGAACTATTCCTTGCTCTAACTCCCAAACAAGCGCGCGATCGGGGTTTTTCACCACGAAACTCTCCTCCACCAATTGCCTATCGATATCCTCAAACCTGCTCACAATCCCTAAGCCATACAGGAATGTATCGCCATGACGAATCACATAAAGCTCACTAGCACTCTCCAAAAACACCGCAGGTGTCTGTCGACAGGCCACCATCAATCCAACCAATCCAATTATCATCCATCGTTGCATACCAACAGTTTACCTGATTATCTTTTTTTCGACAAGCGCTCCTTTTCTCTATACAAAATCTTGTTTTTTGATTATAATAGTAAATAGGAGAAGTATATGCCGACTATTTGCTTATTTAATGGAAAAATTTATACTGGTGTCGCCGTCATCGAGGCGGGCGCGCTTATCATCGATGGCGATCACATTGAAGATGTGGTTACCATGGATCGTCTCAAAAAAAAATCCCTCCCCAGTGACACCCTCTATATCGATCTGCAAGGGAAGTCAATCGCCCCCGGTTTTATCGACACCCACATCCACGGCTTAGAGGGCTTTGACACGGCGCACGGCGAGTTAGAGGACTTTCTAGGGATCTCTGCCGGTCTGCCAAGAATCGGTGTAACCAGCTTTTGCCCCACGCTCTATCCCCAACAAGAAGCAGATATGCTCAAAGCGATCCACTTCGGTGCGCAAGCCATGGGTAAGGAGAGCGGTGCGGTGATTCACGGATTACACTTAGAAGGACCGTTTATCAGCTGTAATAAGTTGGGCGTTCAGCGCCCCGAGACGATTAAGAGTGTCGATATCGACTTTATGAAACGGATGCAAGAGGCAGGAGGCGACGCGATTCGTATCATGACCGTTGCACCCGAACTCAAAAATATGCGCGACCTCGCCCTGCACTGCGCCCACACCAGTAATACCATCCTCTCGGCAGGCCACACCGACGCCACTTACGACAATATGATGGAAGGCATCCAAGCAGGAATTTTGCACTGTACCCACATGTTCAACGCAATGCGATCGTTGCACCATCGGGATCCCGGTGGGGTGGGAGCGATTCTCATTCACCCAGACTTCTCCTGCGAGCTGATCGCCGACGGTGTCCATGTTCACCCCGCACTGGTTAAATTATTACTAGACAACAAACCAAGTAATAAAATCATTCTGGTTACCGACGCGCTCGCACCTACCATGCAGAGCGGGGAAGGACCTTTCTTTGCCAATGGAGAAGAGGTCTATATGAGCGAAGAGGGCATTTGGCGACGTAAAAAAGATGGCGTTATCGCCGGAAGCGCCCTCACCCTCGACCGCGCCGTCCTGAATATGACCAAGTGGGGTACTTCGCGCGAATCGGCCTTACGCATGGCTGCCACCAATGCTGCGCTTCTCCTTAACAAAGAGATCGAAGTGGGCTACCTGCTCCCCGAAAAATTTGCCGACTTTATCATTTTTGAAGAGAGCTCGATGGAGATTCAAGCGACCTATGTGCGCGGAGTTTGTAAATACGAAAAATAATCTTAGATCCCCCTGAAATCAGCGGGGATTTTTTTCTATCCTTTACTCCATACTTATCGTGATAGTAGTGTAAGGTATCCCCTGCCGACGCTTTTGCGCGTCATAAAATGTCTTTAGCGCAATGCGTAGCTCTTTATGTCTCCAGTTACAGCCATTGTTGCCATTATCGCCATACCAACAGTTCTCATGATTAAATTCATCTGCGGCCAAACGCTCAATATCCTGATTAATCGACATCAAAACAAGACTGATACTTCGCGATCGCAATAACAATCGGCCGTTAGCAAAGATAATGGCAGAAATTTTAGTCTCGGCATCGATACCCCAATAAAATTCCTTGGCATTGAGCGTATCACTTGGTGTAACCTCTTGCCATCCTGCATCCACCAGTCGCTGAGTTATCTGCGCGCGCGACAAGCCAAATTCCATGCGTGGCAACTCGGCCAAATCGGTGAGCCACTTCGGTAAAAGATAGCCACTCGCCCACAAATTACTGGTCATAAAAAACCCTAAAAAGAGTATCCAACTGATGTTTCGCATACTATTTCTCCTTAGCTAAGGATAGTATAGCGCATTTAGCTGATTTTGTCTTTCATCGCCAGATCTTGCAAGCAGTAGCGCGCCCACTGCCAACTAAGCAAGCACCAAACCACAAAAATGGGAATACCACCGTACCAAAAGAGGGAAACATCACTAAGTTCAAATAATTGGAATGCAGAAAAAAGATAGTAACGCGTTCCAAAAATGAGAAAAAATAAGACAAATAACGGGAGTAAAGCGTAACCAAACCCAACTTCTTTATAAGGAAGCGCTACAACTTGTTGTGGTGAAAAATTGCCTGTAGCCATCTTTTTTAATCTCTTTTTTCTGGCTAAGTAAATAGGTAAATTAATAAGCACAATACCCCAAAATATCATATCCACTATCATGGCTATCTTGGCGAAAAATGTAATGCTATCTAAAAAGAAAAAAAGGAAAGGAAAAAGTAAGAGAAAAAGAGGCATAACAGTCCCGATACTCACCAGCAAATACGCGCTCCAAACCCCTAAAACTAAAATTCCAGCCAAAAGACTCTTGCCTAATGCCTGCCAAAAGTAGCGCACAAAAATCCTCCTTAGGTAAAAAAGACCCACCAGCAGGGCGGGTCTCTTCTTAACCAGTAAAGAACCTTAGCGTGAGTAGAACTCAACAACCAACTGCTCATTACCAATAAGTTGGATATCGCTACGCACGGGTTCGCGCTCTACCTTAGCCTTTAGGGCGTCGGCATCGAGGCTCATCCATGCAGCCAAAGGCTGTTGATTCTTTGCCAAGTTATTGCGTGCAAGGGTTTTACTGCGATCGTTGTTAGGCTTAACGCTGATCTCATCGTTCACGTTCACCTGAAAACTTGGGATATTGACGCGTCGCCCATTGACATAAATGTGTCCGTGAGAGACAAATTGACGCGCAGCCGATCGCGTAGGAGCCAAACCAAGACGATAAATCACGTTGTCTAGGCGCTTCTCCAAGAGGATAATCAAGTTATCACCCGTAAGACCTTCAAGGCGCTTCGCCATTGCGAAGGTATTTCTAAATTGACGCTCCGAGACGCCGTAAGCAAAACGAATTTTCTGCTTCTCGATCAACTGCTTGGCATACTCACTCTGCTTACCTCGCATCTTGCGTCCACGCTCTTGCCCCGGACCTTGAGGCTTCTTCTTGAGCAATTTATCATATTTACTATGACCGTAAATGTTGACACCTAAACGGCGGACAATTTTACCACGTGCGGTGGAATTCTTTGCCATTACTCTTCTCCTTCCTAAAATATTTTCCCCAAAAAAGGGAACATCTTATTCTAACATATTCAACAAATAAAATCTACCCCTTAGCCCGACACCCATTGCAACGGCTTCCCTCAGGGCGGGTGCATCCGCAAGAGGTGGTTACCAATTTTTTAGACTTTTTTTCGCCTTCCAGCCAGATTTTTCGCTCTTTTTCGTAGACAAGTCCCTCGGCGCTACGGCGCAACGGCTTAGCTGCCATGTCCTGCGTATTGATCAAACTAAGCTCTTTGGTGAGCGCATGCACTTCTATTACCTTGTAAGAGACATTTTCCAATAAGACAATCGCATGCTCTTGGGGTAACTCATCGCGCACTTCGGCGTAGTAATCGTACTCATAAGAGAGACAGCAGAGCAAGCGTCCGCATGCACCCGAAATTTTAGAGGAGTTAAGCGATAGCTCTTGATCTTTGACCATTTTGATGCTGGCAGGCTTAACTTGATCGTTGACTTTGTGACAACAGTACTCGCGTCCACACATTGCCAAACCACCCATGGCTCGCGTTTCATCACGCACGCCAATCTGTCTAAGTTCAATTCTTGTATGAAATTGAGAAACCAAATCCTTCACCAGCTCCCGAAAATCAACACGCTGTTCTGCCGTAAAAAAGATCAACACCTTACTCTTACCCAAAAGCAGATGAACCTTCGTAAGTTTCATCTCCAAACGGTGATAGGCAATCTTTTTTTTACAAATATCCCAGTACTCCCCAGCCAAACGTTCATTATCCTCTTGCTCTAAGAGATCACGTTCGCTCGCCTGCCGTAAAATCTTACCCTCGTGCCGTTTAACCTCACTGCCCTCTGCATTCGACGCATTAGCCTTGCCCAGCACCCGTACCAAATCCACCCCATAACGCGTATCAGCAACCATCACATCGCCACTTTGCAATTGCTCAAAAGGAGAAGAAGCCACCTCAATCTCATGGATATACGGAAGCTTCACTAAATAAAAAAACTCACCCCGTGAGTTAGATTTGTATATATTTTTCATAAAGACCCACTTTACCAAACGTAATTAATAATTAATCCACGAATTTCGTCGATTTTTGCTAAAATTAAAATCATATCCCGTTGCTCTGCCAACACCGCACGCGCTAGACGATCCAATTTTTCATCCACAACGCGCACTAAATTGTACTCTTTTTGCATCATACTATGACGGTTAATACGCCCCTTGACGCGATCATGTTGATAGGCACGTTTACGGATAATGTCTAAAAATGTCTTTACCGCCTGTCGATAATCACCAAGGCAACTCAAGGTGTAATCATGCCGTAACCGTTCTCCCAAGACAAAAACATCGTCCATTGCCTGCTCGATCAACGTATCATCAATCACCGCATCAGCAACACTATCGCTCGCTTTCGTCGCAGAGTCTTGTAAGATGGAGGAAAAATCCCTTCTCGGCGGTACACTCACCCGTTGATTTTTGCGCTTTTCCACCGCATCATTAGGCAAAAGCAACCCAGCAAATTCGCTAGCAACCGACACCTTTGCCATATTTAAGGCTTATTCCCCAATTTTTGCCAATCAACACTAAAAAAAGCGTTACTTGGTTTGGTTTCACTAGGTAAAAGATGTTGAGACGCACTGCCTGCTCCCGCCTCTACATGGCAAAATCCGTGCAAAAAAACGCCCTCTTCTACCAAAATCTGGGGAGTCTTCACACTCCCTATCACCAGCGCCGTAGAGAGAATAGTCACACGCTCTTCGGCAACAATGTCGCCATGAACGGCACCGCCAATCACCACCACCCTTGCGCGAATCGAGCTCTTTACTCTCCCCGTTTTACTCACTAAGACCTTCTCACTACAGACAATCGATCCGGAAAAGTCTCCATCAACGCGTAAAATCCCTTTGAGCTCTACCGATCCAGAGAACGTGGATCCCTCACCTACAATTGAATTGACAAATTCATCTCTTCCTGCCATGCAAAAATCCTAATTCCTAATGCGAATATAGCCGACCAAAGAGGAATCAATGATCGAAAGATATTGCATCGGGTCGCGCGCCTCTGTACCCAAAAGCACCTCAAAATGCACGTGAGATCCCGTAGCCCGTCCCGTGGCACCCATTAAGCCCAGCTGTTCGCCCTGCTTTACCCGCTGTCCTTCTACCACTGTATAACGTTGCATGTGCGCGTAGCGTGTATAAAAACCATAATTATGTCTCACATAGACAATATTTCCATAGCCTCCAGCATTATAAGAGGTACGCACGACCACACCATCAGCCGCAGCGACTACAGGAGTACCGACAGAGTGCGCAATATCAACCCCCGTATGGAATTGCCAACCGTCGGTAAAGGGGTCACGCCCAGGACCAAAGAGCATGGTAATCGTACCACGACGACTAATCACTGGCCATGCAGTAGGAATTTCGGATAAAAATTGTTTTTGCGTATCAAGCAATTCCCCCAAGGTCGCAATAAGCGGTATCGTATCTTCAATCGTACGAATAGAATCTTCGATCTTTTGAATGCCTAAATCTTGCGCACTCTGAGCACCCCGCGAAGAAACAGTGCCACCCTCAAGGTCTCCACCCTGCTCACTTAGATGCGCTAAGGCAGTATGCCCAAAATCACGATCGATGGTGCTAATGGTTCCCTCTAATACCTCGGTAATTGCTGGTAAGGGACCCACTGCTTGCCAAAGTTTTTGCGATTCATCCATAATTTTTAAGATGCTAGCATCTTGGTTGTCGATCTTTTGCGTAAGCTGGTAGTTGGATGTGGAGAAGAGAATCACAAAGAAAAAGAGCCCCACAAAGAGAAACCCAAAAACCCACAATGACAAAATCGAGACACGAAAGGAGAGCACTTTCCCCTCGTCATGGGGTGCAAGCATGATGGTTAGAGGTCTACGCCAATGTTGCCAGCTCTGTTTTATTGCATTAAACAGGGAAAAACGCCTCTTTTTTGACCCATTTTCATCTTTCTTCATCTTGCGCACCTTTGTCTATGTCCTCTCTTCATATTACTAGATATTGTGGCTTCTGTCAAGTTAAGCACCATAATTTTTCCGTAAAAGTTGGATACGTTTGAGCCAGAATTGCCCATGGGTGTACATCTCTTTTACTCTTACATCGGCGATACGATTTGCCCAGCTCATGGCGATGCGCGCACTGCGATTGATGGCGATGGCAAAGGTTTCGTCCTCTTTTTTTAGATTATCGGCATAGAGGTAGGGTAAAATAAAGTTGTAGGGACGTTCGATTTGTGTTTCGTGCAAATCGCAAGCTAAACGCAGGGCATCGATGGCTTTGTGGTGCTCTTCAGATTGATTCGTTGCTTTGGCTAGGGCGTAGAGACGCAGTTCATCGGCCATGGTGCGTAATACGCCATAGCGCTCTCCGTAGCCACGCTGACCCTCTAACACGTGATAGCCATCCAGCCACTCTTCGTCTTCGCTGACAGTGTAATGGCGATCGCGATCCAATTCATAACTTGCATCAAGAACAGCAACCATTGCTTCATACTCTTCTTGTTGCCAGTACATGATGGCGTAAAAATAGCTCAACTCAAGATCCATCGCCAACGCGCTGCCCCAAGCCTTGGCCTTATCCCACTCCTGTTTGTATACATAACATAAAAAGATCCAATTTTTTAAGACCTTAGCTGCCTGTTGTTGATGATACTGCTCAGCTAGAGCCAGATCTTCTTCTAGGCGAAGGATCGCATGCTCGTAGCGACCAAGTTCGATATCAATACGGCTCTCGATAAAGCGCGCTATCTGCCAACGTTGATGATTGCCCATCGCTTGGGCATGCTCCTGCGCCCGATGTGCATGCTCCCTAGCCAGTGAAAGATTACCATAACAGAAGACCATCCGTGCTTGTAGGGTCATCGCCATCAGCTCGCCATAAACAAAGCCAAACGTACTAAAAAGACGCAAGGCGATCTCGCCAAACTCCAACCCTTGACGCACCTTACCCTGCTTAAAAAGGACAAAAGCCAATTCATAATTGGCTAGCGCCTCGCCTTTGTGTTCGGAATTCTTTTGAAAAGAGAAGGTCAACTTCTTCAACTGACCCACCAAGCGCTCTTCAAGCTCCATCTCCATTGCTTCATTACGATATTTTTGGAGCAAGTAGTAATTGGCAAAGATATTATCCGAGGCCTCCACATACGGTAAATCGTCGACAAAGCGCTCGCTGTCGCTAAAAATTTGATGCTTAAGCATCTTCGATCGTAACTTTGCCGTATACAATATCGCTTTGAGTGTCGCCCGTTGTGTGTGGCTAAGCTCACGATCTTCTAAATAATTAAAGGTTAAATAAAAGCGTACATCTACCCGCCTAGCATCCAGCAACCCATGTAAATTGTCATGAATAATACCCAACGTCGCATCGATAGCTCCGCTCTTCTCCACCAGCATAAAGAGATACCACAGACTATCCTCGCCCAGCACCCGATACTTCAAGAGATACTCTCCCAAGCGCGCAACATACGCTTGGGCTTGCGATCCAGCGTAGGCGTACAGCTCGATCTGTAAAAGGGTAAACATCAAGCGCGGAGCACTCTGCACATCGGTAATCAGACGCAACTTCTCCAAGAGACGCAAGCGTTTGTAAACCAACAACTGCCCCTGCCCATCCAACTCTAACGAAGCAACCACCGTCGCCACATCGATCATCCCATCGGCAAGCATCACTTGAAAGAGCACCCGTTGCGCAAGTTCATCCAACTGCCAAAAGACACCATGCAGTAAACTTGCCAAGTCCACCGACTCTACCACCACCTCTTGACTCTCTAACCACTGCCACAAAATCGCCTCATATGGCGTCATCACCTGCGCGCCGTCGCTGGCATGCACGCCCAAAAGACCATCTTCATAATAGTATGTCTCATTCACCCGATAGGCTTCTACCTCATAGTGCGGAAATTCGATAAGCTTATGCTCCACCGCCACCACCGTCAATCCATAATGATGCATAATCTCCAGTACTTGATGAAAGATCTTTTGGTTCATTGGATGCAGATATTGACTATGATAGACCAACACCCACCCCGGCAAGCGCTCCTCCTGACAATACTTACGATACGATCGAAAGTAGAAAAATGCCAACTGCAAGAGATCGCTTGCCATCCGATCAAGGGAGTGTGGCGATTTCCGCTCTTTAATATAAGCGATAAATCCCTGTAACGGTGCAAACATCGCCTGCTCTTCTTCAAGAATATCATGCTCCATGCGTGCTAACACATGCCCGCAAAAGAGCGACAAAAAAGGTCTCAGCAGATCGTATTTTTGCGTATAGCTATCAATTTTGGCAAAAGAGAATGCGTCATGGTGCGAAACCTCTGCCAACACCACCTCGATGCTATAGCGCTTGCCCATGCCCATCTCTCCATAAAAGAGAAGAAATTTTCGTTGTAAGACTCCATAAAAGTGCTTCTTCAACACGTGCTTAATCGACGATTGAAAGAGCCACTCCAACTGCACATCGCGCATTGCCCAGAGCGTGGAGTGTAGCCCATGCACCAGCGCCAAATGTCCCATATCGGTAGACTCCACATAATTGCCTAACGCGGGCATACTTGCCGTATCAATCCAAACATAATCATCAAGTGTGGCAAGCGAGAGTAATCGCGCAACCGCCTGCTCACTCTCAAAGCGATCGCTGACTAAAATCGTGCTACCAATATGCTCCTTGCGACGTTCGCTCAACAAATCAAAGAGATCAAAAGCACTCTCCATGGCAATCATCCCCGACTCCGCATACTCCGAAGGAAACGTCATTTGATAAGGATGCCGTACCTGCCAGCTTCCGCCATTAGCGTGCACCACCCGCGCAAAGTGCTCCTCTAATCCAGCCAAAAGCGTCGGATTTACCACCTTAAGCTGATTATATCCATACAAAGCAACATGAACATAATACACCTAATCCTCTCCCTTCTGCCAATCTAGGGCGATAAGTTTTTGGCGATCGCCACGAAAGAGAAGCTCCAGTAAATAAGAGTCCCCATTATGGCTCAACAGACGTAATCGTCTCGCAAAGAATTCCCCCTGCCCTTGCCATGCGCCCACACGTACGCTATCAATCCGAGGCAATATCGTCATCAAGGCCTGATGCTCCTCACGAATCAACAACTGCGTGCGCGCATCCAGATAAGAGCTAGAGAGCCTGCGACGCAAGAGATCTGCCACCACGGTGCGAAAGAGAGCATCCTCACTCTTGTCTAAATGCAAAACAATTTTACCCAACGCCTCGTCTGTAGGATACGTTGCCTGTTGATACAACATCCATGCCCGACGTAAGGGTTCCTCCTGCGCCCCAGCTGGGGAACTAAACATCATCAGTAGTCCAAAAGATAAAAGATATCGATAGTGTTGCAAGGCACGCCTCCTGCTACAATTGTCGGCCAATCAATAAAAAAATCCCCACAGCAGCAGGGATTTTATCGGGAATATCTACTCGTACTAAGTGATTAAAACCAAAAGCGAATACCAAACTCGCCACCAAGACCACCACCAAGCCCTACTCCACCACTGCCAAAGCCCACGCCCACACTAGGAACAAATGCCAACCAAAGATCCAAGCGATCGAAAAACATAAAGCGCAAACCCAAAGGCAGTCGACCACCAAGATCAAATTGTGCGCCATCAGAAAAAAAATTCATGCCTACATAAGGACCTACTCCGCCATATAGTCCAAACCAATCGGTAAAATTAAGTTCTAAAAAGATCCAATCTGCCTGTGTATGCAAAATAAAGTGTCCACTACCGCCCCAAAAACGTAAGCCAAAGTCCCAGTTTCCTTTCGCACCAATCTCACCAATACCCACGCTTAAACCAAAACCATTACCCACTCCCCAACCTCGATAAGAAGCCGAAGTGCCCCACAACGCACCCACGCCCACACGTGCCTGAACAGTTGATAAACCGATCATGCTAAACAAACATATCAATACTATTTTTTTCATTTTTTACACTCCTGATTTGAATGAAATCATGATACAAGATAATGGAATTAAATGAAAAAAACAAGAAGAATCCTTCTTTTTCAAAGGATTCTTTCTATAAAATTATGTAAGGCTAATATATACCTTTAGCGATTAGAACCAGAAACGGAAACCAATCTCTCCACCAATACCACCACCAATACCAAAAGAATTACTTCCCTTATTACCATAGTAATCCTTGTTGTAGAACGTCATACCAAGACCAACATTAGGGACAAAGGCAATCCAAATATCAAACATGTCAGCAAGCATAAAACGGAAGCCCACAGGAACACGCGCCCCTACGTCTAAGCCAAAGTAACCACCATATTTTTCGTTCTTACCTGTAACAGGATTATACCAACTATCCTTAGAACCAAAAGCCAATCCAACATAAGGACCTACACCCACATAGAAAGCTACCCAATCGGTAAAATTATACTGGTAAAGATGCCAGTCTAAATCTAAACCTACCCAAAAACGACCATTACCACCAGAAGCACGGACTGCAAGCTCCCAGTCAACATCCTCTAAACTCCCCACACCAAGGCTGAATCCGGCACCCCAAGAACCACCCCAACCATTCCATGAAGCGCTACCACCAAAGACAACGCCAAGACCAATCGCGCTTGCCGAGGTAGCGCCTACAAATACTAACGCGCTTACCATCATCATTTTTTTAAACATAACTTTTTTCTCCAAACAATAAAATTAGAAATCACTTCTTTTTTAGTATAAAAAAACCGATTCCCAGTAAAACTATACCAGAAATCGTAATTAATTGCAATAATGATTTTTAAAAAATTATGCCTTTACAAAAAAATTAACCAATCCAAAAGCGGAAACCCGTCTGCAAGCCAATGCCGTAATACATACCAGTATAAGCTTTAGCGGTAGTTTTTACTTCCTCATCCGTAAGAATTGTTTTCGTTCTTATACTAGAGTAGTTATAGCTTACACCACCACTAGGCACAACGGCAAACCAGAAATCAAACATTTCCGTTACAAAACGCAACCCTACAGGCATAATCGCACCAAACTCCCAGTTGGTACTACTGGTTTTCACCTCAAAAAGTACATTATTCGTATCCTCACTCTTTCTATTGTGGAATCCAATATGCGGTCCCACACCCACATAGAACAAAACAGAGTCAGTCAACTCGCCCATAAATACATGGAAGGGTGCATCTAGGTTGATTTCGATACCATGGGGATTCGCTTTCGTGCCAAACCAGGTGGTAATACCAATCTCCATAAAGATCTCTTCCATCTCACCAATAGCCACATTCAATCCAAAACCAGGATTAGCGCCACCGTGGCGTCCCCAGCTACCTTCACCCACTAAACCGATACCTACTGCAGCATTTGCCGAAGTAGCACCAATGAGTGCCAAAGCACACAACATCACAAATTTCTTCATAAATAGCTCCTCATCATAAGATTCTATAATGAAGCTACTACTTTTTTGTTAAAGCGTCAAGGCAATTTTACAAGAATAAACTCTTACTTACACTCTTCTCTACCAAGTAACTGCGTAACTCCGCTAAAGAGAGATCATTCTTGTCTACCCCGCCACGGATTTTCATGCTTGCCGTGCCGTTTTCGGCATCTCGCCCACCCACGATAATAGTATAAGGAATGCGTAACTCATTAGCGCGTTTAATTTTCGCCTGCATCCGATCATCGCCATCATCCAGAGAGACACGGAGATCAGCCTCCCCTAAATAGCGCGCCACTTGTTGGGCATACTCCACAAATTTCATGCTCACTGGCACAATACGCACTTGAATCGGTGCTAACCACAACGGAAATGCGCCCGCGTAATGCTCGGTAAGCACGCCAAAAAAGCGCTCCAACGAGCCCAGCAACGCCCGATGCACCATATAGGGGCGCTTTGCTTCGCCATCTCTATCGATGAAGGTGAGCTTGAAACGCTCGGGCATGTTAAAGTCGAGTTGAATGGTCGATAATTGCCACTCGCGCCCCATCGAGTCCTCAATCTTTAAATCGATCTTAGGGCCATAAAACGCACCACCGCCCTCATCCACACCAAAGCTCAAATCGGCGCGATCCAAAGCAGATCGCAACGCATCCGTCGCCTCTTGCCAACGATGCGCCTCGCCCACGCTCTTCTCTTTAGGCTGGGTACTCAAAAAAGCTTGAATCTTGCTAAATCCAAAGGTAGACAAGATATGCAGGCTAAATTGCAACGCAGCGTACACCTCATCGGCGAGTTGTTCGGGCGTACAGAAGATATGCGCATCATCTTGGGTAAAGCCACGCACGCGCATCAGTCCATGCAACGCGCCCGCACGCTCATAGCGGTAGACGGTGCCCAGCTCTGCCCACCGACACGGCAATTGACGATAGCTCTTCTTGTCGTTTTGATAGATCATGATATGAAAGGGACAGTTCATCGGCTTGGCATAATACTCCTGCCCATCCACATCCATCGCGCTATACATCCCCTCTTTGTAGAAGTCCAAATGCCCCGATGTCTCCCAAAGCCAAGAGCGCCCCACATGCGGAGTATAAATCAATTCGTAGCCATGCTTAATATGCTCTTTACGCCAAAAATCCTCCAAAACCAAGCGAATACGCCCACCCATCGGATGCCAATAAGCCAAGCCCGCGCCCGCCTCCTCGTGGAAACTAAAGAGATCAAGATCCTTCCCAATGCGTCGATGATCGCGCTTCTCGCGCTCTTGGAGCATAGTTAGATGATGATCAAGCTCGGCTTTACTTGCAAATGCCGTCGCATAAATGCGTTGCAGTTGATCACGCTTCTCATCGCCACGCCAGTAAGCACCCGCCAAGTTGAGCAAAGCAAAGCCATCTACGGATAAATCCGCCGTACTCTCCACATGCGGGCCTCGGCACAAATCCACAAAATCGCCCAACCGATAAATTGTAATCACCGCATCAGCAGGAAGCTCTTCAATAATCTCTACTTTATAAGGATTATGCGCAAAGAGAGCAAGCGCCTGCTCTTTAGCAATCTCTTCGCGCACAAAAGCGAGATTTTTGCCCAAAATTTCGCGCATCTTGGTCTCAATTGCGGGAAAATCCTCCAAAACCAATCGCACCGGAAGCTTCATATCATAATAAAAGCCCTCGTTAATGGCAGGGCCAATCGCAAAGAGCGTGGTAGGATAGAGCTCCTGCACCGCTGCGGCCAAAACATGCGCCATACTATGACGCACTGTTGCTAAATCAAAGTTACCCATCGCTTTATCCTCCCTAATCTCTAATAAAATTACTTACTTTTGCATAACTGCGTCATAGCCAGCTTCATCAATAGCATCGATAATAAGACGCTCTTCTAGTGCATCCTCACTGCGAATGACTAAAGTCCCTTGCTCCAGATTAACCTCAGCATGCACCACCGAAGCAAGCGCAAGCGCTGCCTCCTCCACCCGTTTTTTGCAATGTCCGCAACTCATGCCACTCACATTGAATTTATATTCTTGCATATAATTAAACTCCTAGAACATTCTTTATAAAAGACTTCTCTATCCTATCACATTTTTCTCAAGATGACAAGAGACTTTTCTCCAAAAAGCGCTCTATCTTCTGCCGATATGATGCCGATAAGGAGAAGGTGTTGAAGGCTCTGTTACGATCAACTGCAATCTTTGGATTGGCTAAGTTTGCTCTGCGTCTCTTGGGGGCGCTGTGGCTGAGCTATACCTTAATCTTTTTGGTGTTGCATGCCAGCGGTGGGCAGGTGATTTCCAGCGATCTTCCCCTTAGCCGGCAGGCGCAAGAGGCGTTGCGTAAGGAGCTCTTTTTGGATAGGCCCTTGCACCAACAATACTTTTTTTATCTAAAAAAGATCATATCGCTAGAGTGGGGCTATAGCATCCACAATCGTCAAATGCCACTGCACACCATCCTTGCCTATGCCATGCTCATCACCGCCGTTCTGGCGATCCTAGCCATGCTTCTTACCCTACCCATCGCGCTTGCTATCGCCTTAATCGCCTACTTTCACCCAACGCACTGGATACGTCAAGTTATCCTCATCCTCATGCTATTACTAGGCTCGCTACCCACCCTCATCCTTGTCCCCATCGCCTTTTTGTGGATAATTCACTTTCAGCCATCGCTCTATGGCGCTACCATGATTTGGTATCACCCACCATGGCTAACCATCTTATCAATTGTTATGGCGATTCCTTATATCGCGATTTTTGCTCGCATCCTTTATACCGATCTGCGTTTTCACCCGAGACAGCAGTATCTCGCTCAATATCTTGCGATGGGCTTTTCTCTACCTCGCACGCTCTGGATGCTCCGCTCGCGTATGCTTTTACCCATCAATAAATATATGGGTACTGCCTTTGCGCAACTCCTTAGTGGCTCGATTCTTTTGGAGGAATTTTTTCGTCTGCCTGCCCTAGGTACGCTCTCGCTCCAAGCCATCCGCAACCGCGACTACCCCGTAGTGCTCTTAACGTCGATGGCTTTTACCCTTATCTTTCTCCTACTGACCCAGCTATCGGCCTACCTGCATACGCGCCTCGATCCGCGGAGCCGATACCCATGATACCCAAAAAAGCAACACGCTCACTCCTCTTTTTCACCCTTATCCTACTGATAATGCTCGCTCCCTCCTTCTTTTTAGACGGGCAACAACATACAATCCATCTGGAGCAAACACTTCTCTTGCCCCGCTGGATACAAGTGCCCTATCTTGGCACCGATGCCCTCGGACGCGATCTCCTCGTGCAACTATGCATAGCACTAAGTACGTCGTTATGGCTTGCCCTCTCGGCGTTGTTCGTTGCTACCCTTCTTGCGATGATTTTCAGTATCAGCGCCTCGTGGTTGCCACCCAAAATATCAGCTCTCTTACTTTGGATACCAAAAGCACTCTTTATTCTACCCGCCACGCTCCTTAGCGCCTCATTACTCAACATCACAGGACAACACACCCTCACCCTCTGGCTCACCCTACTGATTGCCCCTCTCTTTATCCTCACGCACTTTCTCCACCTCTCCCTCGCTAGCCAAAAGAACGAACTCTATTGGCTCTACAGCCAAAGCACCGGTAGCCAATCGGCCTACCGCATGATGCAACATCAACTGCCCTATGCCCTCTACCATATCGTTCCCTTTGCCGTCGCGCGCCTCCCAAGTCTCATCATTTTAGAGGGAACACTCTCCTTTATTGGGCTTGGTCTTCAATCGCCCAAACTCTCGCTAGGACTCCTGCTCCAACAATCTATTCCTCACATCCAGAGCTACCCACATCTCTTTTTTGTGCCTGCCCTCACTTTTCTTTTTTCCTTATTTTTGCTACAATGGATGAGTCTACGCCTGCAAATGAGTCTACAGCGCCACTAAAGGAGATGCTTATGGGAGTACCACTGCTTCATATCGAGAATCTGGGGGTAACCTTTGATACCCATCATGGACTCATTCATGCAAGCCATAGTGTCAATCTTACGCTACATGCAGGCGATATTTTAGGCATCGTGGGGGAATCTGGCTCCGGTAAGAGCGTCTCAATGATGGCTGTAGCGCGTCTACTGCCTAGCTACGCGCAAACCAGCGGATCCATTCTTTACAAAAATATCCCCATCCATCAGCTCAATCATCAAGCATTTAAAGCCTATCGTGGTAAGAAGATTCTTTACCTCTTTCAAGATCCGCTTACTGCCCTCAACCCCTATCTTAGAGTGGGCAAACAGCTCATCGAGACCATCCGTTTACACCAAAAAGTGGATAAGTCTACCGCCCAAGCCATCGCAGAGAAGCTACTGGCTAAAGTGCATCTCACGCAAAGCGATCGGGTGATGCGCCTCTATCCCCATCAGTGTTCGGGAGGAATGCGCCAACGGATTTTACTCGCCCTCGCCCTCGCCTGCCAGCCCGAAATCCTCATTGCCGACGAACCCACCAGCGCCCTAGATGCGATCACTGCCGCCCAAATCATGCAACTGCTCGATCAACTTCGTAAAGAAGAGGGCTTGAGCATCATTCTTATTAGCCATGATCTCCCTATCGTGCAAGCGATATGCTCCCACATTAGCGTCTTCTATCAAGGCACTATCATCGAGAGCAACACTAAAGAAGCGATCATAGGCCAGCCCCAAGCGCCCTACACCCAAGCATTGCTCCATGCGATGCACCAGATGGAGTAAGATTATGCAAGAAGCTCACAAAAATTTACTAGAGATAAAATCCCTAAGCTGTAGCTACACGACACGCGAGCGTGCGACGAATCTTGCACTTAATGATATCTCTTTTATGATGCCTTTAGGGCAAAACCTTGGCGTGATTGGCGAATCGGGCTCGGGCAAGAGTTCGCTGATTCGTAGCCTAGCCAAATTGATTCCTAGCGAAAGTAAACAGATTCTCTTTGACGGCAATCGCATCGACCATCTAAGCCAGCGCGACTTCAACCCCTTGCGTAAAGAGATGCAACTGATCTTTCAAGATCCGCACAGCTCCTTCAACCCCTATCTCTCGTTACAACGCTCGCTGTTGGAGCCTTTGCGCGCCTTTCCCACTACCATCACAAAATCTTTATGGCAAGAGCATATCGAAGAGATGGTACAAGAGGTGGGATTATCTCCTAGCCTCTTACAACGCTACCCCAAAGAGCTCTCTGGAGGAATGGCACAACGCATGAACATCGCCCGTGCGCTGTTGCTCCATCCGAAACTTATCCTTGCCGATGAGCCTGTGAGTGCCTTAGACTTTGTCATTCAAGCACAAGTTATTGATCTAATGGCGCAACTTCAAGCGCGCTATCACACTAATTATCTCATTATTAGCCATAGCTTTCCGATCATTAAAGCACTCTGCCCCCATATCATCATTTTATACAAAGGACGTATTGTGGAGTATGGTGCGACCCACAACGTGATGAGCAATCCTATCCATCCTTACACCCAGCAAATTCTCTTAGCAACACGTAAACCTCTTAGCCCGATATCGCCACAAGAGAGCGAGGCAACGCTCGTACACAAGGGAGAAGAGTACTATTTCCATCCCCATGTGCAAGCGCAACACTTTATCACCTTGACCATTGCAAGCAACCATGGCGTGGGCGTTTATCGAACCTAAACAAAGGTTAGAGCCTGTCAAACAGATCTTCTGCCAAAACTTAGGCGAAAGGTAGGTGTAGGACAAAAAAGTCTTCCTCTATACCGCCATCGAGGAATTGACTCTTGGCAAACCCGAGTCTCTGATAAAAAGGCACTTTATTCTCGCGTGCCAACAACACAATCGAGGTGCAATGCTCTTCTTTAGCTCTCACCTTAACATACTCCATCAGGGGGCGTGCCAACCCCTTCCCGCGAAAGTGCTCTTCAATGGTAAAAGCATCCAAGTAGTAAGCGTTAGCATAAGGGAGCATCCACGTGCTATCGGCGCCCAAGATGCCCATTAAACGTGGACTCAATTTAATCGGTGCATCGAGGGTGGTAAAGTAGCCGTTGTCGATAAGCGCTTGGTAAATGCTCTGATAAAATTGCATAATTTTCACAATCGGATAGGCGATAAATCCGCCCAAAATGTGCCCAGCATCATCGCTCATCACGCGTACGGTGTGGAGGGACATCGGCAAGGGTTCGTGGTGTCTGGCTAGCTCTTGCATACGCGTTAAAACCACATCATCCTCTTCGCTATTGCAGATCAGATAGGCGTAATCCTTATAGGCCGACATAATCAACCTTACCACCTGTTCTACTTCCCCATCGCTAGCTACGCGTAGCTGTGTCATCATATTCTACCTCTTTTAATTCAGTGATATTTACCTATTATACTGAAAAGATCAAGCGCTTGTCAAGGAAGCCGTAGACAGACGCACATCAGTAGCAATCCCAGTGCTTGCCCATCAAGCCTTTAACGGGATAAATAGGGCAAAAATCGAACCTTGAGGCGTATTGTTCTTTACGATAATCTTCCAGCCGTGCGCATCAACAATGCGTTTAACCAAGGTGAGTCCCAGCCCCACGCCACCCGTACCCCGATTACGCGACTGTTCTAAACGATAAAAACGCTCAAAGATCAGCTCCTTCTCGGCATCTGGCACGCCATAACCAGTATCCACAACCTCGATGATGAGCTGATGATCACGCACACGCGTCTGCAACCCCACACTCCCACCCGAAGGCGTATACTTCATTGCGTTGCTCAGCAGATTAATAACCGCTTGCTTAAAGCGATCGATGTCGGCGTGAATCATTTGCTCACTTCCAATCTTTGACCAAAAGCTAAGCCCACTCTTGAGACCTAATTGTTCGTAGACGATCGCCAAATCCTGTAAGAGGTCGTCCACCACAATGCGCTCTTTTTTGAGCGTAAGATTATCATCTTCCAAGTCGCTAATTTTACCCAACTCACCCACCAACGAGGTTAAGCGCAAGATCTCCGCCCGAAAAGTGAGCAGGCTCTCGGGTCCTACCTCAACAACGCCATCCATATAAGCCTCCGAAAGCGCCAATAACGCGTTAAGGGGCGTGCGGATCTCATGGCTAATGTCGCTGGTAAGACGCTTGCGTAGTGCGCGTTGCTCTTGCAAGGAGATTGCTAAAAAATTGAGCGCCCGCGTCAACTGAGCAATCTCGCGTGTGCCACTTCTGTCCTCAATTTTATGATTCAAATTACCACTCTGCATCTCCACCGCAGCATGCGTAAGATTGCGCAAAGGATCGCTCAATAAATGCGATAAGATCATCGCCGTAATCCCTGCCAAGACCAATCCCAAAAAGACCGTACCCATCGCGCTCACCAAGAGATACTGTTGCATATCCACCCCTTCGGGATGGAGACTGCTGTTAAGATCACTGGCAATCACCACGTAGCCGACTGTCCAACCATTGTAGCGAATTGGCTTTTCCATTATCTCGTACTGCTCGCTATCAAGCACCTCAAAGGAGAAAACTGGAGCTTCTACGGCACCTCTTCTTCCGCGCGGAATACGCCGTTGCGTCGTCGTTGGGGAGATAATTTGCCCCGTCTGCTTCGTCGTTCGCCAGATAATCTCCCGCTGATCATTGAGCAACGTTACCACCTGTCCATTCAGCATCGATTGACGCACACTGGCCTGTCCACTACGAATATTCCAGCTCTTGTCCTGTTGATACACCGCCTCTAAATACCCCACAATATCCGCCGTGCTACGCTCACGACTCACACTCTCATAGCGTTGAAACTGCTCGTTAATCTCCTTGGTAAATTGATAGGAGGTATAGAGCGCAAAGACCGCTATCACCGCAAAAAAGACGATAAACATCCGCACCTGAAGCGGAAGCTCAAAGAGCGGGCGCTTAAAGATACGCATGGCTTAATGCGATGCCTTGGTAAAGCGATAGCCCACACCATAGACCGTCTCAATATAGATAGGCTTACGGGAGTCGGGTTCGATTTTACGACGCAAATTCTTGATATGCACATCCACCGTGCGTTCATCGCCATCAAAGGCCATATCAAAGGCACGATCGAGCATCTTCGCCCGCGTAAAGACAATACCAGGGTTCTCCGCCATCAACAACAAGAGACTCAACTCCTGCTTGGTAAGCGTAACCTCCTCATTGTCAACAATCACTCGATGCTCATCGGGAATAATTTTAAGCGAAGGCGGATAAAAGAGCTCCTTTTGCACCGCAAGGGGCTTTACTCGCCTCAAAATGGTGCGAATTCGCGCAACAAGCTCTTTGGGGCTAAAGGGCTTAACAATATAATCATCCGCCCCCAAATCCAATCCCGCTAACCGATCAGACTCCTCGCTCTTTGCCGTCAACATGATGATAGGAATATTGCTCGTCTTACGAATTTCACGGCAAATCTCTTCCCCCGAAATATCAGGCAACATCAAATCTAAGATGACAAAATCGACTACTTCATTATAAAAATAGATCAACGCCTCTTTGCCATTCTCGCTGACAAAGACCCGATAATCTTCTCGCTCCAAATAAGCCTTCACCACATCACGCGCAGTCGGCTCATCGTCCACCAATAAAATATTCACCCAAAACTCCTTATTTATCTCTTCATTACGAAAAAAAATTACATGCTAACTCTTAGGGCAAATACGCCTCTCCACCTTACTCTTCAAGGTAACTTCCGCGTAGAGATCGTCAACATTGGTTACATCTTGCCACAAGAGCAACTGCTTTAAATCGTCGTGTAACATCTCTTGCCAGCCCTCTGCGCTAGAGAGCATATCGCTATTGACCCAGCGTGCGCCGGCACTCAACGCCATAAAAAGCAACTTTGCCGAGAGCTTCCGACTCTTTGCCACCACAGGATATCCTGCTTGACGGATCTTTGCGATGCTTGCGAGCCCCAAATTTTGCACCCCAAGCCGATGCGGATCGAGTGCAACTTGCCAAAAGTCTACCCGATACGCTCCACGCTCATTAAGACGCATGACAAAAGTATCGATACTCTCTTGATTATAAAAATTACCCACCATCAAAATCGCCTCCGGAGCAACCATACGAAAGGCAATCACCTGTTCAACCACCGCCTGTTGCGCACCATGCTCTACCTCAAGCAAAAACCACTTAAATTTGTGCCCCAACATCTTTTTAGCATAGACCAGTTCACTCTCCCCCAACCCAAAACGTACAATATAGCGATTAGCCAATGCGCTATTTTGACGAGGGTTAAAGAGATCGTCCAGCACATCCACCTCTAGCTGACTATGTAACACCAACGGAAGCTCCATCTGTGGGGCATGTTTGCGTAAATCCCCGAGTGTCTGTGGGGCAAGAAGATACGAAAACATCGATTGCCCTTGGTAGGCCGTAAGCAACGCCAACGACCCAATACCACTCTCTTTACTAAATTTAGGCTCAATGTAACAGCTCTCTTCATCCAGGTATTCCCACATGCCCTCCATATCATCTATCATGCAAAACTCCTTATCCACAGCTTCTTCCATAAATTGTACAATACCCGGCACAAAATTGCAAGGCAAAAGCACGCTAGGGTCTTTTCAAAAAGGATAAAATCGTCTATCATCTTATTAATTTAGCACAAAATGAGACAAAATGCTATCACATTACCCCATTAAGATAAGGAAAGGAGTACAACAAACGTGGCAAAAGAGAAAAAAAGCCCTAATCCTCACACCCAAACCAACAGCTATGGCGCGAGCATGGATAAGCTTATTAGCCTGTGTAAACGTCGAGGATTTATTTACCAAGGTTCGGAAATTTACGGCGGTCTTAATGGGACGTGGGACTATGGCCCTTTAGGTGTAGAGCTTAAACGCAATATTCAGCAGGCCTGGTGGAAGAGTATGGTAGGATCGCATGCTAATATTGTCGGGTTAGATGCTGCCATTTTGATGCACCCTACCGTCTGGAAGGCATCGGGGCATGTGGATAATTTTAGCGATCCGATGGTAGACTGCAAAGCCTGTAAGCAACGTTTTCGCGCTGATAAAATTGACCCGAGCGCGATTGCCAACAAAAAGTGCCCCAACTGCGAGGGCGAACTCACCGATCCACGCCAGTTCAACCTCATGTTTAAGACCCACATGGGGCCTGTTGCCGATGCCGACGATAGTGCCGTCTACCTTCGCCCCGAGACCGCGCAAGGAATTTTTGTCAACTTTAAAAATGTTGTCGATACCACCCGCCAGAGCGTGCCCTTTGGCATCGCCCAAGTAGGTAAGGCTTTCCGTAACGAGATCACCACCAAAAATTTCATCTTCCGCACCGCCGAATTTGAGCAGATGGAGATGCAATACTTCGTGAAACCCGGCACCGACCTCGCGGAACTCGAAGCGTGGAAGACCAAACGCCTGAACTACTATCACCAAAACCTAGGTATTCTGCCCGAAAACCTCCGCTTCCATCAACATGGCAAAGACGAACTCGCCCATTACGCCGTCGACGCCTATGATATTGAGTATCACTACCCCTTTGGCTGGGAAGAGTTAGAAGGGTTGCACGATCGTAGCGATTTTGATTTGCGTCAACACCAAGAATTTAGTGGAAAAAAGCTCCACTACCAAGATCCCATCACCAACGAAAAGTACCTACCCTACGTCATCGAGACCAGCGCTGGTCTCACCCGCTCGGTGCTCATCACCCTGATGGATGCCTATGAAGAGCAGACGCTCACGATGAATGAGGATGGCACCATCGGCGATCATCGCGTAGTGATGCACTTTCATCCTAACATCGCACCGATAATGGCAGGAATCTTCCCCTTAATGAAGAAAGAAGGGTTGGACACCATCGCCCAAGAGCTCACCCAAGAGTTACGCGATGTCTTCAATGTGGAGTACGACGCATCAGGAGCAATTGGCCGTCGCTATCGTCGTATGGACGAGATCGGTACGCCCTACTGCATCACTGTCGACCATCAAACCAAAGAGGACAACACCGTTACCTTGCGCTTTAGAGATTCGATGGAGCAAGTACGTATTTCCAAAAATGATCTTGTCCACCACATCCTCAAGTTCAATCGGGAGTACCAACGCAAACCTTAATAAATACGTAAATAGTGAGATAATTTAATTATTTATCTCATCCTCCATCGCTGGTGTCTGCAGGGCATCAGCGATAATTTTCTGCCAGTGTAAACCGCGCGCATCACGTGGACGCTGAAGGATAAATTGCTCGATATACTCTTCTGCCATAACAAAATCATCCAAATAAAAGGCACTAATCGCTATACCCAAATAGGCATCGGCAACGCCCAAATCAAGAGCTACCACCGCTTGGTAAAGCGCTTGAGCCTCGTCATAAGCTTTCTCCTTGAGTAGGAGGTTAGCTAAATTGATATAGGCAGGGACAAAGTCTGGACGCAGTGCGATTGCGCGCTGGTAAGATGCCTTCGCTAATGCGGGCTTACGCATTTGTAGATGAATCTGCGCTAAATTATAGTGTGCCAAGAGATGCTCTGGGTCGAGCGCGATTGCACGCTCCATACTACTCTTAGCCATCGTCCAGCGCTTGAGCGCCACGTAGACCATGCCATGCTCAAAGCGATAACGCGCCACATCTGGCGCAAAGCGCACCACATCCCGATAGAGGCGATCGGCTTGCGCGTAATTACCAGCACGATAAGCCTCTCTAGCAAGCTCTATGCGCTCGATAGGCTCGATAGGCTCATTGGCAAAGCCCGACATAAGCACAACAGAGTTCCATATCAACGCAATAAACCATGCCCTTCTCATTCCTTACCTCCCGTCAATCGCTGCTCAATTTGTAGCCGAAGCACCCGCGCATCATCGTCATCAGGCATAAGCGCCTCGTATTTTTTGAGATAAACATCTGCCTGTGTGGCATCATCTTTTCCATGTAGATAGACCAACGCCGTATCGTAGTAGACATCGACAAACATCACATACTCCGCCTGACTGACAGCATGCAAAGCAATTTTCCCCGACTCTATCTGGGTGATAATATCGAGATAAAGCACCAATGCTACCTCATAATAGTGTTGCATGACGTAGAGTTTAGCTAATTGAATTGCATAGAGATGCTCTTCAGGCTCGATGAGATGCGCTTGCTTTAGCATCGCCTGTGCTTGACTTAACTTGCGTTGCGATAGATAAATTTCACCCAAATTGTAATGCGCTGCGTGGTTCTCTTTATTGAGATAGATTGCTTTTTGGAACATGGCAATGGCAGGATTAATGCGATTTTTTTGGGTTAAAAAGTAGCCCATCTCATGGTAAATGGAGTCGTTTTCTGGCTGAAATTCGAGCAATTGCACCGCAATCGCTAAGCCACGATCGTAGTGATGCCCCTCACTGGCATCTACCAAGAGCGCCCAAAGTTGGGATTCGGATAAGGTTGTCAGGTGCGCGATGCGTTGCCCGTGGCTGGAGGTTGCGCTATATTCGTTCAAAATCTGCTCAATCTCACTCTCCATCGACTGCGTGGCACAGCTACTTATCAACCATAACATGTTCACGCCCAGCACAAACCATACGCGCACTATCCCTTGTTTCATAGCCACTCCTACCACCTAGATGCTTCTATTATACAACAAAAAAGACCTTTAGAAAAGGTCTTTTCGTTAAGGCATAAGAAATGTTTTCTACCAGTAGCCCTTAAGCATGGTGTTCGCACGAGAGCGAATGTCTTGGCTGAATCCGCGACCTTGGCTAAGCATGGTAAGCACCTCGATGGTCTGAAGGTCAGGATCAGAAGAACTCGCCACCTTCTCCATTGCCTTGAGATACTCATCAGCGACGCTATTGTTACTGGTGCGTGCCATGTTACGAAGCATAGCATCATTTAACACGCGTAGCGCAAGCAGACCACTGTCGCCAGCACCTAAGTTCGCGATAGCCTCAAAGCCAGCGACTAATGCCATAGGATGAGTCTCGAGATCGATCGCCTCGAAGACGATTTTTCGTGCTTCATCCATACCACTATTACCTAAAACAGTCATTGCACCAGCGCGCACATCGGCGTAATCGGTGGAGCGGGAGGTGTGATCGCGCCATACCGTACCCATACCAGCCAAGACACCCAAGGCCTTGATGCTCTCGCTATCGACACCGATATCGCCATTCTCAAACGATCGTAAGAGATCGATTTTCTGTAGACGATCGTCGCTACGTGCCTGACGCATCAACACATCACTCTTGGTACTGGCCACAGCGCCAAGACTCAACACCGCCAAAAAGATCATTAACAAACTTACTCTTCTATTCATAGACATCTCCTACTTCTATTAAACGGATCACTACAACGTTAAGTTTACTATCTCTTGCAAAAAATGTCAAAACCCTAAACGCAAAATTTAGCTAAATTTTGATAAATATCTTGATTTTTTTCGGCGAATATGCCATGGTATAGGCATGAGCATCGCAATTTTTCCTGGGAGCTTTGACCCACCCACCTACGGACACCTCAATTTGATCCAACGATCGGCAGCGATTTTTGATCGCTTGCACGTCCTCATCGCGGTAAATCCGAACAAATCATCCTTCTTTAGCGACGAGGATCGCCTCTTTATGATGCAAGAACTCTGTAAAGATCTGCCCAACGTCACGGTTATCACGTGGAGCACTTTCGTGGTGGAGTACGCGCGTCAACATCATATCCAGACGATTATCCGAGGCGTGCGCCCCTTGAGCGACTTTGCCAACGAGTTTGAACAGGCGCTCTACAACTATCAGCTAAACGACCAAGTGGAGACGCTCTTTATGCCCAGCGCCGGTAAGTACGCCATCTTGCGCTCCTCGGCACTAAGAGAGATTGCGCTGTTGGGGGGCGATATCACCTCGATGGCGCCCAAGGTGGTAGCCGATATGATGCACAAGAAATTAAATATCGATAAATAACCAGTCAACACCTTGACTTTTTTTACCAGATCGAGTATCCTAATAGACGTGTTGCCGAGGTGGTGAAATGGTAGACACAGGAGACTTAAAATCTCCCGGCCGCAAGGCTGTACGGGTTCAAGTCCCGTTCTCGGCACAAAAATTGAAGCTCCAAGTGATACACGCTATTGCCTGGAGTTTTTTATTTTTAATCAAAAAGGATGGATATACATGAGTGAATTTGCTAATTTAAGCCCTAAAGAACGAGAAGAAGCTTATGCTAAATACTTAAAAACCGCAGAAAGACGAAGCGGAGAAGGTAAGTTGTCTTTAACAACTATTTCAATGTATCTTGATTATCTCAAGAAAAAAGAAGTTATTAGCGCCATTTCCACAGAAATTTTACCCAATTTTTATCAATACAAATCTTATGCAGATGTTATTGAAGCCAACCGCATCTTAAGAGCTTCCCCTCATTTTGAGAAAGTTAATCAGACCAGTGCACATGGTACGCTAGCTGCCACCATTGAGCATTACTTAAATTTTCTCAAAGAATATAAACAAAAATAGACATTAAGCAACGTGCCGAGGGTCTATTTTTCTGTTGTAATCTACCTTAGCGTAAAAAGCCAAAGTGATAGATAGCATCGGCTAGCTTTACCGTGAGCGCCTTGTAAGGCTCTTCTAGCATGGCGCTGTAAGCATCTTGTTGTTTACCGCCCTTATACTGCTTCAAGCTGTTCTTGATTTGATACCAACCCACGTCGCTACGCCCTAGCTTGTACTCGTCTAAAATTTTGGGGGAGAAGTTGGCATACTCTTTAAAGTACTGCTGATAGATCCACTTGCCCGCCTCTAGCACCGCCTGCGCCTGTGCGCTGATGTAGGCTTGATTTGCCTCCAAATAATCAACCATAAAGTAACTCTCCAGCTTGCTACCGCCTACATCACTGGGGGAATACGGGAAGAAGTGATTGACTAAGGTGTACGCCTGCCCCTGATACACAAGCTTGCTTGCACCTGCACTTAAGTTGGAACCATTAAAGAGCATATAAACCAAACAATCTAATTCAAATTCTTTGGTTAAGGGCTTGGTGGGTTGCAAAAATTGATCCCGATCATTGAGCCACGTACCCCGAATCGCTCGGCGCACTGCAAAAACCACCGCCGCCTGATGCAAATTATCTGGGTTGACATAAAAGCCATGACCTTTCCCATACGGAGAACTAAAAAGCGTTGTACCACGCCCAGCATTTTGAAAATCGTTTGCATCTGCAAAAATATATCCTATCGCATTATCACTCCAATATGTTAATGGAATAAAATTAGCCGTAAAAACTTTTAAAGCATTTTTTAAAGGCACAACACGAGGAAGATTCGGATTAGCCTTGGGTCGGTCAATCCATTTATTAAGATAGGTCTCTTTAGGTTGGTTAAAGAACTTTTTTTGTTCTTTACTGCTAATTGCCCCTTCGGCATCCTTAATATCGGTATCTAAGACATCGCAAACAATCTCTGTAATCGGCTGGGGTTTGCCTAAATCCCACATCAAAAAGGCAATAGGATAACTTCCGTCAACAGTATCAAAGTTGCGACTATGGAAGACGAATCCACCCAGATACTTAGCCTGCCACTGCTCTCTAAAGCGCTCAAAATTAGGCGAATTAATATGTTTTACCTTACTAAACATGGCGATAATCGCGTGTGGCATCTCTTTTTGGATGCGTACTAAAAATTGGGCGTACAACTCGTTGCTGGCCGCGCCCCACTCCTTTTTCATCATATACTTAGCCACGCCCTTCTCTTTGGCGATGCCGGCCTTGCTATCAAAACTCAAGGTTGTTCCTGCCTCGCCGTAGGGTGGGTTCATCAGCACCACGATCTTTTTACCGGCTTTGATAGCTTCCTCAAGCTCTTTGGGGAATTTACGTGCGCCGAGAATCTTCTCGCCCGTGCGTGAGTTAAAGGAGTGATCATAATCGGTATAGGCAATCGTGCCATCGGGTTGCACATCGTCATTGAGGTAGTCATACTGCCAGATGGTGGCCTCTTGAAGCTTGGCATAGCGCTCGCTATTCTTTGCATTGAGCTTCATAATATCCACCTCGCGTTGCTTGAGCGTGCTTAGAAACAAGTTGCGCGGTTTCTCATGAATCTGCTCCAGATTACCCGTACCACAGGCCATATCCCACACGATATATTCATTCTGCCAATCTTTGCCCAGAATCTCGGCTAGTTTGGCGTAGGCTTGTTTTACAAACTTTAGTGGGGTATAAAATTCCCCGTCGTAACGACGCTCGCCTAAGGGCATCAGGGCGTCTCGTCGGGAAATTAATTGATCGCGATACTGCTCTTTGGGCGGACGTTGCCAACGGTTCCAATAAATTTGATAGGACTCCTCGTTGGTTACCTTCGCCTCTCTCCTATTATTATCAAATAAAAAGATCTTTTGCCCATCGAGAAACACCAACCTCGCCGATGCAGGAAGCTCTTTTTGGTAGACACTCGCACTCTTGCCATCGTGCATCAAATCGGCATAAAAGAGAAAGGTCAATTCGCTCTCGGCCAAGACGGCGCTCTCGCCCTCGGGGACAACCGTTAAACGCAAATGCTCTCCCACCAAAAGCGCCCACGAGGCATACGCCTCATCCAAATTATCGGGGATAATATCAGTGCGGGTGAGTTGATTACTCTTTTTGATCTCATCAAATGTCGCAAGGAATTTCTGCTCCTCGCCCTCGTATTTAAAGTAAAATGCAATGATATGATAGGCGATAAGCTCTTGGATTTTGGCAAAGTCTGCCTTACTCAAGGCCTTAACGTCGCTTGCGCTCTTGCCCCAACCAATAACCGTATGCATCTCTTCAAACGCCCGTTGAATGTTCGCATAGGGGAGAATCCCCACCTTTGCCTGATCGATCACCAGCAAAAACGAGGGCAAGTGCTCGCCCTTAACCAGCGCCTGATGCACATAATGCAAGCTCTGCGCAAACATCACGTCCAACGCCACCTCGCCAGCCTTGGCTTCTACCCAAATTTTATCGCCATTAATGCGGATATCGATTAAATTTTTGGTGTACTCGCTACTGCGTAACTTCAAAAAGGCAAGATACGCATCCTTCACATCCTCTTCGCTAGCCTGCTTGTTGCCTTTGCTTAACCCTTGTAATTTTTCATAAAAAGACCGTGCCATGACTCACCCCCGCCTAGTAAATCATCGTAACATGAAGGGAAAAACTTTATGCATCACGCACCACCAAAATCGATCCCTCGCGCTGAGTAAAACCTTGTTTGTGATAGTAAACATCCACATCACTCATCACATAGATAGTGCCATTAGGGTAATCGCGCGCCAGCTCTTCGATAAGCATTTTGCCCAACTGATGACCACGAAACTCTTTTTGCACAAGAAGATCATAGATGTAGAGCCCAAAGCCATCATCATCTCGAGCGCGTAGGTAAGCTACAATATGATGATCAAGAATCGCGACATACACAATGGAACTTTCAAGCGCACGTTGGTAGCGCTCTGCCGTTAAGGGATCGGTATAACCGTGCCAATCGTCCTCCAAGCGCATCATCGCAAAGAGACGCGTGTAGTCGCTAAGTAGATATCGACGTATCAAAAAGCCTAAAGACATACACCTACCCTACGCTTCTGGGGGAGTACGTTCTTCTCTCATACGCGCGTGGGCGGCAGCAATGGCAGCGTCAAAGCGCTCTTGAGGAACTGCTTGTGCCATTTTTTCAAATGCAACGATAATGCCATTAATCCCATTTTGTAAAGACTCTTTTAAGGAATCAACCACAATCGCTTGCGTCTCGGCTGCTTTAAGCATCAGCATTTGGCTGGTTACTGCGCTCAAGAGCATGTGGTAGGTCTCTTTATCTAGGTTGACAATATTGTCATCCACATCAAAGTGCGCGCTGATGAGCTGTTCGTTGTTCTCGCCCTTCTCGAGGGTAACACTTAATGATACTCGCATTGGAATATCTCCTTTGTCTAACATGAGATAACAAAAAATCACAAAGCATGCCAACGCATCAGCCAACCACGCGTCCAGAGGGACTCGAACCCCCAACCTATTGCTTAGAAGGCAATTGCTCTATCCGGTTGAGCTATGAACGCTTATCTTCTATCCTAAAGATGTTACCATTGTAACCAATCTTGATAAAAAAGTCAATTACTACTCCTTGCTACGCGAGACTTTTTCGGCAAGGCTTGCCTCGACAAAGCCCTTAAAGAGTGGATGCACCGCAAACGGTTTACTTTTGAACTCAGGGTGAAACTGCCCCGCCAAGAACCATTTATGGCTAGGAAGCTCCATAATTTCCACCAAGTCCAACTCGGGGTTGATGCCAGAAAAGCGCATGCCTTTGGCCTCAAATTCGGTGCGATATGCATTATTAAATTCGTAGCGATGGCGATGTCTCTCGTAAATATCGCTCTCTTGATATAATTGATGTGCAAGACTATCTGGCGTAATCTGCGTGTGAAAACTGCCCAAACGCATCGTGCCACCCATATTATGCTGTTGCTTCTGCTCTTCCATGATGTCGATAATCGGATATGCTGTCTCTTCGTTAAATTCAGTAGAGTGTGCGTCGCTCCAGCCCAGTTGTGATCGGGCAAATTCGATAGCTAAACACTGCATACCCAAACAGATACCAAAGAGCGGAATATTATTTTCACGCGCAAAACCAATTGCCTTAATGATACCCTCCACCCCACGCTCGCCAAAGCCACCAGGAATTAAAATTCCGTGTCCGGCCCTGAGGATCTGCCAGCTTAACTCATCACCTGACTCGATATCTTCGGCATTAATCAAAAGTAACTGCACCTCCGCGCGCACCGCCAACCCAGCATGCTCAAGTGCCTCATAAACCGACTTATACGCATCCTGATGGCTAATATACTTGCCCACCACCGCAATGCTCACCAACTGACGATTCGTCTTACGGAATGCCTTAGCAATCTCCTGCCACTTCTGCATATCCCGAGGCGTATCAGTAGCCAAATGTAACGCCTTTAATACCGCCGTGTCGAAGCCCTCTTTGGCAAAAATTTCTGGCATCTGGTAGATAGAGTTAGGCGCATTATACGCCGAGATAACCGAAGCCTCCTCCACATCACAAAAGAGCGATATTTTCGCTCGAACCTCCATCGGCAAGGGCATATTACTGCGCACCACAATCACCTGCGGATGGATTCCGCTCTTCATCAGCTCCTTCACCGAGTGTTGCGTTGGCTTACTCTTCACCTCGTCGGCTGCCGAAAGGTGCGGAGCTAAGGTAAGGTGCACATAGGCAACATTCTCTACCCCTTGATCGCGCGTAAATTGACGAATCGCCTCCAAGTAAGGAACACTCTCAATGTCGCCAACCGTACCGCCAACCTCCACCACGTGGATATCGCTCTCATTCTCTTGTGCACATAAGCGAATACGATTTTTGATCTCATCGGTAATATGGGGGATGATCTGCACCGTCTTGCCCAAGTAATCGCCACGACGCTCGCGCTCCAACACCGACATATACACCTGACCAGTGGTCATCGAATTTTTACGACGCACCTGCCCCGTAGTAAAGCGCTCATAATTACCCAAATCCAAATCCGCTTCCGCGCCATCTTCGGTAACATACACCTCGCCATGCTCGTAAGGGCTCATCGTACCAGGATCCATGTTCAGATAGGGATCGATCTTCTGCAAAGAGACCCGATAACCTCGCGCCTCCAAGAGTGCGCCCAAGCTACTCACGGCGACTCCCTTTCCTAAACTGCTAGCTACGCCACCAGTAACAAAGACATATTTTCTATTGCTCATAAATTTTAGTCTCGCCCTCCATCGCCCATTATTTTATACGATAATGCATTTTTTGGCAAGAAGAGTAAGACTAAATATTGATGAAAATCTAATAAAATTTTACTTCTGCTCTAGAATCGATGGCTTTAGGAAAATCTTACGATTCAACTGTCTAAAGCCAAACTCATGGTAAAACGGTACGTCTAAGCGAGACCATAAAATTAAGTTGGTGCGCTTAAAGAGTTCCGAATTCGTCAACAGATCAAAAATCTGATGCGCAATTCCCTTGTGGCGATAGTCAGGTAACAAGATCACATCGCGCACGATGCTTACCGAGCCGTAGTCCGAAAGTACACGGGCAAAGGCCACTAGTTTATTACGATCGTACACCGAAAGGCAATAAGAGTGCCGTAACGACTCCTCTACTAAGTATTGGCTACGGTTATTGAGCATATTTCCCTGCAACAATAAGTCGTATACCCCCACCGGATCCACCTTTTCGTCGGTGTATAAAAAGCCATTTTTTTCTAATTCCATACATTTCTCCTTCCATTATCTAGCTCATCCCTACTAGATACCATTATAGCACCTCTTTGGGTTTTTTGCAAACGATTTTTTTATCAGCTCTACAAGTTGCGCAAAGAAGCCTCTACTTCGTCGATAAGATAACTAGGAACGCTCGCGCCAGCGGTCAGCCCGATGCGCTCATAATGTTGCAGTGCACCCAAGTCTAACATACTCGCCTGACTCACCAAGTAAGCGGCCACGCCTGCAACCTCTGCACTCTCCACCAAGCCCTTGGTGTTGGCGCTATTCTTGTCGCCCACCACGACAATGGCATCAACCTCTTTCGCCAGCTCCTTCACGGCTTTTTGGCGATCTTGCGTGGCAGGGCAGATCGATGGGCGAAATTCCTTCAATTGATAACGCTTGGCAAGTTCGGTTTTAATCTCGTTAAAGAGATCGGGGCGTAGGGTCGTCTGCGACAAGACAAAGATCTCCTGCGCATCAATATCCAAGGCGCTCGCCTCTGCCACCGATCCAATCACGCTCAACTTTTTTGGATCCGCAAAGCCACGCATCGCAATGATCTCGGCATGTTCGCTCTTCCCCACAATCACCACATGATAGCCCGCCTCGCGCGCTTTTTGCACATCTTTTTGATTCATCACCACCAAAGGACACGTCGCATCGATGAGTTGATAGCCCCGCTTCTCCAAGCTTGCACGCACTTGCGGATCTAAACCATGTGCCCGAATTAGTAAACGATCGCCTTCGCCCGTCTGGGCCAATGTCTCAAGATCGCTCATCCCCAACCCTAAGCCCGCCAAACGTTGATTCTCGATCTCATTATGGATCAACAAGCCCAACGATCGCAAGCTCTTATCCTGCCCAATATTCTCCTCGGCGATGCGCACTGCGCGCTCTACGCCCATACAATATCCCATGCTTTTGGCCCGTATAATTTTTGGCATATTTCTCTTTTTCTCCTCTAAGTCGCTTGTCATAGCCCCTCATTATGAGTATTATTAAGGCAATTCTACCCCTATTGTAGATCATTTTGTGTAAAGTGAGAAGCCCATGGACGTATCTATTCACCCTAACATCGGCGAGGTCTTCACGCCCAGCTATTGGGCGCAATTTGCCGCGCAAACCAGTGGCATCTATCAGGCTTGGCTCGATGGTGCTTCTGTCCTTGATCCCTTTATGGGCGAAGGCGCACTGCTCTTGGCGCTCATCGACCTTGCGATTAAAGATAATATCCCCGTCGCCGAGATCCCTATCCATCGCCTCTTTGGTTTCGATTGGCAAGTGATGCACATCAACACCTTTAAGCGATTCATAGAGGATCGGCAACTCACATTTATCGCTGAGAATTTTATGGTTACCGACACCTTCTTCTGCCACAAAGAGCTCACCATCGACATCCTCTTTACCAATCCCCCATGGATCACCTTCGGTAGCCTTAGCCCCGAGCGCCAAGCCCAACTCAAACCGCTCTTCATTCACTACGACTTGGTAAACACCAGCTCCTTTATCATGGGGGGCTCCCACGTCGATCTCTCGGCGCTGGCTCTCGCCGTAAGCCTCGATCGCTGGCCTCCACAAAAACGACAACTCTTAGCCTTTATTCCCCACTCACTGCTCACCTCGGCAGCCCACGCTCCGTGGCGCAACTTTATCCCCAGAAATTCCCCAATACTTCAGCCACAGTGGTACTATAATCTCTCCAACCTCAAGGTCTTTCCCATCTCTTGCGACTACGGCCTTCTCTACATGACCGAAAATCCACCCAGCCGACACTACTACAAAAAACCCGTTACCGCCAATCATTGGCGCGAACAACCTTGGCCTAATACCCAAATCACTCCCGAACCATTCCCCCTCAAGCCCCAACAGCGTCCCAGACAAGGCATTAACACATCAGGAGCTAATAGCTGTTTCATCTTTCAACACTACCAAGTGATCGATGACGAACATGTGCAAGTGAGTAACGTCCACCACGAGGTCATCCTCCCGAAAGCGCTCGTCCACCCGCTCTTAACCGCAAAAAATTTCAAAGAAGATCACTTTGAGCCCTATCGCTGGATCTTTCTGCCTTATCACCCCGAAGATGGACAGATCCTCTCGCAAAAAGAGCTAGAACATAACTACCCCAGCGCCTACACCTACCTTTTACGTGTGAAAGAACAACTAACCAGTAGAAAGGGAATTATGCTTAAAAGCTACATGAAACGTGCCGATTTTTATGTCCTATTAGGGGTTAATAGCTATACCTTCGCACCCTACAAGGTTGTCTGGCAGGCGATGGGCAGTTACATCATGCGACCGATCATCGTTACCCGGGACATTCACGCCAATCAAGCACTTCATGCCTACATTCCCGCCTACAGCCTAGAAGAAGCGCAAGCCATTCAAGCCTTCCTCGAGAGCTATCCTGTGCAAGATTACTTCCACGCCTTCGATGTGGCAGGCAGTAAGAGCTTTGCCCAACCCCACCGCCTGCTTGCCCTCTTCGATTTTACACAAAACTCTTAAAATGAATAATCATTAAACCAATTCAGCAAAACGAGTTAGGCGTTCAAATGCTTGATTCAATAAGCGTGATGCTTCTTCGCCTTCTCCCATCAGATTCATATCGTCCAAGAGCTCCAACACCTCTTGCGTATGACGCACAAAGAGCGTAAATTTGAGGATCGGTTTAAAGTAAAAGCGCCCTTTTTGATCTTGCATCAGCGCCAAGAAGCCCAATATTTGACCCCGTCGGCTAACCACAAGTTTACCGATATCTTGCGCCTGCTGGAGAAAGTGCACTAAAGCTTCACCCGCTTGAGGAGTGAAATTCGGATACTTATCGCACTGCTTACAGACCATCTTTTTAGGCGATTCCATGCTCGCTAAAGCAACCGCCAATGTAGGATTCAAGCCATTCATCTGCAGATTATCGCCTAGTAATAGCGTGGCTTTACTGCCCTTAGGCAAATGGATCACCACCTCAGGGGCATGCTTGCCACGGCTCTCCTGCCAGATGGCTTGCCCATCGAGATTGACCGTCGCCTTTTTCCCCTTAGCGCCCTTCTCTAAAGGATAGAAGAGTTTTCCCACGCTCACGCCTAACGGTTTATCTTTGGCGGAGTTAGCGCCTTTGGCTTTTTTATCAAACTTCGCACTCTCCCGACTAGACGAAGGTTTCTTGGCGTAGGCACCCAGCGACTGCCAAAGTTCAGGGCTAAGCTCCTCTATCCAGCTACGCTCAATCTTACCCACACTACGAGCATACATGCGTGTCGTCTTGACAATCTCCCCAGCCAAAATGTAGGGCGATGCCTTCTTAAACATGTACGATCCAGGGTGAATCATAATACGATCGGCGGTGAGGCTACGGTAGACATTTTGCCCCGTTTGCACACAGATAAATTGTACCAACCCAGCCATACAACAGCTCATATACTCTTTGTAGCTACCCCCTTGCCCAATCACCGCACCCATGGCGTGGAGAATCTCCTCTAACTGACGCTTCACATTACGGATCTCTTGCATGGTACGTAAATCCAAGTAATTTACCTGACAAAATTCCTCTGGATTATCCGTCGCCTCAAAGGCATTATAGAGCAATTGATAGCCCATAAAATCGCCCTGTTCATGCTGAAAGCGCCGTTGCGCCTCGCGCGCCTCTATCTCTTCGCCCAAGGGAAAGAGATAAGGATTATTACTACTCAAAAAAGCACACGCGGTAGCACACTCGCTTAACACTTGCGGATAGTGGAGCAACGCATGCACCAAAATACGCCCATGGCGTGGCAAGAGAGGAAGTTGTAAAAGCATCTGCCCCGTTGAGGTAATCTGATACGCCTCATCCACCGCGCCAAGCAAGGTGAGCGTCTCTAAGCCACTGGCAACGCCTGCTTTGGATGGCTTATCAATAAAGTCGAATTCCAAGAAATTCTTCACGCCCAGCCCCGCCATCCGTAAGACCACCTCGCTCAAATCAGTACGAAAGATCTCCTGCGTGCCGTAGTGGGGGCGATGCGCAAAGGCCTCTTTGCTATACAATCGATAACACGTACCGGCAGCGGTGCGTCCGGCGCGCCCTTTACGCTGATCGGCAGCAGCCTTACTGACTAAATCTTGCTCTAAACTATTGGTGTAGGTGCGCTGATTATAGATATTCTCCTTGTGCAACCCCGAATCAATCACCGTACGAATACCATCAATCGTGATGGAAGTCTCGGCTATGTTGGTCGCAATCACCACCTTGTGCTTACCAAAAGGGCTCTTGAGAAAGACGCGCTCCTGCTCCTCTTTGGCGAGCATGCCATAGAGAGGGAGCATCCAAAGCTTCTTGCTGATGGGCAATTGGGCTAGCGCCTGCATACAGATCTTAATGGCGCGCTCACCCGGTAAAAAGATGAGAATATCCCCTGCTTTGCGATCAGTGGTGATAACGGTCTCTACGCGCTGGACAATCTTAGCGATGAGCGCCTCTTCGGTGTCGTTTTCAGGCGGATCATAAATAACCGTTACCGGATAGGTCGGCGTATCCAACGAGACCACTGGTGCGCGATCGAAATACTCCGAAAAGGCGCGTACGTTGAGTGTTGCCGAAGAGATAATCACTTTGAGATCGCTACGTTTTTTCAAAATCTGTTTGATTAACCCGAGGATAAAGTCGATATTGAGGCTACGCTCATGCGCCTCATCTATCATCAAAATGGTATACTCGCTTAATAGGGGGTCGGTCTTGAGCTCTTGGAGTAACGTACCGTCGGTCATAATTTTGATGCGGGTGCGCTTAGAGGTGTGATCCTCAAATCGCATTTTATAACCGACAAATTCACCCAAGGTAACACCCACTTGCTTGGCGATAAAATCGCTAACACCTAACGTGGCAATACGCCTAGGCTGGGTTACCCCAATAACACCGAGGTCGCTATAGCCGGCCTCATGCAAAATAATGGGAAGTTGTGTCGTTTTGCCACTACCCGTGGGGCTCTCCACGATGACAACGGCATGTTCCTTGAGAATCGATAGAATTTCTTCTCGATGCTTATAGATTGGGAGTCGTTTTGGTTTCATATACCCCTATTCTACAAATTTTTTTGCAAAAAGTATAGATCCCACTAGGCGAATTTACGAATTTTATTTATAATGTATCGCATGAACCAGATCAAGTTGCTACCCGCTCATGAGGCACGCCGACTAGCTGCCGGTGAAGTGATCGAGCGCCCAGCCAGTGCCCTGCGCGAACTCATCGATAACGCTATCGACGCTAAAGCCAAACAGATCACCATCCATCTCAAACACGGGGGTATCGAAGAGATCACCATCATTGACGACGGGCTTGGCATCTTACCCGACGACCTTCCCCTCACCATTGTCAGCCATGCGACAAGTAAAATCCAGCGTGTCGAAGATCTCGATCGTCTTCAAACACTGGGCTTTCGTGGCGAGGCGCTGGCTAGCTTGGCAACCTGCGCTAAACTAGAGATCACCAGCAAGCATGCCCAAAGCGATGCTCATCAACTCCTTGCCCACGATGGTGTGGTCGAGAGCATTAAACCATCGGCCCATCCTGTAGGAACCACCATCCGCGTGCGAGAACTCTTTTACACCATTCCTGTCCGTAAACGCTTTCTCAAAAGTAGCACCGCCGAAGCCAGAGAGTCGACCCAAGTGGTCTACGAAAAGGCACTCGCCCATCCGCAGATCGGCTTTACGCTCTTTCTCGACGGAAAACAGAAGCTTCAGCTACCCAGCCAGAGCCTTGCCGCGCGCGCTGTGGGTCTCTATCCCCAACAACTTGGGCAAGATCCCCTCGTCAGCTTTCGCGAAGAGTCCACCGACGAAGGCTTTAGCCTCCAGATTATCAGTAGCCCGATTCATCTGCACCGCACCGATAAGCGCTATATCCACTTTTACGCCAATGGCCGACGCATCATGGAGTATGCCCCCGTGCAAGCCGTGCTCCACGCCTACGACAAGCTCTTACCGGGTGGACAATTTCCTTCTGGCTTTATCTTTGTACAGATTCGTCCTGATCTGGTCGATTTTAATATTCATCCTGCCAAGCGTGAGGCTAAATTCACCAACCTTCCGCTAATTCATCGCGCCATCACCCAATTACTCATCCAAAAACTCGCTACATTCCAGCCCACCATCCACGAGAGTTCGCTCTTTCGCCCCATCACTCCACCGATAGTCAACCCGCTCCCCGATCTCTCCCACCAAGAAGCGTGGTTGGCAACTCCACCCAAAGGCAAGGCACAGGGAAATGCCTCCCATCCTAAAAGTTATTCGCGCATCATTGCGGGGGATAACATTGCCGATTTTTTAGGACTCACTCCACAAGCCAATCCCGCACACTCACATGCTCCTCAAGCAGAAACACCACATGTCTCTCTCACCGCATCGAGCATTGAGCCACTGCTTGCCCAAAAGAGCACTCTTTCTGGCGGAATCACCCAGAGTTGGTATTACCTAGGGCAAGTATTTGGCGTTTTTCTCCTCGTAGAGAAAGGCGACAGTCTCTTTCTCCTCGACCAACACGCCGCCCACGAACGTATCCGTTTCGAAGAGATTCTCGCCCAGCCTCCAGTGGTGGAACGACTGCTCACGCCACTAAAAATAGAAGTTTCCCCCGACCAAATGCTCCTAATGAACCTTGCGAAAGAAGAACTTCAAGAGATGGGCATCGAGTTTCAAGGAGTCGATGAGGAGCATATCGAACTGCTCTCTTGCCCCAGTCTGGGGCAGAGCTTGAGCTTTTGGCAAGAGTATCTACTCAATCTCGAAAAAGGTATCAAAAAGACGCTCTACGCCACCATCGCCTGCCACAACGCCATCAAAGAAGGCGAATACCTCGACGACCAAGGTGCCATCGACCTCATTAAAGCCACCTTCGCCCTAGCCGAGCCCTTCTGCCCCCACGGACGCCCGTTGTGGATCGAGCTCACCCGCGAACAACTCTACAAATGGATCAAACGCATCGTCTAAAGTAACTCCTTTTTTGAAACTTTTTATTGACAAAATAAAGATAGTCTATTAAAATAAATATATATACGCAGAATACGAGGGATAAAAAATGGTTGCTAATTATTGTCAAAGCTGTGGTATTCCGATGGGCGAAGAAAAATCGTTCTATGGCACGCATCACGATGGATCGTCGGCAGAGGATTATTGCCATCACTGTTTTAAAGATGGTTCGTTTATCCATGATCTAACGCTAGACCAAATGATGCGTATCTCGCTCATCTATCTAAGCGAGGTTCATCCAGAGTTGAGCAAAGAAGAGGCTGAACAACGTCTACGCGAAAGCCTCCCCAAACTCAAACGCTGGCAGTAGGTGATATCAGGCTTCTCTCGCGCAAGCATATGCAGGGGAGAAGCCTCTTTTATTTAAGAAAAATCGCGCTTAAAGACGTACTTATCGATGGCTTTAGCAAGACCATCCTCGTCGATCGTATCGGTTACCGCGTTGGCATAACTCTTGACATCATCGGTAGCATTGCCCATCGCTACGCCCCAGCCCACGTACTCTAGCATCTGGGTGTCGTTACCACCATCGCCCAAGGCCATCACCTCGTTAATGCCGATACCGTATAGCTTAGCCACTGCCTCTACCGCCGTACCCTTATGTAGCCCGAGAGGCCAAATTTCGGCGTAATCCACCCCTTGAAAGACACTTAACGCGAGGGAGATGGGAATATCCTTAGTAAGCTCCTCGATGACAGCGTGGCTATAGGGGCCCACCACAAATTTGGTGATATAAGGAATCGCTAAGAGATCTTCCTTAACAATAGATTCACGGTAAGCGTGCGCATGCGCGTGCATGGTGTATGGTAGACAGTAGGAGAGATCGGCATCAAAGACGGCAAAGGGAATCTCCTTCGCGCTGAAACGTTCCACCAACAAACGATAGGCATCATGGGGGAGCCCGTGTAGGTTGATAAATTCACCGCTAGGAGCAAGCGTGGCAGCGCCATTGCACATCACGTGATAATCTTCTTCCATGCCTAATTCAACAATTAAATCTTTGAGCAGTCCATAACTACGCCCTGTGGCAATCGCGGTTTTGATGCCAGCTTCTTTCAATTTACGGATCGCATCTTTGGCGCTGTTACTAATATAAACGCCGTCGTCATTGTGGCTTAAAATTGTGCCATCCATATCCATGGCAACCATCTTAATCTCTCTCATCTATCCCTCCTCGGATACGTATTTTTATTCATCTTGTTCTTACTCTGGCGCGCTTGATTTAGGCACGGGGGTAGTGGCGACGATACGCTTGATAGGTTGACGTGATCAGGGTATCAAGGGTGCTGTGTTGGGGGTGCCAATGCAGAAGCTCTTGCGCTTTACTAGACGAAGCCACCAGTTGCGCAGGATCACCTGCACGACGCTCGCCATATTGCATGGGGATAGGTTTACCGTGTACCAAAACGGCTTGATCATAAATCTCTTTGACGCTCAAGCCCATGCCCGTGCCGAGATTCAGGGCAACGCTCTTATCCTCACGGTCAATATACTCTAATGCCTTGACGTGCGCCGTAGCAAGATCGCTGACATGAATATAGTCGCGGATACAGGTGCCATCTTGGGTGGGATAATCCTTACCAAAGATGGTCAACTCAGGGCGGATGCCAAACGCGCACTCCATGATTACGGGGATAAGATTCGCAGGATTCTTCTCCAAGCCAAGAATTGTTTCGCTAGGATCGTAGCCGGCAGCATTGAAGTAGCGCAACGTAGCATAACGCATCGAACGAAGACGATCGTACCACGCTAAAAATCGCTCAATCTCCAACTTGGTAAACCCATAGTAGCTAGTAGGAGCTTTGGGCGCATCCTCTTGGATAGGCGTACCGTCGCCCTCGCCAAAGATAGCGGCACTGCTGGAGAAGACCATGCGTGTAATACCAAGGGCGCTCATCGCATTGAGGACATTCAGCGTACCCATAATGTTATTGATACTGTACTTTTCTGGGTGCGTCATGCTCTCGCCCACGGCCTTAAAGGCAGCCAAGTGAATAACCGCATCGTAGCCGGTAAGCTCTTTAACGAGCGTAGGGTAGTCGAGGATGTCCGCCTCAACGTTATGCGCCTCATCAAAATAATTGATTGTTTGTCCTGTACTAAGATTATCATAAACCTTAACCGTATGTCCGGCCTGCAAAAGTGCCTGCACCACGTGCGATCCGATATATCCTGCCCCACCAATGACGACAACTTTCATTCTGTTACCTCCTTGTCATGCCCTATGTCTGTAAATTATCTCGCAGTAAAATAAGAACTTTACACAAAGTATAGCATAAAATTGACTTTTGTGATATACTCGCAACTTAGATATGGAAGTTTTTATTCTAGGCTGTGGCGGCATGATGCCGTTACCCAATCGCCACTTAACCTCAATGCTGGTGCGACGTGATGGGGATCTGCTCTTATTTGATTGCGGAGAAGCGACCCAAATCTCGCTAAAGAAGCTCAATTTACGCTGGAAAAAGATCAAAGCGATCTTTATTAGCCACACCCACGCCGATCATATTACCGGATTGCCTGGCATGTTGATGTTATCGAGTCAGGTGCATCGTGACGAACCGCTTTATATTATTGGGCCACCCAAAGTAAAGGCCTATGTGGAGGCGCAACTCGATACACTAGATATGTATATCAATTATCAGATTGTGATTATCGAGATTGACCCCTATCAACGCGAAGTCGTTTTTGAGGACGAAGCGTATGTGGTGCGCAATTTTCCGCTCTATCATCGACGCGTCTGTGTGGGGTACAGCATCGAAGAGAAGCCTCGTGCTGGCGTTTTTCACCCCGACCGCGCACGCGCTTTGGGTATCCCCGAAGGACCACTATGGGGCAAGCTTCAACGTGGGCAGAGCGTAGAAAATCAAGCTGGAGAGACTATTAAACCTAGCCAAGTTATTGGTGCACCCCGATCGGGGCGCAAGATCTCGTTTGTTACCGACACCCTCTATAACCCAAGCATCGCCAAAGATGTATTCGGTAGCGATCTGCTCATTTGCGAAGGGATGTTCACCCAAGAGCTTCTTGCCAGCGCCCAAGAAAAACATCACCTGATTGCCAAACAAAGCGGACAGATCGCCAAAGATGCGCAGGTCAAACAGATGGGTCTCATCCACTACAGCCCGCGCTACATGGACTGGGAATTACCCAAACTCCTCCAAGAAGCCCAAAGCATCTTCCCCAATACCTTCCTCTCCCGCGACCGCATGCACCTCCACATCCCCCATCAAGAAGACGAAACATCACCTAATTGCCAACCATAAAGATCTTTTTTACTTTTTAAAATGGGGTCAATATCTTCAAATCAACCATATTTACCCCAAATTAGCCACTTTTTTAAAGTTATTGACCCACAAAATCGATATTAGCAGTATAATTAATCTTAGAAGGACTAGATCAAAAGGTGCTAAAAATGCTAGAATAAAGATCGATAGTGGTAAAGACCTAGCATACAGCAACTATCACAGAGTATGTTGAATAGAAAATCTATATAGCCACAACTGTTTAAGTGAGGGATATTAGGGATGAGTGATTACTTTGACACGGACAATGATGACTTATTAAAAGTCTTCTACATAGAAGCCGAACAACAAGTAGAAAAATTAGAACAGAATGTCTTAGCCATGGAGGACGATCCCTCGGATAAAGATGCCATAGATGAGATCTTTCGCGCTGCCCACACCGTAAAAGGTGGTGCTGCCACCGTACAGATGACCGAACTCGCCGAATTTACCCACGCAGTTGAAGATCTACTAGACGAAATTCGTGCCGATAAAATTGTCGCCAATAGTGAAATTGTCGATGCCATCTTGCGTAGCGTCGATGTTATCAAGGCCATGCTCGAAGAGCGCAAGGCTGGTAGCATCTACCAAGAAGATGTCTCCGAACTCAAAGAGAGTCTGCGTCGACTAGCCCAAAAAGATGCCCCCAAGACCAAACCCAAAGCTTCCCCCACGCCCGTGGCATCGTCTGCGCCTTCTTCTCAAGAAGCCGTCGCCCAGAGTGGTCCCTCTGCATCTGTCACCGAGCATGACTTTGTTGAGCTACGCGAAATGCTTCGCACCACCACCAACGGCGAAAAAGTTTACCGCGTACGTGTCGAATTCGATGAAGAAAATCCCATGAATTCCGTTGGTGGTATCCAAATTTTCGCCCTTTTGAAAAAATTCGGCCAAATTTTACGCACCTTCCCCGACTTTGACAGCCTCTATGAGGATCAATTCTTCCCCTTCGTTGACTACTATATTCTCTCCAGTATGAATGAGGAAGAGATTGCCAAGAAATCAATGATGTCTGACGTAACCCTAAGCATTGATGTGCATAATATCGACAACCTTCCCTTCTCCGGCACCCCAGAATCCGTCCCACAAGAAGTTGCCCATGAAGAAGAACCCAGTAGCAGCAATGTTCCCGCCACCACTGCCCCCAACAATAACGCACCAGCCAAACGCACAGCCCCCAAAAAGTCCGTTGAACAGGCGCAGATTATCCGTGTTGACAGTAAGCGTATCGATGTTTTACTCAACCTTGTCTCCGAAATTGTCATCACCAAGGGTACGTTCAACCAGATATCTGGGCAATTTAACTCCACCCTCAATAACTTCTATGCCTATCGTAACTACCTTAACGCCATGTCTAAATCCTTCTTGGAGATCTTTTCGGAGCAACTCGACCACGTACAAAATGGCACGCTCTCTTTGAGTGATCTGAAAAAATTTGTTACCTCACCCAATAATATGAATGAACTTCAAGGGCAGTTTGATAGTGTCGAGAGTGAATTTAAATCAACAATGACAAAATTCCGCTCTATCACCACCGACCTTGCGCGAACCACCGGCGAGTTGCACAATGCTGTGCTCAAAATCCGCATGGTTCCCGTCGATCAAGTCTTCCAGCGCTTCCCCCGATTGGTGCGCGACTTAGCAAAAAATCTTCATAAAAATGTACGCCTTGAAATCATCGGTGGTGAGACGGAGATGGACAAAATTGTTACCGAAGAGCTCTTCGATCCACTGATGCACTGTGTGCGCAATAGCATGGATCATGGTCTTGAAACCCCCGAAAAACGCCTTGCTTCCGGCAAGAGTGAGCAGGGATCACTATCCCTTAAAGCAAGTAATCAGGGAAATATGGTTGTTATTGAGATCACTGATGATGGCGCGGGTATTGATGTCGAGGCGGTAAAGGCCAAAGCCATTGAGCGTGGTATCCTTAGCGCAGGCAAGGTGATTTCTGATCAAGAAGCCTTTCACCTTATTATGGAACCTGGCTTCTCCACCGCCAAGCAAATTACCGATATCTCAGGACGTGGTGTCGGGCTCGATGTGGTGAGAAAATCTATCGAAAAACTCAACGGTGAGATCACCATCTGGAGCGAATACGGTAAAGGGTCTACCTTCACCATTAAACTCCCGCTCACCTTGGCGATTATTCAAGGTCTTATGGTGCGTGTTGCTGACAGCATTTATGTTATCCCCATCACCTCCGTTTTGGAGAGCTTCCGTATCAAGCCAGAGGTTATTATGCATCTCGATGGCTATGAGGTCTTTAATGTTCGCGAAGATGTTGTCTCCATCTTGCGCCTAAGTAAACTCTTCCAGCTCCCCAGCGAAGAAAAGAGTGCCGACTACAACTTTATCGTTGTGGTGGGTACCGAAGAGAAGAAGATCGGTCTTATGGTCGATGCACTTATTGGTGAGGAAGATGTCGTGATTAAACCCCTACGCGATCAATATACTAGTACCCCAGGGGTTGCAGGGGCAACCATCTTAGGCGACGGTTCCGTAAGCCTTATTGTCGATGTAGGGCAACTTTTAGCTTTGGGTCTCAACCAAGAGATCAAAGAGCGCGAAGTCAGCAACAACCCCGATATCGTTCTAGAGGAGAATGAGAAATGGTAGAAACAGACCAAGAACATATGCATAAAAGCACCATGGCAATGGTGGATTACAAAGCCGTTACCTTTACACTTGCTGGAAAAGATTATGGTGTCGATATCATGAGCGTACGTGAAATTTCAAGAGGAGGGAGATTTACCTACGTCCCTAATACCCCTCACTTTGTACGCGGTGTCTACAACCTGCGCGGAGAGATTATTCCGATTGTCGATTTACGCCAATTCTTTGGTCTGCCAGTCCATAAGGATGAAAAAGTCGAAGGCATTCTCATCTGTCGCGTAAAAAACACCACCCTAGGGCTCGTTGTAGACTCTATTGAAAAAGTCGTCGGAATCGATCGTCGGGATATCCAGCCAGCTCACCCCATGTTCGCCGAAATCAATATCCAGTACATTGAAGGCATCATCGATCGTGAGGATCGCCTCTACGTATTGCTCAACATCCATCAAATTTTCGGCATTGCCAAGGATCTTATGGATGATGAACTTGCTAAAGAGGAAGCGCATGAAGAAGAGGTCGCCGCTGTCCCAGCTCCTGCACAACCTGAGCCTACGGCAAGTACCCCGACTCCATCCACTCCAGCTACGCCAACCTCACAACCAACAAGTCAATCTTTCGTGAAAACCCCAGAGGTTATCGAACCCTTTGTTGCGGTGGAGCAAGAGATACCTGCTAGCGTACAGGTTGAACCAGATGCACAAACGCAAGCACTCTTAGATATGCTTAATAATATGCCTGAGCCCAACGCCGACATTCTCATTCAGCCTGATATTGAGGATCTCCTCTCGGATGGGAAACATCATACTCGAAGGGTTACCTTTAAGGGAGATGAGAGAGGATGGGAGCAATTAGTTGCCGACCTCGCAGATCTTATCTCTTTCCGCGTTACCCATATCAATGAAAACTGGATCGCACAGCGCGCCAATGAATACCTAGATAAGGGCAAATCTCTGGAACTAAATGAAGAGGACGATGCGTTGCGTTTCCTTAAGGGTTTCTTCTCGGCAAAGACAGGGCAATTGTGGTCTAAAGAGATGATGGACGAACTTAATGATCATCTTAGTCCGCAAGAAAAAGGCATTTATCACATTTGGAATCCAGGTTGTGCTACTGGACATGAATCTTATTCTGTATTAGGCACAGTATTAGTGAACGGAGTGAGTAATACACCTAAGGTTTATGCCCAGGACATTGATCTTATTCTCGCATCCCAAGCCCCTCACCTTACCTTCGAAAGCCACGAGCTTCCTGAAAATTTCGATATGCTCATGACGGAAAGCACGCAAGGACTTCAATTTAAAAATGAGTACAAAAATTTCATCATCTTTGAATATGCCGACGTCGTCAATGTGCAAAACTTTCCAGGCATCAATCTTATTGTAGCCCGCGACATCCTCTCTTATCTAACAGAAGATGAAATACAGAATTTCTTGGAGGTTGCCAATAACGGCGCGGAAATAGGAACAGTTATGGTTCTAGGCGACCACGAAGAGTTGCATGACCAGAAGTGGAAGCCTGTGGACAGTCAATATTTATCTATTTACAAAAAAATAGAGTAATGAAAATTTTATATAAAGAAGAGGCTTAGTATGCGGGTAGATTACATAAACCCTTTTGTTGAATCAGCATTTTCTGTCATTAGAGAGGTTCTCAACTGCGATGTGAAGCGAGGATCTATCTATCTTAAAAATAACACTCAATCCATTATGGGCGTAGCGACAATTGTTGGTCTTGCAGGCGCAGTTGAGGGGCGTATCCTCATTGATATGGACAAGGACACCTCCCTAAAAGTGGTCTCGGCGATGAATTTTGAGGAGATTACCGAGCTTGATGATCTCTCGAAATCGACATTGAGCGAGCTTGCGAATATGGTTACTGGGCATGCCGTTACGCGTCTTCATGAGTTAGGGTTTCGCTTCGATTTGACCCCACCTGCGGTCATCATTGGCGACAACCTCAAAATTCATGACGTCGGTGTCGAGGCAATTGTCGTACCGATGATGACCACAATGGGTAAGATTGAAATTAATGTTGCGATAAAGGAGAGAAGATAATGAAAGGTGCATCAGATATTCCAGGAATTGCTACCAAAGCGCCCGAGGGTGTACGTGCCGATGGGACTCCGTTTCGAGTTATGGTGGTGGATGACTCCATCTTTATAGCCAAGCAGATTGGACAAATCCTTACCAGTGAAGGGTTTGAGGTTATTACTACCGCTGGTGATGGGGAAGAGGCGGTAAAGAAATACCAAGAGCTACAATCTAAAATTGATCTCGTTACTATGGACATTACCATGCCAAAAATGGACGGAGTTACTGCCCTTGAGAAGATCATGGAATTTGATCCCAATGCGAAAATCGTCATGATTTCTGCCTTGGGTCGCCAAGATTTAGTCAAAAAATCGCTCCTTTTGGGTGCGAAAAACTATATCGTTAAGCCACTAGATCGTAAAAAAGTTTTAGAGCGCGTGGTCAGTGTTGTTAAGGTTGAAGGCTAATTGGATAGTTTCACCCCCCAAGCAAAACACGTAGGATTCATTGCTCTTATTGGTCGTCCTAGTACCGGTAAGAGTACCTTTATTAATCGTGTGGTGGGTCATAACCTCGCTATCGTTGCTGCGCTACCGCAAAGTACCAGACAACGGGTGCGAGGCATCCTTAACACCACCGATGCGCAACTTATCTTCACCGACACCCCCGGTATTCACAGTAGCGAAAAACGCTTTAATCGCCACTTACTCAATCAAGCCAAACTGGGCATGGAAGAGGCCGATGTAATTCTCTATCTCGTGGACGTTACCCGTAAAATTGCCGAGGAGGAGATGGCAATCGCCACACTTCTCAAAAGCGTTTCGCAACCCGTGGTTATTGCGCTAAACAAAACCGATAAAGCCAAAAACTTTACCGTAGACTATATGCTGTTTTTTAACAAACTCTTTCCTAACAAAGAGATATTCAAAATATCTGCAAAAGAAAACATGGGCATCCATCCCCTACTACATCACTTAACTTCACTTCTTCCCGTAGGGCCTATGCTCTATCCTGAAGATATTTACACGGATCAAGAACCCTCCTTGCGCATCGCTGAAATTTTGCGTAAACATGCGATTCTTTCCCTCAAAGAAGAAATTCCTCATGCGCTCTATGTTAAAATAGAGGATCTCCAGATGAAAGGCGCGCGGCTCTGGGTACGGGTGGCGCTGGTAGTAGAACGTGAAAGCCAAAAGCCGATCCTCATTGGTAAGGGTGCGTCAAATCTACGTAAAATTCGTATTGCTTCTCTCAAAGAGTTATCGACGGTTTTTCCTTATAAAATCGATCTTGATATCCAAATAAAGGTTGATAAAGATTGGCGTAGCAATGAACATCGCCTTAGTCAAATCTTAACCCCTTAGGAATTTTCGTGTCAGGAAAAGTCATTCTTTACGTAGCAATGAGTTTAGATGGATATCTCGCTAAAAAAAATCACGCGATGGACTGGTTGCTTGGAGAAAGTGCGCGTGAAGATATCGACAATGGATATGCGCAATTTTACGATACCATAGGTACACTCCTCATGGGAGCCACTACGTATCGTGAAATCATCGAGCATCTCTCGCCCGATGCCTGGCCTTATCCAGATAAACCCAGCTATGTCTTTACCTCTAAAGCATATCCAGCACAACCTGATGTGCACTTCATACGAAACAGTCCTAGTCAAATCCTTCATGAAATTCGTAAAACTTCTCAACAAGATATTTGGTTGGTTGGCGGAGCGCGATTGATTCATACCTTTATGTCAAAAAATCTCATCGATAAGTATATCATCTCGATCATCCCTACCCTCTTGGGTGAGGGCATTCTGCTCTTTGCCCAACGCGAAGAAGCGGAGATCAAACTCTCCCTTATCGAACAACGAAGCGTTGATGGCATTGTCGAACTACATTATATTCCGCGTAAAAAGCCAGAATAATCATGCTTGAACTTATCGTGAATATAATATAAAAAAGGGACGGCTTCGTCCCTTTTCTTCTTTGCGATCCTACTTGCTCTTCTCCAGACCTAACGTAATCGACGTTTGATCACAGACCTCGGTTGGACCATAATATTGAATCGCCCCAGGATAGGCAAAGTCGTTCTCCACCGCCCACTTTTCACGCACATGCGCAAAGTACTGGAATGGTTTGCCATTGAGCTCCACCAGCGCCTTACGGATAACTGGCTTCATCTCGCCGTGGCGACGCTCCATATTCATCATCATCGTGAGCGGGATACCACCAGCAACCCACTCACTAGCAGGGCGTTGCAACTCGCGTAAACTGCTGATATAACCAGTCATGCCATTAGCAATCAACAAGAAGGAGGTGTAACCCAAGCTGTAGCAGTAGTCTGCATCAAAATTACTAGGAAAAGCGCATCGTCCTTCATAACCAAAGAAGTGTCCTAACGGTGCGAACTTACCCTTATACTTACCTTCAGCCTTAGCCTTCTCTAGGTAACTTGCCACCATTTTGGAGAGAAGCTTCTCGGTTTCGATGAGAGAAACCTGCACATTACCATGTGGATCGCGATCTAAAATAAGTTGAAATTGAATATCGCGCGGGAGCGAAGCATAGACCTCGGCACTCTTGGCATCGAGTTGCGCATGCACCCACTCCGGTTGCTTTTCTAGCTCGATTGCACCAAATTCGTCAGCTTTTTCGCTCATCATATCATTTAGCTTGGCGATGAGCGCCTTAATTTCAGGGATAAATTCAACCAATCCTTCTGGAATCAGCACGATACCAAAATTCCAGCCCTTTTCAGCACGTTTCATCACACTATGAGCAATCTCTTGCACAACGTCAGCTAAGGTCATCTGTTTAGCCTCAACCTCTTCGCTAATCAACGTTACATTAGGACGCGTCTGAAGGGCGCACTCAAGCGCAATGTGGCTTGCCGATCGACCCATCAATTTGATAAAGTGCCAATACTTACGCGCCGACATCGCATCGCGTGCAATATTACCAATCAACTCCGAGTAGGTTTTGGCAGCGGTGTCAAAGCCAAAGCTCGTCTCGATAAACTGATTCTTGAGATCACCATCGATGGTTTTAGGGCAACCAATCACTTGAATGGAACTATTCTTTGCCTTAAAGTACTCCGCCAAGACAGCGCCATTGGTATTGCTGTCATCACCACCAATCACGACAAGAGCATCCAAAGAGAGCTTCTGTGCATTCTCCAAGACCAAATCAAACTGCTCACTACTCTCCAACTTGGTGCGCCCAGATTGAATCATATCAAAGCCACCGGTATTGCGATACTCATCCATCAAGCTGTCGGTAACTTCAAGGTACTTCGCCTCAAGCAAGCCCGATGGACCACCCAAAAAGCCAAAGAGTTGACTCTGTGGATTAGCCTTTTTTAAGCCATCATACAAGCCAGCAATAACGTTATGACCACCTGGTGCCTGTCCACCCGAGAGGATAACACCCACCTTGATAGGATTGAAGGTTGCCGAAGAGGCACCACTCTCAAAAGAGACAATCGGTTGGCCGTAGGTGTGTGGAAAAAGTTGCTTAATCGCTTGCTGATCGGCGAAACTTTCAGTTGCAGAACCCTTAACCGCAACAACATTCTTGACATCTTGCATAAGGGCACTGGGCAGTTTGGGCAGATAAGCATATCGAGCTTTCTGCAAGGCGGTGATAGACTTCATAATCGTCTTCTAAACTCCTTGTATTCTATAACTTTATCTATATAGCTACTCAACACGAAGTAGCTCTTATTTTCTTACTAAATTCCTGCCAACTATGATACATTTCATCGTGCACCGGCTGATAGATGCCTAACAATGCACCATGCAACGCCTGATGAAAGCGAATGCGCTCTTCCTGTAAAAGAAGCTCCATATCTTGCAAATATTGCCCACCATGAATCCTGATAAGGCGTTCCTGCCAATGCTCGCGCAGAGGAAGCACAGCAAAGGCGTGTTCACCCAAAATCATTCCCATATGATCAAGCGCATCGTCGTGCCAACGTTCACTTTTAATCACAAAAAAAATCGCACTCGCACTAGAGAGATTGATCAGTAATTGCTCATAAATCCCCTCGCACTCGCTTGGCAAGTGCGCTTCAAGCTCACGCAATGTCTTCAGTAATTGATCATAACGTTCCACAAAAGCCTCGCTAGCATCACGCTGAACCCCAATCCACTGTTGCTTAATCGATTGATAAAAATTCTCTATCGACTGCTCAATCACCGCGCTTTTAGGACGATACCACCAACGTTGCCAAGGATAAAGCTTTTGATAAGAAGCCTTCATATCCAACTCCATCCGATCTAAAAGGGCATCAAAAAAAGTAAAAAAAGGAAAGACCAATAGACCAAAATCGCGCATAAAGCCCCGCTGTTTAGAGAAAAATTGCCTCTCTATGAGATCTAAGTGATGAACAATATCGTGATTTTGCTCTTGCATATTATGTCGACTCTCCCTCATATTTGCCTCTCCCATCACTAAAGGAACGACTCCCCCGGACGTATTAAGACAAGCTTACCTTCGCGCTCCTCATCACGCAATTGATCTAAAAATTCGCGCGTTACCCGATCAACCTCACGCTTAGCAATTAAGCCCATCAATGCCTCCTCCTGAAGAACGGCATCCATACGACGCTTGCTCAACGAAGCAAGAATAAGATCGCGAATAGGCTGGCTCTTTGCCTTAATCAGAATCGCTAACTCATCATTACGAAGCGCTTGTAAACGTGCTTGTAAATCCTTCGGTTGCATCCACGTTAATGCATCGATGGTAAAGAGTTGCTGCTCAATTGCACGTGCCGTCGTTGGCTCCTCTCCGGCAAGTTTATCCAAAATATCGCGCTCTTTATCCGCAGACATATAACGCAAGATTTGTACCAAAGCCTCTTGTCCGTCAAACTCTTCTTGCTCCACTGGCTTGCCCATAAGGCGTAAGCGCTCTTGCAACACCTCTTCAATGCGCGTAATCACCTCGGTATCCACGCGCTTAACCTTGACAATACGCTTAATAAGATCCGTCTGCTCAAAGGGCGCAACCGACTCCAACACGCGCTTTGCCGTGAGCGGTTTAATACGTGGTAGAATAATCGCCAAAATCTCAATCGACTCATCTTTTAGTAAAGCCACCACCTGCTCTTCAGGGATATCGGACAAGAAGCTAAAGGGCTTCTCCACCAAATCAGGCACCGCCGTACGCAAGATACGCGCACTAGCATCTTCACCAAAGGCTGTTTTAAGGAAACCCTTCGCCGTATCCATGCCGTCCACCTGTTCAGCTTGATTAGCCCTCGCATGAGCCTTTTCTGCTTTAATACGCGAAACTTCCGCCATCACTTGGCGAATCTCCTCCACACTCATGTGCGAGAGCGCCTCATTCGCGGCCTCGGTTCCCATCATCATTAAAAGCTCTGCCGATCGCCGTACCCCACGACTCACAGGTGGGGAAGCCGGAGACTCTTCTTTTTTTACATCAGCGCGTAACGGACGCTCCATATCACTCTTTATATCTGGCTTAGGCATCACCGAAGCAGAGGCTTGCCTGCTTGGCGTGCTTGAGGAGACCACTTTTTGATAGGCATCTAACCCTTTTTTATTCAATCGCATAGACATCTATTAGATTAGCTTTTTATGCTATAAAAATCAAGCCTTTTCATAAAAAAAAGGTGGATAATTGCTATCCACCTCGATTTTTTCGTTAAAGACGCACGTCGATGCGGTTGCTAACCTCTTGTTTGAGGAGATTTTGGATTGCCATGAGCGTACCAGTAGCAGAACTAGCACAGCCTACACAAGCACCTTTATAGTTGATGTGTACGATGAGACGATTGTTCTCTTCGTAGAAGTCGCCCAATTCGGCAGCCCCACCATCCATAGCGAGCATCGGTGAGATAACCTCGGTGAAGAACTCTTGCAAATGTTTTCCCTTCTGGAAAATCGACATCTGCTCAAAGGTAAGCTCCGAAGCCTCTTTGGGCTGTTGCTTGCCCTCTTTGGCCATCTCGGCGAGGGTATCGCGTAGAATGTCCTCAATGTACATCTCTTTGGCTTCATGTCCACCGGGACGTAGACAACTCTTGCAGAATCCACCCGCCTTGGTGTACTGGGTAACCTCTTCTAAAGTGGAGAGATTGTTAATACGGATCGCGTCCTTGATGTCGCCGATACGTACGCGCGCGCACTCACAGACGATTTGCGAATCCTCATAGACACTGCGATCGACACCATAAAAGTTGGCTGCCGCCTCTTTAATCGCATCGTGCGCCATAACGCTACAATGCATCTTTTGTGGAGGCACGGCAGGCTTATTCTCATCGTCACGCAAATGCTTCTCCACAATCAAATTATCGATCGTGAGAGCCTCTTTTACCGTCTTACCAATGCAGAGCTCTACCATCATATCGCTAGCGGCAATTGCGGTACCGCATCCAAAACTCTTAAACTTGGCGGCGACAATCTTTTCATTCTCATCTACCACCCAAAATAGACGCACGGCATCACCACACGCCTCGGCACCGAAGTCGGCAACCACCAACTTACCGCCCATGAGGGTTGCTTCGGCTTGGCTAATCTCACCACGATGCTTAGGGTCGTTCATGCGAGAGGCAACCTTAGAGCTGTACTCATCCCACAACGCGCCACCGATTAAATCACTTTTGGCCATATTGGGCCTCCTTTGCTGTAATATATCAATTCGAATCTTTCTTAAATAAAGAATCAGAGAAATTCGTTATTATTGAACTCCCTACTTATATTATAGCAAAAAAGCAAAAAAATATCGAGTCTTTTTTTAACAATTTTGCTTATAAAATGCAAAAAAATTTTATTTAAAACAAACTTTTTCGTGTTATAACGCAAAAAAGAGAGGCGTTGAACGCCTCTCGACAAGATTTTACTGTAAAACAAAAACTACATCACCTTTACGGAATACCCCAAGGTCAAGCTGAAAGGCAGGCTCATACGCACACCATTATCAGGACTTAGGTAGGTCTTAATTTGAGGCAAGAAGTACCACGTACTACGGAAATCTACCGACAAGCGCCCAGCATTGCCAAAGTCTACCTGCGCACCAAAGCCAGCCATGATACCCACATCAAAACGCTTGTCGGGGGTAAAGAAACGCGTGTTTGCTTCGTTGTAAGGCATATTAATATTACCCTGTGTAGCATCAGCCACACCAGCAAAGTCAGGATTAAATTGCTCCTTAACTCTTCCTAGAATCACAGAAGTAGAGAGACCTCCTAGCAAGTGTACCGAGACCATCTCCGTAGGGCGAACCACGGTAAACTGGTTGATCAAATTAAAGTTAAAGGCCATCCAACTATAGCGCATCTCTCCCGTAAGCTCGGGATGATCTGGACCATCTACGATGGAGGACTTCATATAATTACCTGCGTAAGTTAATCCGCGATTAAAGGCAAACATGACCTCTGGCACCAAACTATACCAATCAGTAATATCAACTTGGGTAAATACGCCCAATGCCCCAGAAAATTGCACCATCTGGTTCGTGCTACGTACTGCAACGACTTCGGGCGTTACTCCAGCGAATACCCCATTAAAGGTATAAAGTCCGATATTACCATAGCCACGGGTGATAGCACCCTCGCCACGAATACCCACATGCACATTTACCGCAAAAAGCGAGGCGGGTGTTATCAATAGCAGAAGTAATCCAGCCATAAGCTGTCTTTTTATCATCTCATTCTCCTATATACTAAAAATCTGCCCCAGCTAGGTTAGCCTCATATTCTACAAAGATACGTCATCTACTCCCTCAATATAGCACATATTTGTTCTTATGTAAAGATACAAAATCACTAAATTTGCAAAAATGTTCTTATCAATAGATACAAAATTCTTAAATTCTCTCTAAATGTACTTGCAAAAAGAAACAAAATATGTTATCTTCAAGTTAAACCCAGCTATGGTTACCTAGAATACGTTGCATCTACACACTAACTTATTTAGGAGTAAACATACTATGCGGTTTAAAAAATTGTATATGACTCTCTTCTTCTCGCTTGCAAGCACGCTAGCTGGCTATGCGCAAGAAGAGCAAACCTCCGGTAGTGCCATACGTGGTGAATTAAACTTTCTCTACTCGCATATTTTGGCAGGAAAGCAAATTGGTCTTGGTGGTTTTGGCAGTGATTTTCACTCGGTGCTTACCCCCGTGGGGCGCTTTCTTAATGATGTAGAGAATGAAATTTGGGCAAAGCAACCCCTCTTTAACCTTGGGCTAGAAGGCAATCTCATACTTAAATCTCTCTACCAAAGCGATGCCATCACCCTCTCACCCATATTAAGCTACTCGCTACGCTATAGCCACGAACGCTATCGTATTGCCTACGATCCCGATATGATTCACCCGGAAAATCCCATTCCCGTGGGACAATTAGGTGGGCCTGGTTCTGTTGAGGATATACAGCTCCATAGCCTAATTAACCAACTCTCCTTTGGTGTCCGTATGGAGCATGGCGAAAGCGCTTTTTATAGTCAACTCTCCTTGGGCGTGCTCTTTTACACTCCGCTCTCCCTAAAGTGGAAGCGCCAAGCTTACGACGCACAGGGTAACCCTACGGTTGATGCTACCCATTCTGTTGGTTTAGGAGAATCTCTCTTGGTCAGTGGCTCTACCGATTCACATGAAGCTGGCGTACATATCCTATCTCTACGAGGAACGTCGGAATTTTTGGCATCTATTGGTGCAAGAATTGGTTATGGTCCTGTCTTTGTCGGTATCAACTACGCCACCAATATGCGGGTGAATGTTGTCAGTTTTGATATTGGCCTCACCTTATACCCCGTCGCAAGGAGTAACAGTTAAATGAATAAATATATCAAATTCTTTTTCATTAGCACCTGCGCGTTGCTAACCTTTTCGCCCCTTTTTGCTCAAGAAGAGAATCAAGAGAGCGATTCCGTTGAAGAGACCACAACCGTTAATCGTCAACCATCGCCTTGGCAAGCCCATGTTGGTATCGGCATGAACATTGGTGTAAATGGTCTACCTAGCCAAATCTCTAACGATTTAGCCATGAAAGAGGGATTTCTCTCCGCAGTAGGCACTATGCGTGGTCTGCCCCTAGGTGCCTCTTTTTTCGCAGGAGTTGGCTATCAATTTACGGGAACCGCACATAGTGTTGGATTAGAAGTTGGCATGGGTATTCATAACGACGGTGGTAGTGCGCGCGTTACCCTAGGCGACGACCCCGCCAATATCCCAGGCTATGTGTTTGATGGCACCATTGGGGCTATGGGTGATAGTGCTGGCATGCTAGGAATGGCTAAAATGTTTATACCCATGATTTACCCCGGAATGAGCACCATCAACACCATGAAAGGTCAGTATCTTGATCCCAAGTTACGCGTCTACTATCGCTACAACAAGGAGACATGGAACATTCAGGCAGGTATGGGTCTGGGATTTCTCATCGCCATGAACTACTTTGCCTATCCCTCCAAAGTACGTAGTGATTACACCTTTTCTGAAGATTTAGAAAATGCCGAAATGCTTTTTGACTTTGGCTGGGCTTCGGCGATGAGTCAAGGACCTATCACCGCAACACGTATTCCCTTCCCCCTAGTTATGCGCGATGGCACGGTGATGATGCGCGCTATCCAGCCCCTCGCCGACCTTCACTTCCGCGCTAGCTACAAAAACTACTACTTCGATGTCTCCTACTCCACCGAATTCCGCTTTATCCACCATGTTAAGTTGGGTATGGGTATTATGTTTGCCTAATTTTTTCGATATTTTATGCAAAAGAGAAGTGGGAGATATCTCCCACTTTTTTTCTATCCTATCGAACATTTACTCTTGCTTGCCTAACCAAAACGTTTGTAATTCTGCATGGCGATAATGCCAGAAGGTCAGCAGTTGAAATTGCAAATCATCAAAAAATTCGCGTTGCATCATCAGTGCCTCTCGCCCTAAATAGCGATAGTGCCAACTCTCATAATCGTAGCCCGTCTCTGCTTCGTACCCGTTAGGATAGGAGAGGCTAAAGCCATAAGTGTGAGCATGTTTTTCCAGCCACTGTTGCATCTTGGTACCGGTAAAGCTCGCGTTAATCGAGCCAAAGTCGACGACCGTACCCAGTTGATGCTGACTCGTGCCTGCCTTTGCCGAGAGTCTATCGGCCTCTACCTGCCCCAGTTGACGTACCCAGCCAGCATAAACATCCTGTTGTCGAGAATAACTGCGATAAGTACTGGAGACCAAGAGCGGAGTACCCTCGCGCACTGCCTGTTGATGCATCGCCTCCAGTGCATTAACGCTCTCTCGACGCAACTCATGCCCCGCACGGTTGACCCGTGGCCAGACTAAACTATCAAGTTTGATTAAATCGTTTGGGGCGTAATCGGCAGGGAGAAAGTGTTGCTTATCCACCAGCCATAGCAACGACTCATCGCTACGAAACATGACGTGTGCCAAGGCTAAAAAGCGTTCTCCGTCGGCAATCATGCGACGCTGTTGTGGCTCATGCAACGCAGATTCCTCTACAAATGCCTGCCAGCTATGCGTAGTAAAGGTAAAGTAAGGCGAGAGGTACGCTACCACCTCGTCCTCGGCAAAAATCGTCTCTTTTGAGGTACAACCCAACAGACTCATCAGCAAGATACCATAGATTAGTTGTCTCATGCTACTCTCCCTTTTTATGAAGTTATTTGGATAAAAGCTCGCTCCCATAGACAATCTGCGCGCCATGTTTCTCTAGCCAAGCATAGCCCTCCACCAAACCATACCCCAGACGACTGGGCGCATGCGCATCACTAGAGACCAACACCGAAACCTGCTCCCTAAGCATCTCTTGCCAAAAAACCTCACTGCGATGCAACGGCGCAGAAGTATTAAACTCCATCGGTTTATTGTGCGCCTTTGCCAACTTAGCAATCGCCTGCCAGACATCGCGCAAGGAAGCATCATTTTTTTGCACATAATCATTCATAATCACCCGATCGGCATGCCCAATAAAGAGAAAGTGCGGTTGCGTAATCGCCCAACGAAGCTGTTCAATATAAAGATCGAAGTGCTTCGCGCTCTCGATCGATCCCAAATCGGCATACGATCCATCGCCCAAACGGATATAATGGATCGATCCCAATAGGTAATCGGGTTTAAGTTGCGGGATAAGCACCTCCTCAAGGTAGGCTTTCTCTTGGCTGATGATATCCACCTCCATTCCCAAATAGATCGGAATGGTTGCCTCTTTTTTGGCGCTAAGCACCTCATCACGATAGAGCGAAAGTTCGCTCTCCTTCATCTTAAAGCCTTGCACACCATACATGTGGCTAGGCACCGGACTGTGGTCACTAAAGCCCAATGCGCGAAATTGCAATGCTTCTGCCTGTTTAATATACTCCAACGCGGTGCCACTGGCGTGTCCACAATAGGGTAAATGCGTATGAAAATTCTCTAACATACCCTTATTATACATCCTTATCTAATTTTTTACTAGCAATATCCCTTGACTTTTACGCAATAATCGGCACAATAAAGGTATGAAGATTATCGTCAACGCACGCTTTTTGTGCACACGCGCCACCGGTGTTCAACGCTTTGCTTTCGAGATCTCTCGCTACCTCAAGCGCCTCGATCATAGCATCGAATTTCTCTGCCCCCACAACATTCAGCAAGATGCTTGGGCAGATGAGCTGGGTGCTAAAGTCATTGGACACTTCCAAGGGCATCTCTGGGAACAGATCGATCTCTTTAGATACCTCAAACGCCAGCCCAACGCCATCCTCTTCTCTCCGGGTAATACTGGCCCGCTCTTTGTAAAACAGCAACTCCTCGTCCTCCACGACGTTGCATTTCTCACTAATCCGCAAGCATTTAACTGGAAATTTCGTCTTTACTACCGCTTTCTCATTAAGCGATTGAGCAAAAATGTTGCCAAAATCACCACCGTTAGCGACTTCTCCCGTCAAGAGATCCTCTCCTTTTACCCCCACGTTCAAGAGAAGATCCACGTCGTCTACAATGGCATCACCCGTTTTCCGCGTAATCTCTCGCAGTATGTGGGCAAACCATATTTTCTCGTGGTGGGCTCCTTCGATCCGCGTAAAAATATTCCCTTTATTATCGAAACCTATCGTAAGCTTCCAGAGGAGAATCGCCCTCGCCTCAAAATAGTGGGAGGCTTTGGTAAAACCTTCAAAAAAGAGAATTTTGGGACGATTCCTAGCGATGTCGAATTTGTGGGACAAGCCGGCGATGATACCCTCGCGCGCCTTTACAGTAACGCCACTGCCCTCCTCTTTCCCTCCATCTATGAAGGCTTTGGACTGCCCCCCGTCGAGGCGATGAGCTTTGGCACGCCTTGTCTGGTTTCGGATATCCCTGTACTCCACGAGGTACTCAAAGACGCCGCCCTCTTTCTTCCCATCAACAACGAAGAGCTCTGGATTGATGCGTTGATCCAAATTCAACAAGATAAGGAACTCCGCAATAGCCTCAAAGAGCGGGGTCTATTACAAAGTCAAAAATTTAGCTGGGAAGTAAGTGCCAATCAAATTTATCAACATCTCAAGGAGATCGCCCCACAATGATGAAAGTTGCTCTAATTCACTACTGGCTGGTGGGCATGCGTGGTGGCGAAAAGGTGCTAGAGGCGCTTTGTGAACTCTTCCCCCAAGCCGACATTTATACCCATGTCTACGATCCCAAAAAGATTAGCGCAACCATCAAGCGCCACCGCGTTTACACTACGGCTATCCAACGTCTTCCACGCGCTACATCTTGGTATCAACGCTATTTGCCTCTCATGCCCCGCGCCCTCGAAGCGCTTGATCTAAGCAACTACGATCTCATCATCAGCAGTGAGAGCGGCCCAGCCAAAGGCATCCTCGCCCCCAGCCATATCCCCCACGTCTGCTACTGCCACACCCCCATGCGCTATCTTTGGGATTACTACCACTACTATCTAAAGAGTAGCGGAAAGCTCACCCAGCTCTTCTTTCGCCACTTTGCCCCCGCCCTACGAACGTGGGATCTGCTTAGCGCCTATCGGGTTGATCACTTTATTACCAACTCGCACAACGTCGCCCGACGCATCATGCGTACCTACCAACGCGAAAGCACCGTCATCTATCCCCCAGTCGATCTGCCCGATGCCGAAATCCTCTCTACACAAAAAGGGAATTTTTATCTCTTTTTAGGACAAGTAACCGCCTATAAACGCGCCGATCTCGCCATCGACGCCTTTCGTAAAAGTGGTCTTCCATTAGTTATCGCGGGTGCAGGCGATGCAATCAAGAATCTGCCTGCTAATATCCAAGCGCTCGGCTTTGTCTCCAGCCAAAAACGTCAAGAGCTCCTCGCGCAAGCCAAAGCACTCCTCTTTCCCGGGGAAGAGGATTTTGGTATCGTTCCCCTCGAGGCTATGGCGCACGGCACGCCGGTCATCGCCTACGCCAAAGGTGGCGCGCTCGAGACGGTGATTCCCGAAGTCAGTGGCATTCTCTTTCAAGAGCAGACCGTAGATTCGCTCCAAGGCGCTATCGAACAACTCGAGGCAAACCCACAACGCTTCAACCCAAAAACCCTCTATGCCCATGCCCAAAAATTCTCAAAGGAACGCTTTAAAGAGCAAATGCATCGCTATATTGAACAACGATTATCCGAGCATAAAGCTATCGTCGGCACTCCCATGCGCGACTAAATTCTAACTCTTATTAAATTTGCTTGCCACAAGGTAAAGCTCAAATGACTCCTTGCGCACCGCTTTCGGACGCATGGTTTTTACATCGACAAAATGAAGTTTCGCCTGCTCGATCAGCTCCTGCTCATCACCACCAGCGAAAATTTTCGCAATAAAGAGTCCGCCCTCCACCAAATGCGCCAGTGCCAAACCCAACGCCTGCTCCACCAGCCGATAACTGCGCGCACTATCCACCAAGCGATCGCCCGTGGTAGCAGGAGCAGCATCGCAAACCACTGCATCATAAGCCCCGTAGCTAGCGATTTTTGCCGAGACATCTTCACGTAAAAAGTCGCCCTTAATAAAATCGATTTGCTTATTCGCCAAGACTTTACTATCCAATGGTTTCAAATCGCAGGCAACCACGCGCGCCTGATGCTTACGCACCAAATAAAACGACCAGCTTCCAGGTGCTGCCCCAAGATCGAGGACTAAACTATCGCTCTTGATGCCTCCGCTCTTTGCCAAAATCTCTTCCAACTTATACACCGAACGCGCAGGATACCCTTCCACCTTGGCCTTTTCCGCCCAAAAGTCGTTACTACTACGACGATTTCCCCCCGCTTTAGGCAAGATAGTGCTCCTTAAGGTGAGCAATCAGCGCCTCTAAGGAGAGATCCTTGAGGCTCTCTCGTTCGACAAATTTACGTAAAGTATAACCCTCGCCCTCCACAAAGATGCCCAACCTTGCCCCTTTGCGTAGCGCATACTTAGTCTGTTGATCGACCTTTTTCTGCCCTGGATAGATCTCTACCACCACACCTAAATCGCGTAACATGCGCATTAATGCCCCCACCTTGGCTAAGTCAACGGGGGCATAAATCATCATGCGTAAACGCTCGCTAATATTAAGCTGCGATAAAATATTCTCTGCCGACAAGAGGCGATCTAAACCGATGCTCCCACCCACGCCACTCATAGGATTTTTACTATAGAGTGCCATTAGGTTATCATAGCGACCACCAGAACAGATCGACCCTAACGCCCGATCATCTAACAGAAACGTCTCAAACACCATGCCTGTATAGTAGTCTAACCCACGCGTAATTTTAGGATTAACGGTGAAAAAATGTGCAACATCTAGCGCTTTAAATTGTCTAAAAAGATTTTCCAACACTAACAACGACGCATGATCACCCATCAAGTTACGTAGCTTAGCAATCGTCGCCCAAGCATCGCTTGCTGGTGTGATAAAATCCTTGAGCTTCGCAATCATTTCAGCACTTATCAATGGAAGAAGCTCCGTCTCCACCACCTGCCAGCCTAGCTTATCCACCTTATCTAGGGATCGCAAAATTTCGGTATTGTGCTGAGCAATTCCCAACTGCTCCAAGTAACCCAGTAGAATCCCGCGATGGTTCACCTCGATGACAAAGGCAGGCACGCCGAGTAAAACCAGCGCAGTTTGCGCCGTCATAAGGATATCAAGATCGGCCATCGCATCATCGCTACCCACAATGTCAAAATCACATTGATAAAATTCACGAAAGCGCCCGCGTTGAGGCTTCTCGCCCCGCCAGACCTTTGCAATATGATAGCGCTTAAAGGGTAGCGCCAACTCATCACGATGCATCGTTACATAGCGCGCCAGAGGCACAGTGAGATCGAAGCGCATGGCAACATCGCGCTCACCGGCATCTTTAAAACGAAAAATTTGCTTCTCTGTCTCCCCGCCACTCTTGCCTAATAAGGTCTCGGTGTACTCCAACGTTGGCGTATCAATCGCCTCATAGCCCTGCAACGCAAAGGCATCGGCAAGCTTCTCCATAATCTGGCGACGCAGATGCTCCTCTTGCGGAAGAGCATCGCGAAATCCCTTAACAATGCGTGGTTCTATCATGCTTGGCTCGACCCTTTTGCCACCACACGCTTCTTCTCTACCGCAAAGTGTTCACCATCGCGCCTTTTAATGAAAAAGTAGTAGACCAAACTTGCAATAAAGATAGAAGAGTAGGTTCCCACCGTAATACCCACCATCATTTTGATAGCAAAGAGCTGTACCGACCCCGTAGCAAAAATAATCAACGGCAAAATAGCGAGCATTGTACTACTCGTGGTAAGGATGGTACGGGAAAGCGTTTGGCTTAACGATCCGTTAATGATATCCTCAATGCGAGATCCAAAGCGTAAATTCTGTCCATTTTCACGGATACGGTCGAAGATAACAATCGAGTCGTTAAGCGAATAGGCCAAAATCGCCAGAACTGCCGCCACCGTCGCCGAGCTAACCTCCAACTGAAGTGCGCCAATAAAACCTAAAATAAAGACCACATCATGCACCGTACCCAGAAGCGTTGCCAACGAGAAGCCTAAGCGCTTAAACCTCAACCACAAGTAGAATAAGATAAGGACAACCGATCCCAAAATCGCCTTAAGCGCCCCACTAATCGTATCCTCAGAGAAGGAAGAACCCACAAACTCACTACTTAAAAGATTCGCCTCACCAAATTGTCCACGTAAAAGCTCCATAATCTTCTGCTCGGTAACTCCAGCAAAATTTTCCTCGCTACTCTCGGGCACACTAATGCGGAAGTAGCCACGCGTATCGACATCCACCACCTTGACATTATCCACCGAACTTAAGGCATCTTGCACGGCAACTAAGCTACCCTCGCCATCGATAAAGACATTCATGCTCAATCCGGCGCTAAAGTCAACACCCACATTGAAGCCTTTTTGCGTAAATGTTCCCACCCAAAGTCCGGCTAAAACCAACAGACCAATCGGGGTAACCATCTTCGCCAGACGCAAGAAGGGTAACTTACGCTCCTCTTTTGCGTGGCTCTTATCGACAGGGCGCACGCTAGCACCGTAACCAATCGAGATATTTTGCGCGCGAAACCAGTCGCTACCCATATCAAAAAGAAGTCGAGAGATATACACCGCGGTAAAGAGGTTGGTAATGATACCAATCGCAAGCGTCACCGCAAAGCCCTTCACTGGCCCCGATCCCATCTGCGAGAGGAAGAGCGCCACAATAAACGTGGTAATATTAGAGTCAAAAATTGCACTAAAGGCACGTGCAAATCCGCGCTCGATGGCAACCTTTCGGCTATGCCCAGCACGTAGCTCCTCTTTAATACGCTCAAAGATCAACACATTCGCATCAATCGCCATACCCACGTTCAAAATGATACCCGCCATGCTGGTCAGCGTCAAAGTAAAGCCAATCGAAGAGAGTAGCGCCAAGGTAAAGAGCAAGTTGAGTAATAAGGTAATCGAGGCTTGCACACCCGATCCCTTATAGTAGGCCACGGCAAAAATCACCACCAACAAAAAGCCAAAAAGAAGCGCACGTACACCAGCTTCGATGGTTTCCGCCCCAAGCGTAGGCCCTACACTTTGGATGTTGATAATGCTCAAGTCAACGGGTAAGCCACTGCTCTTAAGGACAATCGAAAGTTGTTGCGCTTCAATCGGGGTAAAGCCAGTTACCTGCACGTTTCCCCCCGGAATTGGCCCTGCGATATTGGCAACGCTCTTAATGCTACCTTCCATCACCACGGCTAATTGTCTGCCCACATTCTCTGAAGTAAGACGAGCGAAGATAACCGCCCCCTCATTGTCTAAGGAGAAGTTTACCGTCGGCTCACCAAAGTCAGAACTACCGATGCTCACGCCCTTAATGTGCGAGCCTGCCATGCTCACTTCGGCATCGAGCACGTAATATCCACGAAATTCTTCTTCGCCAAATTTATCGCGCACCGAGTAAGGGAAGATAAGATAATCGGCGCTCAAGATGTTAGTATCGGTAAAACGACCCGTACGCGTATCGATTAGTTCGATAGCCGTGGGATTTTGACTAAAGTAATAAGCCATAAGGTTGGTCTGTTCAATATTAACCAAATGAAAGGATAAGCTTCCCTGTTGGGCAACTAGGCGATTGATCGCATCGGGATCTTGCTCCCCCGGAAGCTCGATTAGGATCTGATCGCTACCTTGACGACGAATATTGGGTTCGGTCGCACCAAAGCGATCGGCACGATTACGCACCGCATCTACGGCGCTCACCATCGCATCGTTGATCTCTTGCACATTAGGTTCGCGCTCTAACTTCTCCACCAGCGGAGTAAAATCAGCACGTAGTGTCGCCCCCAAGCCACCAGCTAAATCGAGACCAAGATTAAACGCACGCTCTTTAATGCGCTTTACATCGAGCACCTTCTGCCCGTGATAATTACGAGAAAAGTCGATCAACTCATCGCGAGACTGGGTAAAGCGTAAGAGATCTGGTACGCTAGGATTAGCAGGAAAAGCGACCTTCGCCAATCGATATGTCTGCTTAGCGTAGTCGTAAAAGTAGCCAAGCTCCTCAGGTAAGGTTACCATCTGGCTTGGATTCTCTCTACTTTGCACAACCAACGCCTCTAAGGCTTGTACATCCCACTGTGCCTGCACTCTAGCCTGCTGACCGATCACCTCTTTGGGTTGCACCGCAGCCACCTTGAGCTCCTCACTCATACCAGAGAAGAACCACTGATACGTAGGATACAAAAACACCACCGACAATGCGATCATCGAGGTTACAATAATGAGTCTAACTATTTTGCCCATATACTTCTTTACCCTTCCTTACACCGTACTTTTTACTTTAACCTGCTTACTTACTCTTTTCCACAGCGTTCTCGTTGGAACGCACCACACTGGCAATCGAAGAAGCCAAAAATTCCACTTTCACGTTATCGTCGATCTGCAAAACAACGATCTGATGACCATCGATCTCCTTAACGGTATCAACTTTTGCACGCATGCCACCAGCGGTAATCACTTTGTCGCCCTTTTTCAGGCTAGAACGCATCTTTTTAAGCTCTTTTTGTTGCTTGGCTGCCGGACGCATCATCATAAAGTAGATGATCAAAAACATTCCACCAAACATAATCATCGTCCCCATTGCCTGTCCACCTGCCGGTGCTGCCTGTAGCATCCATCCGTTCATTCTTCGCTCCTTTGTCTTTTCCTAAAAATTGACATCATCTCTACTATTATTCCTATCTTGATACCATATTATTGCCATTTAGTCAATCCTCTTATCGAGAAAATCCCACGGATAGAGGCTTTTTGGCTTGACAATTTGACGATTTTTTTGGTAAACTAGAGATATTATGACATTACCCAACAAGCTAACAGTCTCTCGACTCTTTATTACGCCGATTTTTTATCTGCTTTTTCTCTATACACACCAGTTAGAAGCATATACCCCGTTACGTACGACACTCGCTTGGGTACTCTTTGGCGCATGGCTCTATTGCGAAATTTCTGATGTTGTGGATGGCTTTATTGCCCGTAAATACAATCTCACTTCTGATATGGGAAAATTGCTCGATCCCTTTGCCGATGTCTTAAGTAGAGTAACCTACTTTGCCCTCTTTACGCAAGTAGGTTGGGTGAGCTTCTGGCCCTTACTCCTGATCTTCTGGCGTGAACTCTCCATTACCTTTATTCGCGCCGTTACCGCTAAACATGGCGTAGCTATGGGCGCCTCCTCGGCAGGCAAGACCAAAGCCATCTTTTACTTCATCATGAGCCTGCTAGGCATGCTCTACTTCCTTGCTCTCAACTACCCACAACTTCAACACCTCACCCACAATCAAGCCACCCTCCAACTCCTCAATATCGTCTTCATGCTCACCGCTTTAGCCTCGGTACTCTCTTTTGCTAGCTACTTTGCCATCTTTATGCGTACGCCCTACATGCAAGAATTTATCAAAGAGTAAAGCAACAAGCCTATCGCCTACAACAATGTAAGTGGATCGTTCTCTATCTCACAATATACCCCGCTACGTTTGGGCATGGAGTCAAAGTGATGGCTAAAGATCTGCATAAATTGCGGATAGTCATTTACCATAAAGATAATCTGCCAGCGATACTTCCCCGCAATCCGACGCAACACCGCCTCGCTGGGGCCAAGCATCTCCACGGCAAGCCCGTAATTTGTCAAGATATCACTCCAATATTGATAGCTACTCTCGGCTAAGGCGATCACCGCATCTTCATTTGCCCCACGAAAAACCAACCGCAACATCCGACTAAAAGGCGGAAATCCCGTCTCCCGTCTTGCTTCTAACTCTTTGCGTAAAAAGCCTTCGGTGTCGTTGTTCAATGTATACTGTAATGCCGACTGCTCCACCACATAGCTCTGCGCCAAGACCAATCCCAACTCCTCATAACGCCCCGCGCGCCCCGCCACTTGCTGTAAAAAAGTAAAGAGGCGCTCCGTTGCCCGAAAATCAGGGAGGTTCAACCCCACATCTGCTGAGACAATCACCACCGCACGCAAGAGAGGAAAATTAAAACCCTTGGCAAGCATCTGTGTACCGATCAATAAATCGGCTTCGCCACGCTCAAAGGCGGCAACCACCTCCAGTTGGCTCTTATCTTGACGCACACTATCGCTATCCAGACGCAAAATCTTCAGCCCACCAAAAATGCGCTTCGCCTCCTGCTCCACCACCTCCACACCAAACGACTTATACCCTCCACGCAGGCTCCCACACGCCGGACAACTCTCAATCTTCGCCTGAGTGTAACCACAATAGTGGCAAAGCATCCTATCTTTATCTCGATAATACGTCAGCGAGACGCTACAGTGCGGACAAAAAGCCTCATAACGACAATTGGGGCAGAGATAATAACGCCCATACCCACGTCGATTAATAAAGATAAGACTCTGGCGACCCAATTTTTTACTTTGCCAGATCTCATCCACCGCCCGTTTGGAGAAAACGCTTTGACTCTCCTCCAGCTTCATATCGATCAACTCAATCACGGATTGCCTGCCACCTCCGGCAAATCCCACCAAATCAACCCGCTCAATCACTCCGCCCAGCATCGCATGATAGGCCTCTAGGGAAGGCGTTGCCGATCCCATAATCAGTGTAACATCACTGCCCTTGCGCGCCAGATACATCGCCACTTGACGCGCATGAAAACGTGGTGTCGCCTGCGATTTATACGAGGGATCATGCTCCTCGTCTAAGATAATCAACCCTAAATTTTTAAGCGGAGCAAAAATCGCGCTACGCACCCCCAAGACAATATCGACCTCACCCTTCAAGATACGTTGCCATTGATGCAAGCGCTTACTTGGGCTCAACCCAGAGTGCAACACCGCCACGCGCTCCTTGCCAAATTGTCGCTCCAATAGCCCCAACACCGAAGCAACCAGAGCAATCTCCGGTAAAAGATAAATCGCCTGCTTACCACGCCTCAAGGCATCGGCAATCATCAGCATAAAGACCGCCGTCTTGCCCGATCCCGTATGTCCAAAGAGATAGTACCAGCCAACCTTGGCTTGCATCTGCATAATAGCACGCTTTTGACTATCGGTTAAAGCCTCTGGAGCAATCGGTTGCGCGACGCTCAAGGTGATAATGTGAGGTTCAATCTCTTTACGTCCGCTAGGCGTCATCGCAAAGAGCGCCTCACCTAAGGAGCAGAAATTGTATCTAGCTAAATACGTAGCAAATTCAAGATAAGAAGGCTCAAAAAGAACATTCCCCTTATCCAAAAGACGTTTAATTGGCTTGAGTGTATAATCAATTCGTGGAATCCCCTCGCCCGAAGCGACCACAAAGCCCACCAAATCGCGAGAACCAAAGGGCGCGACAACCCGCGCCCCAATCGCTAGCAACTGCGAAGCCGTATAAGTAAAGAGTTGCTTCATCGGAAGCTTAAAAGCAACCTCTACCCAATACTCCATGTCAGCATCCTAGTGCGATCCTTTATAGATGATGCGCACTTGCTTATAGAGACCTTCGCCTTCACTCTGGGTAATCACATCATCACGATCACTAAGCGTCGTGTGCACAATGCGACGTTCAAACGGATTCATCGGCTCTAGCAAGCGACTCTTACGTTGTTTCACCGCTAAATTTGCATGCTTCATCGCCATGCCTTGAATCGCATCCTCACGACGCTCACGATAATTTTCTGCATCTACAATCACGCGCTCCTCCGTCTCATCCGAGAAGATCGTATTAAGATAGACACTCACCAAGAGCTGAAGCGCATCCAAATTTTTACCCTTACGCCCAATCAACACCGCAGCCTCCGACGAGACAATATCCAAGTGCAACCGCCCCTGTTGATCATAAACCACATTAATCGTGGCGGTATAACCCATATGTTTAATCATTGTCAAGAGAAAATCCTTTGCCTTCTCCTCACGTACCTGCGCATGCTCACTGGTAGCAGGCGTATGACTCTTCACCGCAGGCGTACTCTCTTTAACCTTCTCATCGGCAACATGCACCCGAATCCGCACACTCGATCGCTTGAAGAGAAATCCCTTCTTTGCCTCGCTGGAGAGGATCTCAACATCAAAGTCGGCACTCTCTAAGCCAAGCTCTTGTACGGCTTTTTCAATTGCTTCACGTTCATTTTTGCCTTCAAATTCTCTTATCATTTCTTCTTTCCTTTAGATTGATTTAGTCGTTGTTGATAGGCGGCCATCAATTGGGCGCGCTGTTGATTTTTCCCTCGCTTTTTTGCCTCTTTTTTCGCGTGCATCTTCTCTAATGTCCCATCTTTTTTCCAGTGGTTAATTAAAAGCTGCTGGAAGAGCCCTAAAATATTCGAAACTGTCCAGTAAAGGAAGAGTCCCGAGGGCATGTTGTAGAGCATAAAGAAGAAGATAAGTGGTAGTAGCCACATCATGGTGCGCATTTGTTGGTTATTGGCCGTGGTATCATTCATCGAGAGAAAAGTCGTGAGCATCTGGGTTACAATATAAAAGATGGGTAAGAGGTTGAGATAATTCCAGCCCAATAGGGGCAAAGGACGGCTAAACGTAAGGAATTTATCCGGAGAAGAGAGATCTTGCACCCAAAGAATCCACGGTGCACCACGAAGCTCAAAGTACTGGTTAAAGAGCGAAAAGAGCGCCAAAAGAATCGGTAATTGAATCAACATCGGTAAGCACCCACCCGCTGGATTAACCCCTTCTTTTTGATAAAGCTCCATCTGTTTTCGCGCTAATTCCTCTTTATTATCCTTGTACTTCTCTTGGAGTGCCTTGAGCTTAGGTTGAACCTTGGTCATCGAGGACATGCTCACCGCACTGGAGATCGAGGGTTTAAGGAGTAAAAGCTTGACCAAAACTGTCAAAATGACAATCGCCCAACCCCAGTTGCCCACAAAGCCATAAATAAAGAAGAGTATCCACTTTAATGGTGTAATAATTACCCCCAAGAAGACATGCGCGTCCATTGCCCGATTGAGGTAGAGATCGCTCACGCCCCACGCATTATCCTTGGCGATATTATATCGCAACAACTGCGCCTCTTGCTTTGGCCCCATATAGTAGAAGAGTTCATCACGCACCTCAAGCATACGACCAGTGGTTGCCCCACGCGTAACATTAAATTGTAATCCGCTCTTCTGTGTCTCTTCGTCCAGAGAACGCGTACTCCAGTGCATGCGTAAGGGTGCATTTTGAGGAATTCCCAAGAGTAAAAAGTACTTTTCGCTCACCCCCGCCCAAAGTGCGCCATCATTAGCCGTAGCCACGCCTGCACGCATCTTAGCCATCACCCGTTTTTTGTCGGCGTTTAAATAAATTGAATGACGAAAGGTATCACGTCCATCTAAACGCTCAAAATCAGGACCCAATTGAGGTAGGCTCTCCAACGTATACCCACCTGTGAGTAACGCCTGAGGTAGGGGAAGATCATCCAGCGCAACAAATGCAACGTTTACTTTAAAGAGATACTCCTCGTTAAAGTGAAATTCCTTAAGCAGACGAATGGATTGACTCTCGCCAGCTTGCGCTAACGTGTAGCGAAAATCATAAGCAAAAATCAGCGCATCAGCGCGCTGTTCTATCAAGGTGAAGTTCGCTGTTAATGGTTTTAAGCTATTATCCTCAGGAAAGTAGAGCGTAAATGCCCCCGCAGGTTCGCTGTTAAAAGGTAGCACCAATTCGATAGGCTCTTTGGTACGCGGATCGTGAAACTCGCGCAACTTTAAGGATTGCATGGTTGCGCCCTGCGTGGAGAAGGTTATCTCATAAAGCCCATCACTATGAATATAAGTGCTCTCCTTGATTGGAGTTACTTCTCCCTCTTCTCCTGCTACAGGAACAAATAAGCTAAGGGCAGTAGTGGAGGTAGCGGGTAAGGCATCCGCCACGCCCGAAGCCTCTGTGTGGGTGGGAACTTCTACAGGGGGATAGAGTTTGCTCATGACAAAATTTCCGGTGAGAAAGACAATACTGACCAGTGCAATCGTTAAAATAAGTCGCTTATCCATGCTAAATTTATCAATCCTTTTTCTTTAAAATCTATGCAAAATATCATTTTCTGTAAGTTAGGGAACATGATCAATACCACCCTCATGCCAAGGATGACAGCGTAAAATACGTTTAATGCCAAGGAAGCTACCACGCCAAGGACCATGCTTTTTAAGTGCCTGAAGCGTATAGCTTGAGCAAGTGGGATAGTAACGACAGCTTGGCCGTTTAAGTGGGGAAATGCACTTTTGGTAACAATGCACCAGTGCTATCATTAGGGTATTAATGATACTACTCAACGGGCGAAGAATAATCTGTATTGTAGGTAAGAGCTTCATCATGATCTCTGTTTATGATTCCTAGTCGTTCAAACATATGGCTAAGCTGATTGGCACAAGAGGAGAGGGATAATTCTTTATCATAAACTAGGACAACAATGTCGTAGGAAGATAAGATATGTAGATACACCTTGTTTAACGCCTCTCGTAGCAATCGCTTGGCTCTATTTCTCTGTACTGCATTGCCATACTTTCTGCCCACACCCACACCATAACGCGCGATGCTCAGCTGATTTTCTCGATAGAAGATGGTCATCTGAGCATATCTTAGGCGTTTACCCTGCTGAAGAGTGAGCTTAAATGTCTGCTTATTGAGTCTTACTCTTTTAGTAAGATTTTTTTTCATCCGAAACCGTTAAGCTATGGCGACCTTTGGCACGGCGACGGGCTAATACTGCGCGTCCACCAAAGTCTGCCATGCGAGCTCTAAAGCCGAATTTGCGCACTCGTTTACGCTTTGATGGTTGGTAGGTTCGTTTTCCCTTACTCATAATCTCTCATTCTCCTCACAACTAGGCTCACGCTAAGTGATACTTACATTACTGCCTAATACTATGACAAATTTTAGCATTCTTGTCAATCCTCTTGCGCTTAAATTTTCAACAATCCTATCTTTTGGAGGAGGATAAGGGTCTCTTGGCGGAGGGTATCGAAGGGGATGATCTCGATATGGAATAGTTGAGAGGCGAGAATGATGCCGACAAGGAGTAAATTTCCATAAAATTCTAGTTGGCGTAATTTGAGTTCCATCCCCACTTTGGTGTAGTAGCTAAAGAGCAGTCGCCCCATGCTCAAGGGTGGGATGGGGATGAGCATTAAGATGACCATGCTAAGATTAAAATAGCTTAGATTACCAATAAAGAACGTGCGAATAAAGTCTGGTAATATCGATAGATAGTAGCCAATATAGAACCAAAAAAGCGCCATCACCAAGTAAAAAATCGGGCTAAAAAGATGCAAGAGCATCACACCTAAACGCCCCCAACGAAACTGCGAGGCATCGCGATATAAAAAGTGGAATTCACTGCTCCAACCCAATCCCCAAAAGATCGTCAAGCCAATGCGTTGAAGATTAAAGTAGCTGGTGATATCGGCAGGAAAGCCCACCCGCTTGCCGTTGACCCGTCGCTTTAACCACGATGCCACATATAATTGCGCCGTATCATGCAACGCATAACTGCCCAACGCCACGCCAAGTATGATTACTAATTCCATCGCACCCTTCCTACTTTCTCCCCCCACTATACCACACTTATCCCCAAAAAGCAAGCCACAGCCAACCACCCTTGCAAAGAGGCGCGCGATGTGTTATACTTGTTAAGAGATCAGCACGAAAAGGACAGGCACAACCCATCATGGCAAAAAAATCTGACGAAAAATTGGCATCTTCCATCGAAAAACATCACGACACCACCGGTAAAAATGAGGCCTTCGAAGCCACCCGCGTCCAGATCGAACGCCAATTTGGTAAGGGCTCGCTTATCCGTATGGGAGAAAATCCCAAGCTAGACATCCAAGTCATCCCCTCGGGGTCGGTTGTCCTCGACGAGGCGATTGGCGTAGGTGGCTACCCTAGGGGGCGCGTCATCGAGATTTATGGCCCTGAGAGTTCGGGTAAAACCACCCTCGCCCTCCATGCGGTCTGCGAAGCCCAAAAAAAAGGCGGAATCGCTGCTTTTGTCGATGCCGAACATGCCCTCGACCCCGCTTACGCCAAAGCCCTAGGCGTTAATGTCGACGACCTCTGGGTCTCCCAGCCCGATTCAGGGGAACAAGCCCTAGAAATCGCCGAACAGCTGGCACGCTCTGGCGCTGTCGATATTATTGTTGTCGACTCCGTCGCTGCCCTCGTTCCCGAAGCCGAAATCAACGGCGAAATGGGCGACAATCACGTCGGTCTCCAAGCCCGTCTCATGAGCCAAGCGCTCCGCAAACTCACCTCCGTCATCGCCAAGAGTGGCACCTGCATCATCTTTATCAACCAAATCCGTATGAAAATCGGCGTAATGTACGGTAGCCCCGAGACCACCACCGGAGGAAACGCCCTCAAATTTTATGCCTCCTTGCGCATCGAGGTGCGTAAAGGCGAAACTATCATGAAGAGTGCCGACGAGATTCTTGGCAACAAAGTCAATGTGAAAATTGTCAAAAATAAAGTCTCCCCTCCCTTCAAAAAGGTGGAGCTTGAACTGGTCTACGGCAAGGGTATTTCCGCCTCGGCAAGCCTCCTAGATGTTGCGGTGAAGCACAACCTCATCCAAAAATCAGGTAGCTGGTTTAGCTATGGCGAAGAGAAGATCGGGCAAGGACGTGACAACGCCAAGCTCTTTCTCGAGAGTAACCCTGAAGTCTGGGAGAAGATTACCGCGCAAATTCAAGCCATCATCCACGGCGATACCGAAGAGAGCGCACCTGCCGAAGAACCAGTCAAAGAGAAGAAGAAAAAGTCTAGCGATAAGACCGATAACGAGGACGAATCTCTCTTTTAGCTTAAGAGAGACTCCTTATTGCTCCGTCTGACCCCTCCTCTAAAAAGAGTATTCTTTCTAACATTGGTCATAATAATGCCGTTACTTCTTCCCCTTACTCGCTAACACTTCGGCAAGACGTTGCTCTTGCCATGCTAAAAAAAGCTCGTGATTAGGCTCCATAAACCACTGTGCCTGTCGACGCGTGGTATTATACACCGACAAGATTGGCATGAAGAGTGTAACCAATGCCACCCACCCCGTAGCCACCAATATCGGATTTATCCACCAAACCCAAACCAACGCCCAGCCAATTATTATAGGAGAAAATAATAGTATACCATAAATCATCATCAATTTTTTAAATTTTTTGGTAAAAATATCACCATGTTTTTGCGCTAAATACTCTATGAGTAAAAATTTCTTAGGAGTATAACCCCACGTCCCTAATAAGCTCGTCAAAAAGAGATAGCCAAACAAAATCTCCAAGCCATCACTATTCCACCTAGCCAGAGGTAGGGGTAGCAGAAAAAGGATAAGGGTTAATATTACCAACGCATAGCTCCAGATATAATAATGTTTTACGTTGATCACCCGTTGTGTACTTGAGAGGGCATAGGTGGGATAAGGATGTGGGTTAAAGCCCAGCAACTGGAACAAAGCCAGCTCTAGTAAGCCAAGAACCACGGCCGTACCCATTACCAGCACCGTAAAGAAGCCCAGCCACCTCGGCATAAATGCATCCCAGCTTGAGATGACCAGCGAGCTAAGCCCATAAATCAAGGCGACATTTGCCAGCCAAACCATACCATACCTAAGCCACGCCATTGGCGCGCCCTTTACTCTTTTCTCATGACTCTCTTCCATTCGTTACTCCTTCTCCTGATGGGTAGATAAAAAGGCGATGCCCTCGTCGATAAGCCACTGGCTCTTCCCGCTCACCGTTTTGGCCGGTGGCAGGGATTGCAACAAAAGCTTGCCGTACGCCTTGCTTTTAATACGATTATCCAAAATATAGATCAAGCCAAAATCTTTGTCTTTACGGATCAATCGACCAAAGCCCTGCTTGAGCTTTATCGCTGCTTCGGGAATCTGCAACTGCATAAAAGGCGACAAACCCGCCTTCTCCATCGCCTCGCTCTTGGCTTGGGCAATAGGTGAGTTGGGCGGAGCAAAGGGCAGTCGGCAGAGCGCCACCACCTTTAGCATCCGATTATTGATATCGACGCCCTCCCAAAAGCTGTCGGTGGCAAGCAACACTGCCGATCCATGCTCCTCAAAGCGACGCACCAGATGGCTACGTGCCATCTCTCCTTGCGCCAATACCAGAATGCCCAATGGTTCAAGGCGCTCCTTGAGGATCTCAAAGGCATGGTGCATCGCCCGATAACTGGTAAAGAGCGCCAATCCTCTGCCCTGCGATCCAATAAAGATACGGCTCAAAAATTCTACCACATAAGTATCAAACGAGGGGCGCTCTGGTGCAGGCCCATCGGTGGGAAGCCCCAAAAAGGCCAACTCTCCATAGCGAAATGGTGAAAGATAGGTGCGAAAATGCACCTCGCGCCCATCATAGCCATTGAGTCCCAAATTGCGCTTAAAATAGGCAAAATCACCATTCATACTCAATGTCGCCGAGACCATAATCACCGTAGCATGCGCCTCGTACACCAAACTACGCATCTGAATGCCCAAATCCAATGGCGTTACCTCAAAGCGCACATACTCCTCATGCGCAACCGTGCGACGACGCTCGCCCCAGTACACCGACCCCTCATCCTCCAGATAATGCAGAAAGCTCTTCGCCACATCGGCCATCTCACGCATGCGCTGTAATCCTTGACGCGCCTCTAACACCAAAGGTAAATTCGCCTCACTACGCTCCTTCACCGCATCCACCAGCTTCTTGATCTGTGCCTGCAATCGCTTTAACTCTTTCGCCAGATCGCCCAATGGCACCAACACCCCAGCCTCTAAATGCGCCGGCACCACCACCGACGATAACCGAAAAGATTCACTAATATGCAACGCCGACTGACTCATCAAGCGCTGGGCAGATTCGCGCGTCTGTTCCAAAGAGTGATACGCCTGATTAATCGCATGTTTCACGTTGCTATCCCCCTGTAAAAACCGCTCTATCTGGGGCAATAAGCCATAGCCCTCGTGTCCCTTGCGTCGATGCCAACGGCTCAAGAGGCGATTGATGCTATAGTGTGTAAGATGACTCGAAAAGAAGCTCGTAGCCGAGTGTAAAATATTATGCGCCTCGTCAAAGATAAGTCTTGAATATGCGGGTAAAAGGCGTACCACCTCGCTGGTGAGTTGACGTAGCTCTAAATCGGCAAAGACCAAGTGATGATTGGCGACAATGATATGCGCTGCCTCGAGTTTTTTGCGCGCAATGTTGAGAAAACAACGGTCATAATCAACACAACTCTTGCCCAAACAGCTCTCACTCTCGCAATTAATCTTCTGCCAAAGCGCCTCTTCCACCACCATCTCTAGCTCACCACGATCGCCACTTTCACTACGCTGTACCCACTGGGCAAGCTCATCCATCCCGTAATTCATACTGGCCAGAAAGTGCGCATCTTCCGCCAAGGTCTCTTCATATCGCTTCCAACAGAGATAATTTTGACGACCCTTGGCTAGCTCTACCCGAATCTCACTTTTAAGCAACGACTGTACCATCGGGACATCCTTACGCATCAATTGTTCTTGTAAATTGATAGTAGCCGTAGAGATAACAATCTTCTCTTCGTTACGCACCGCCCACGCCATCGCAGGAATTAAATAGGCAAAACTCTTACCCGTACCCGTGCCTGCTTCGGCGATTAAAAGCGTATCATGATTAAAGGCATCCACCACCGCTTGACTCAGCGCAATCTGCCCTTCACGTACCTCATAATCAGCCACCCGCCGACTCAATACACCACCCTCTCCCAACACTTTGGTTACAAGATCTTCTGGTAACGGCTTAGGGCTTGAATCCTCGCTCATGATGATACTCCTACTAAATACCTGCTTAGGAAGGTTTTATTTTGATGATGCCATGCTCGCTTGCCACCAACCAAGCACCTCTATCGCACGCCTTTTGGCTTGGGAAGATTGGGCAATCTCGCGACTATACTCCTCTCCCACAAAAAGATAAGAGAGCTCTTGCCAACAGGAGAGATCCCCGTTAATAAATTGCTCCAAAAAAGTCATCTCTCGCTTGCACCATGCCCGATGCACCGCACGATGCACCGCGGTACTAGACCATGTTATCTTTGGCTTTGACTCCGCAAACATCGGGCTAATCTCATCATTCCATAACGGTAATCCCATCGCCATCGCATAAGGCGAATTCAACGTAAAGATCCGCTTTGTCGTGCTGTGGATCAACATCTGCGCGTAACTTTGCATCACCACATCACTATCCAGTAGATGATCTTGCACTCCTTGCACCTTGACTAACGGGCGCTCAAGCGTTGCCTGCAACAGGGGTATCCCCACAAGACGATGATAACCAGCCAACTGCATGGCGTGCGTATAGCTTCCACGCGCATGACTCTTACCCAACGTAAAAGCAAAGTCGATACCACAAAGGATAATCGGTTGATCGCTCATCTGGAGAGCGAGGGTAATCGCGGTAATGCCCACCGATCCCCCCGCAATCAAACTAGGTAGACCAAACACCTCACGAATACGCTGATAAAATGAGGCGTGGCTAAAGTCACTAAGCGTAAAAAAAGTCTCCCCCGCATGCAATCTTTTTGTTTGTGGATGAGCGCTAAGATCGCAGAGCATCGGTACATCAGGGTAGTACACCCCAATAAAATCGAGCAAATTGATCACACTCGCCTCTAAGCAAATCATCAAATCGGGCGTAATCCCATACGCCATCAGCGCCGGCAAGGCAGTGTCCACAGCAATCACATAGTACGATCCAGCACGCTCTGCCAACCAATCGCGAGCGTACTCCAACGTCAACCCCGCACCCACTACCACAATCGGGCGCTCCATTCGAGGTAACGTCGTATACGTTACTGGCGCAGAAGCAAGCTGTTTAATGCAATTACGCAACCATCGCCGATGCACCCGTTGTAACATTTGCGCATTCTTATGCTGTTGCTCTACCAAAACCTTGATACTATCCATAAACTGCGTATAATTAGCAAGTAAGTGTTGGTGTCCCGCCGAGGCATAGATCACCACAAGCGTCTTGAGTGCCAAGAATTCCCAATCCTTCAGCCAATGCTCCACCAGATAAGAATCCATCGTCTCCAAGTAGCGAAAATTTAGTGTTTCTTTTAATCGATAGGAACGGTGAAACTGGGCTAAGGTTGCATCCAACTCTAAGCAGATGATAGCCGAGTTATCAGGGACTTGCGAAACAAATTCAAATAATCCATAGTGAAGCAACGGGCTAACCACTACATACAATGTGTTAGGCGATAAAATAGAGGGGAAGCGCGAGAGCGCTTGGCGTTGTGGATAGCGTGAAGAGTAGAGATAACGCCCTTGATAGCGAAGGGTATCGCCATCGAGAGCGCGAATCATCTCTAGTTGCATTGGGGTTAAGAACGATTAGGGGCAATCACTCCCGTCTGCTTCATAAAGCGGGCTAAAGCGCGCTCAAAAGCACCATCACGGTAGCGAGAAGAATTTTTAAAATACTCTTGCATCCCAAGTTCACTCTGCATGCGCACAAATGCCTCCATATAATAGAGATCTTCTTGCATATTGAGCGCCTGATAGGTGCGTTCGGCAATAGGAGTAAAGTAAGCCACCCCATTGCCTAAGAGGATTAGTGTAGGGGATGCATTGAGCGGAGCATTAAACGCTTGCTGGAAAAATTCACGACTACGCATCAGCGATTGAATTGTAGAATTCTCCAAGGAAGGGAACGCCTGCTCAAAGGAAGTAATTAGCCCCTGATAGGGCGAGTAGCTCCCCTGCATATTCAAGCCATAGACCATAGAAAAGTAATCGCTATCGCCCACCGTAGCATTGAGACCCGTCATAAAAGAGGTAAAATCTTCTTGCGATCCTTGAAGTGGCTGTAAAAGTGCACCAAAATGTTGCGACAACGTATCGCGATCCCGCTCAATGAGATAGGTGAGAAGCGCATTTTTGTCTAACTCATCGCTCATATCAATGGCTTGGGGAACACCTTCAAGCTGATAAAAGAGATAACTCTCCTCATCGGTAAATCCTTGGATAAAGGGCAGAGGCTCGGTAACATCCCCCTCGCGTAAAGCCGAAAGCAGAGGCAAAAGCTCAGAGCGATCCATTCCCGTCTGTTGTTGGAGTTGATAAAAATATTGCGCACCCATCAAACCACCTTGCGCGGCATAGACATCGCGACTAAACGGCGTGCTTGCCTGCGCCGAGGCTAAGAGCTCGACACTCACCTCACCGGAAAGTAACTTCTGATGAACCTCTTGCGCGCTAGCTAAATCACCCGTGTGCACATAGCGACGCAAATACCATTTTTGGAAAAGATCCTGATGTGCAGTAGCATAATCGGCGAGAAATTCATCAGAAAGGGAACTATATGGTAAATAAGCAATAGAAACTTGACGCTCTTTTTGCATCGGGTTTAACATAAGCTGACTAAAAGCTGGATCACGTGCGATACCGTCCATTGCGCCAGACTGAAATTGACGGACACTCAAAGCTTGACGCTGACTATCAAACTGAGAACTGCGATCAACAACACTCATATTGGCGAGCATCGTGTTCGTTACGCCCATATCCCGTAAAACACGCGCCACCTCTTCGGTACTCACCAAGACACCGGCACGCTGCGCCTCATCAAGCCAAGCCTCCTGCATCATTGCCTGTTCAAACGATCGCTCAAGAAGCATGGGAATAATCATATATGCATTTTGATCGTTTATCTGAGAAGCAATACGTTGTCGATCTTCCTCAAAGATACGCGCCATTCTACTACCCTGCGTAAAGGCAACCGTACGCGAGCCGTATTGACCAAATTTCGCTTGATTAACGCCACCACTAGCAAGCACGGCAAAAAGTGGGGCAACCACAAAAGAGGCAACAATCATCACCAGTAGCATCCAGCCAATGACCGTACTTCTACCACTCTTTTTAGGCATGGGGATAACATGTTCCTGTGCGGAAGGGGCTTTTTCTAATGTTTTGGGACTCTTACTCTTCGACATGGTTCCTATCTCTTTTTGGACAATATTTATGAATGCTTGCATCGCTACAATCTTCTCTATTATGGCAAGATTCCCTATTTTTGTCAACTAAAAATTGCCAAACTCTTGCTTTTTTTATGGATATCATGTAAACTAGAGTGATATGGTCTCTCTTATTTTAGGCGATAATCGTTCTGATACGTTTCTGCAAAGATCCGCATGGCTGGGTCTTAATGTTTCCTTGTTCTTGGTGATTTTTATGATATTTACTCCTAAACTTATGGCGCAACAGATTCATCATCGCGCCTTCTTCTCGCCCACGCTCAAAAATGAGTGGCGTTATAGCATTTATTTACCTAAGGTGGTGAGCGAGCATCCAGAGGAGAAGTATCCCGTCATCTTTATGCTCCACGGCATGTTCAATACCGACAAGAGCTTTGAGACTAAGAAATTCGCGTCACTTATTAATGACTTAATTGAAAAAAACCTGATTGATCCCGTAATTGTGGTCTTTCCCAATGGTTTTCGTCAGAGCTGGTGGGTAGACTCCGAAGCCTTTGGCTCGATTGAGAGCGCCTTCTTTCACGATCTCCTACCTCACATCGCCCTCTACTACGCCATCTCTACCGACCCGCAAAAACGTGTCATCGCAGGCATTAGTATGGGTGGCTTTGGCGCCCTCAATTATGCATTCCATCATAGCGATACCTTTGCCCACCTATGGCTCTTCTCCCCAGCGCTCTTTCTGCCTTCGCCCTTAAATCCCGAGACCCACCCCGATGCTACCCCCGGTAATTGGCGAGAGCGCATCGTTCTTAGAAACGTCATTCAATATCGCGCCTTTGCCTTTGCCGGGGAGGCACAACCCTTCAATGCCCTGCTCTTCATCCCCAAAACCTATCCCTACCTCCATGAGCGCCGACCTGATCGGCTTGCAGAGCTCGATATTCTCCTCTTCTATGGCGACGCCGACCCCATCACCGATTCTGGCACGCGCTTTCTCCACGACTTCTTTACAGAACACGTCCCCCACGCCAAAATCTTTGTAACCCCAAGTGCAGGACATCAATGGAGCCTCTGGCGTACCGACTTTGCTCGCGCCCTACAGGCAACTTTTCCTTATATCAATCAAGAAAAATTGCATTGATTTTTTTTGCAAATCGTGTTATTATATGTAACGTATGAACGCAAAATATCAAAAAATCACCATCACCCCCACGCAAGCGATGACGCTCCTAGGTGGATACGCCCAAAAAAAGGTATCTGCACAGCTTAAAGCTATTAGCTTTATTTCGCTATATCTTATTATATTTCAAGTATTTATCCTTGGCAACTCCCTCAATAATCCTCTTGTCATTTTTATAGGCTTAGTCGCAGTCGTCTTAGGGCTTGCGTTCTTTTTAGAGGGTCTTTTTCTTAGCGTCATGCCCCTCGCCGAGATGGCTGGTGCCGAACTTCCCAATAAAACGCCCCTCACCATCACGCTAGGCTTAGCCTTCGCCCTCGGTGCGCTAGCAACCCTTGCCGAGCCTGCTATGGTGGTGCTCCAAAGTGTGGCAAACTTTATCCCCATGCATCAAGCACCGCTACTTTACTATCTCTTTAATGAAAATAATTTTCTCTTTATCCTTGCGCTAGGCTTTGGCGTAGGCTTTGCCATGCTTGCCGGTAGCCTTATGACACTGAAGAATCTCTCGCTTAAAGCCTTTATCATTACCCTCCTCTTACTTGCCCTCACCCTCTCCATTATCGCCTACCTCGACCCTCGCTCACGCCCAATGGTCGCCTTAGCGTGGGATGCAGGCGGTATCGCTACGGGCGCAGTTACCGTTCCGCTTATCATCGCCTTTGGGTTAGGAATCAATCGCACCACCGGTAGCAACTCCGACAGCAACGGCTTAGGCATTGTTACCCTTGCCAACTTAGGCCCTATCAATGCACTTTTAACCTTGAGCCTGCTCTTACGCAACCGTATGCCCCATCCACAAGAGACATTAGAAATATTTTTACAAGACCCAAAAGCCAGTATCTTTACCGCTAACACCCTAGAGCACATCGATACGTCTTGGCTAAGCCAACTCTCCGAACATCTACAGCTCTTCCTCAGCCAATTAGGCGCGGCCATCACGGCGGTAGGGCCTTTAGTCTTAGCGTTGGTCGTAATTATCATGCTCTTTATCCGCAAAAAGCCCAACCTCATCGATGAAAAAGTACTGGGCGTTCTCTTTAGCATTGTGGGCATGTTCTTCCTTAACTACGGCATCCAAACCGGTCTCACGCCCCTTGGGCAAGGCGTAGGGGCGAACGTCTCTAGTATTATTAAGCCTACCGAAGCTCCGCCTAAAACTATCGAAAATTTCCAAATCGATCAACTAGCATACTTCCCAAAGGCAGATGGCGAACGTGTTGCCTTCTTCCCGTTGGTTATAGATGATAAGATAAATTACATTCCCTTTGAAGAAGCGCTCTACGATGCCGAACAAAAGACCTATCATCTACGCGCTGATCACCCCATCTTTGAGGAGGAAATTGCCCTGCCTTGGGGTAAAATGGCACTCTTTTTTGCCTTTTTTGTTCTTCTTGGCTTTGGCGCTGTGGTTGCCGAACCTACCCTGCATGCGCTTGCCAACACCCTCTCTGAACTGACTGCCGGTAGTTTTCCTAAAGCACAGCTCATCAAGCAAGTCGCGCTAGGGGTGGGCATTGGTCTGGCAATTGGCGTGTTGCGGATGATGTTTGATATCCCCTTTATCTTGATTCTTTTGCCTCTCTATACCATTGCTCTTCTCTTAACCATATTCAGCGAAAGTACATACATGGCAATTGCGTGGGATGCCGCCGGTGTCGCCACTGGGCCAATTACGGTGCCTCTGGTTATCGCCGTAGGATTGGGCTTAAATCAATACTTTCAAAGTAGCGAACAATTTGGCTTTTTAACCCTCGGTGCTACTATCCCCATTCTTATCTTACTAACCATCAGTCTTGGCGAGAAGATTCAACAACGCCGACTCAAACAAGCGGGAGGATCGCAATAATGCACCCACATCAACTCATTAAAATCACCCTCACTCTCAACCACGCACTTCAAGAAGAGGCAATCGCCACCCTCACCAAGCTCAAAAGCCCCTATGTGCTTACCCAGAGTGCGCGCAGTGCCACCATTCCCCCTAAAAAATTTTGGCAAACGCGTATCCAAACCAAAGACGAACAACAAGATATCTTTGAGCTTTACGTTCCTTACGAGTTAGAGCTTCTCTACCTCCAGACACTCGTAGACGATCTTTATCTTCTCGTACCCGGACGTGGCTCGGTGCTTAGTCAAGCCGTTACGCTCTACACGCACATCTACCAACACGCAGAGATGGAGACAAGTTCGCTCAAGCGCCAAGTGATTGAGCAACTCTTAAGCACCGAAATGCATCTTATCTCCCTGATTGGCGCAAGAGGCGATGCGGGACAACTTTGTCATGCACTGCTTACCCGTGGCTATCCCTCGCCCTCCATTGCCTATGGCATGGGCATGGGCACGCGCTCACGCATGGGGCTACTGCGTATTACTATCTCGCCAGAAAAAGAGCTTCTTCACCTGCCAGTGCACCATCGCGATAGCCAATTTGTGCTCCAGTTGCTTGCCCACCAAGCACGCCTAGACCTGCCTGGCAAAGGATTTTTGTCGTACTTTCCCATCCGCTATGCCAAAATCAACACCAAAACCCATAACGACGATCCTTCCCGTCTAGCTAGCATCGAACAGGTGATCTCGGCAATTGATACCCTCCAAGGTGGCATCGAGTGGCGCAGTAAAAATATGCACTACACCCAAAGCACCACCAGCATTAATAGTAATAAGATGGTTCAACTCACCTTTACTGGTACGCGTGGCATTAGCGAGATTATTACGCCCATCGCATTTGATTTAGGCGGAAGAGGCGCGACCATGACGCGAAAAAATTTCTATGAATTTGGGGAACATCCTGAGAATCTCTTTGAAACCCACGAACGAGAATCTTGTAGCCTTGCCCTCATGCCCGAAATCGCCGTTAAATTGATTATGCACGTGGCAGAACACCTCAATTGGCAAGATATTGGGCTCTCTAGCATCGAGGAGTATGAAATTTTCCATGCATCCTAATAATATCGATCTTTTATGCCGAAAATCTCTTGATAAAAGCATTTTTTTCATGTACACTAGAATATGTGAGTGAATGGATTCTAAACAAATATTACAAACGTTGTCTAACATGTGGCTCTTATCTAAAGAAGAAGGACGATCTTGTCGTCTTTTGCAGTGCTACCTGCGAGCAGAAGTATCGCTTATGTATCAACTGCCATCGTCCCTTTGTCCTCACGCTCTCTCGACGCCACTACTGTAGTAGTGAGTGTAAAATTCGCTATATTTTTAAACAATTTGGTTCATACAAGTGCGTAGTGCAAATTACGCATCAACCACAGGAGAAACAATGAAGCATAAGTTGATTTTTTTAGGCTCCCCCGGTGCGGGAAAAGGCACAATGGCGCAACGATTAGCCGTTCATATGGGCATTCCCCACATCTCTACGGGCGACATTTTTCGAGAGAATATTAAAAATGAAACGCCTCTTGGCAATGAGGTAAAGTCGATTCTTAGTAGTGGCGCACTCGTACCCGATGCCCTTACCATCGCCTTAGTCGCCGATCGCTTAGGCAGAGAAGATGCGCACCATGGCTATATTTTAGATGGCTTTCCGCGTACGCTTGCACAAGCCGACGCTCTAGCTACGATCTCTACCATCGACCAAGCGATCAATTTTGTTGTGCCACAAACGGTCATCATCGCCAGACTCAGCGGACGACTTGTCTGCCCTCACTGTAACGCAAGCTTCCATAAAAACGACTTTCCTCCCCAAAAAGAGGGCATTTGCGACCACTGTGGACATGCACTCATCGTGCGCAAAGACGACCAACCCGAGGCCATTAAACATCGCCTTACCGTCTATGCCTCCGAAACACAGCCCCTCATTGAGTACTATAAAAATAAACAGCTCCTTACCGATTTGGATAGCTCCCAAGATATGGACAAGGTGTTTGACGATCTCTTAACGCTCCTTGCCCACACAGGAGATAATCGTTAGCATGATGCTCACCTCTTATACCCTTGAGGAACTCCACCAAAAGACGCTCGCCGATCAACCCAAATTCCGCGCCAAGCAACTTTGGCAGGCGCTTTATCACCATAAGGCGACCCATGTCAATGATATCCATGTATGGCCCGCTGCCTTGCGCGAGAACTTTTCGCAACCCAATCTTTTTTCTAGCAAAATTGTGAAGACACTCACCGAGGATAAACAGGTCAAACTCGTAATCGAACTGCACGATCAACGACGGGTGGAGACGGTGCTTTTGGTCGATAAAAACGATCGCAAAACCGCCTGTCTCTCCTCGCAAGTGGGCTGTGCGATGGGGTGTACCTTTTGCAAAACCGGCACGTTGGGTCTCACCCGTAACCTCGAAGTAGGCGAGATCATCGAGCAATTTCTCTTTCTCCAAAACAACTACGGCACGCTTGATAATGTCGTCTTTATGGGCATGGGCGAGCCGACGGCGAACCTCCTTGCTGTCCTCAAGACTATCCGTCTCTTAGGCGATAAAGAGAGCCTGCACATGAGTCCACGCCGTTTTACCATTAGCACCTGTGGCATTACCTCGGGGATTCGTGCCATTGCCGATGCTAACCCGCAAATTGGTTTGGCCTTTAGTTTGGTAACCGCCAACGATGAAAAACGCCCCATCATTATGCCCAGCGCCAAGAAGAACCCACTGCCAGAACTCAAATCGGCATTGCTCTACTATCAACAAAAGGGTGGGCGACGCATTACCCTCGAAATGGCGCTTTTGCCTGACTACAATATGAGCAAAGAAGATGCCAGAAAAGTTGCTCAATTTGGCGAGGGGTTAGAGTATATCGCCAATATCATTCCGTGGAATCCCGTCGCAGGTCTGCCCTATCGTAGCCCCACACAGGAAGAGATCGATCAATTTAGCGACTGGCTAGAGGATTTTGGTGTACCAGCTACCCGTCGTTATCGCCGAGCCTCTACTATTGCAGGCGCATGTGGGCAATTGGGGGAGGGCTAAGCCCTCCTCTTATCCCTACGTTTTATTTAATTGTCGTTCCCTCAAAGGGTTGCTCATTTAAGATTGCCTTGAGATTTTCGAGATTCTTGCCATTGGCTACCACTACGGTTAGCTTATGTTCCTTCGAAAATTTCGCGGCAATCGGATCGAAGGGTAAATTCGAACCTGGTAACCAACTCTCGCCCACCAAGGCTTGGAGATCTTGCCAGCTCATGGTTTTGAGCGGTTGGGCGTTGGGATTTTTTTGGGGGTCGTCTGAATAAACATAGCTGATATTCGAAAGATTTACTAAGCGCTCCGACCCGAAACGATGCGCCAAAACCGCAGCGTCGTAGTCGCTAGAGAAACCAGGTTTCCAGCCTGCACCCACGAGGATACGTCCCTTAGCGAAGGTGTCAACCTCGGGATTCTCTACCACGGGCTCAAGGCAGAGATCGCCAAAGAGCGTCTTAACCAACTGGGCATTGAGCTTGGTCGCCTGAATACCAATCCAATCGAGTGCGTCGTTATCGATATCTTTAACTAAGCTCCGTGCCGCCCCTTGATACAGCCGTGCCGGAGCTCCACCTCCCACCACAATAATCAATTTTCGCGCACTATCTTCCTCTAAATACTGGGTAACTAAGGCGTGAAATTGTTGCAAAAATTCCACATCTACCGCATCGGGTGCGACCAATGACCCACCCAGCGACAACGTTTTCATCGACATACTATTGAACTCCTTTCAAATCCATTTCTCTCTATTATACGCTATTTAATGCAATAAAGGAAGAGGATCAATCGCATTTTTGCCACGTAAAAGTGAAAAGTAGAGTCGGTGAATCAACCATGAAAAACCATATATCTTTCATCGTATACCAACAAAGATTTAGTGCAACAAGGGAAGCGGATCAATCGCATTTCCGCCACGTAAAAGCGAAAAGTAGAACTGCCCATGCCGACCGTCGCTAGCTACTTGTCCGACCAAATCTCCTTGCTTGATACTACTGTCCAAGCGGTGCGTGGATGGGCTGGCTAAGTTACCATAAAATCCGATATACTCCTGATGCTTAGCCACAATATAGTAGCCAAGTTTATGGTGATAGCCCGACTCGATGATGATGCCATCACCAATAAAATAGACAGGACTCTCGGGTTTCGTCTGAAATAAAACACCAGAAGCGTAGCGATCTAAGCCGGTAAGTTGATCCATATTGTGTCCATAGACCTCTTTTAAGCTGCCAAAGACGGGGTAGATAAAGGTATTGCCGATCATCCGTTTGAGTTTTGTGGCACTCATCTGTCGATGCGGAATGAAGATCGATCCCTCCACAGACTCGCGCTCGCTGTTGATATAATTTGCCGATCGCAAGAGATCTTCGTCGACTTTGTAGTGCTTGGCTACCCACCGAAGAGTGCGTTCGCGCCCCAAGTCGACCATCAAGCCATCCATAAAAGGAAGCTTTACCACCTCAAAATGCGCCGACTCTTCCAACGTTTGTAAGCCATTAAAACTCAAAAGCGTACCAATAGAGAGCGCATAGCGCTGGGCAAGCGAAGAGATCCCGATGCCCTCGCCAAGCACCGCCGTATAGTAGAGACCTTGATGGATAGGATTAACCAGCACCACCGACTGCTGACTGCCCATACGCTCGCGCAACTCAAAATCTAAAAGCGGTAGCTCTAATGATGCCTCCATTAAAAAGAGCGCAGGCGGAGCCACATAGCGTTGGGCTTGCACAAAGAGGATCAATCCCACCCCAATGATGGCTAAGGAGCTAAGCAATACCGCACCATGAAAATAACTCGCACGAAAAATCGTTGCGATATTCGCATGCTGTGTCTTGGGCAGAGTGCGCCATCTCTTCTCTTTTACGGGGCTCTTGCGCTTAGGACGCAAAAACGAATCGACCGGTAGTGCCATACTCTTTAGTGTATCGTCTCTCAAAGAGCGAAAATCAACCCCACTGCCATCAAAATCCCCAGTGTGTCACCCTTGACACAATTTTGCTATCTGCGTTATAGTATGGTTACATTTTAGAGAAAATAAGTCTCAACCGATATTTTAGGAGTATTTCTATGAAACGTTTTCTATCGCTATCTCTCTTGATAGTAGCGCTCGTAAGCGCCTGCACCGGTAAGGGTAATCAGGAGGAGTCGAACCTACCAACTATCCACACCACACTCTTTCTTACCTACGACTTCGCCAAAGCGATCGCGGGGGATAAGATGCACGTGGAGCTCTTTGTACCAGCAGGGGTGGATACCCACACCTACGAGCCATCGGCAAATGATATGCTCAAAGCACAAAAGAGCGCACTCTTTCTCTGGACCAGTAGCACCATGGAGCCTTGGATGCCTAAGCTAATCGAAAGCCTTAATATCGAAAAGCAGAGCGTCAACCTCGCCGATGCCCTTCATCTCCATGAGCTCAATGGCGGAGAAGGCCACGATCATCATGATCATGACCACGAACATCACCATCACCACGATAACGATCCCCACTTTTGGATGAATCCCAACTTCTTGCTCCCCCTCTTCGACGCGGTAACCCAGAGCATCATCGCCCAAGACCCCGACAATCGTACCTATTACGAAACCAACGCCCAAATCTACCGCGAAGAGCTTCAAGCCATCATCACCGACGCACAAGAGATCGTGGCAACCAGCCCCAAACATCCGCTTCTCTTTGGCGGGGGATTCTCTCACCAAGCCTTCTTAACCGCCTACAACCTCCCCTATTTCAGCGTCTATGCCAGCGACAGCATTGAGAACGAACCCACCATCGCCCACCTTGCCACCATTCGCCAAGCGATACAAGAGCAAGGGCTCATCTATATCTTTGTCGATCCCATGCTCACCACCAAAATCGCCACCACCCTCGCCGAAGATTACAACCTTCTCATTTTACCTTGGCACACCGGACACACCCTCAATAAAGAAGATCTCGACGCTGAAGTCAGCTACCTCGACCTTCTTAAAGAGAACAACGACTACCTCCTCTTAGCACTCCACAATCAACCTGTCTTGCCTAGTAACTAAAAAGTAGACCACCCCATGAGCGATCCCAATACCTGCCCCAATGCCATTATCGAACTAAAAAACGTCGGTCTCGCCTATAGCGCGAGTATCCAAGCCCTCCACGACATCAATCTCTGCCTCCATCAAGGCGACTACCTCTGCCTGCTGGGCAACAACGGCGCAGGAAAGAGTTCACTCGTCAAGATCATCGTGGGGCTTCTCTGCCCCACTCAAGGCTCGGTGCACTACTACATCGATCGCTACGCCATTAGCTACCTCCCCCAAGAGAGCTATCACCTACCCAGCATGCCCGCCAGCGTCTGGGAGGTGGTGCTCTCGGGTAGTCAACACAAACAGCACGCCTTTTTCTACAGCAAAGAGATAAAAGAGTATGCGCGCAAGCTCTTAATTGATCTTGATTTATTGCACCTCCAGCATCGCTCGATGAGTCAGCTATCGGGTGGGCAAAAGCGACGTATTCTCCTTGCTCGATCACTCATCTCCAAGCCAAAGCTTCTCATCCTCGACGAACCCAATGCAGGTCTCGACCAACAGGCTACCGCCGATCTCTACCAGCTACTAGCCAATCTCAACGAGCAAGGTCTCTCAATCCTCATGGTCTCCCACGATCAAGACGCGGTGAAAAAATACGCAAAAAACGTCGTGATGATCGACAAAACCATCCAATTTTGGGGCTCTAAACACTTCTGGCACCTCAACCAAGGAGACAAACCGTGACGCTATCGACGCTCCTCTCTCTGCTTAGCCTAGAATTTGTCCAAAGAGCGATGCTAGTCGGCTTTGTTATCTCCTTGGCAACCGCGCTGTTGGGCACGGTCTTGGTCTACAAGCGCCTTGCCCTCATTGGCGACGGCTTAGCCCATATCGGCTTTGGCGCGCTCTCCCTAGCCGTGGCGATGGCATGGGCACCCTTGCTCTTTGCCATCCCGATGATGGTGATCGCCTCGGTCATCGTTGTCCTCATCAGCGAGAATAAACGTATCTACTCCGATGCCCTTATCGGCATTATCTCCAACAGCGCGCTGGCCTTTGGTATTGTGATAGCCACCAAAAGCAAGGGCTTTTCCGTAGACGTGGCTGGCTATCTCTTTGGCTCGTTGCTCACGCTTACCAAGCTCGATGTTATTGTCAGTTTGATCCTCGGCTCGTTGGTGATCTTTTTGATGATCTTCTTACACCATCGCCTCTTCATCATCACCCACGACCCCGAATATGCCAAGACGCGTGGCATCAACACCCGTTTCTATAAAATCATCCTCGCCATCCTCACCGGCATCACAGTCGCCATTGGCATGCGCCTTACCGGTAGCTTGCTCATCTCAAGCCTTATCATCTTTCCGGTGAGCATCGCCCATCGCCTCACCCACAGCTACCTACGCCTCGTTGTGATCTCCGCCATCATCGCACTGATCACCTTCTACCTCGGCATCATCCTCTCCATCCTCGCAGGGATTCCCAGTGGCGCATCGATTATTCTCTTCAATCTCTTTACCTTTATCCTCGTCTCCCTGATTAAACGAAAATAAAAGGTCGACCGAATCACTTAATGAAAATAAAAATTACCATAGGTGATTTCTATGATGCGATCCGTATCATAACTATAATCAACATCTAAATAATTATCGCCAATGGCATAGGTAACCCGCTGATGTTTTTCCTTGTTATAGCTCTTATTAAATTCCCATACTTTAAGAATTTTGTATTCAGCTAAAAGCTTCTTAGCCGCACTACTCTTTTGCCCAATAAAGAGTTTCTTCCCCTCCAGATAAAGCGGATACGTCGCTGCTTCCCCCCGAACAGTGATGTTAGAAAAGGTATCGTTACCTAAAATAACCTCCAATCCTGAACTCTTCTTGTAGTATAAAAAGTCCAATATAGTAGACGGATAATCCCCTCGACCTTTCTTTTCATACGCACCCAAAAGAGCGACAACCTCATCTTCTTTGACACCAAAAACTAACTTCTCTTTTTTATTAAAGAGAACCCCATCTGCTAACAAATCAATACGTTTAATCGACGTAATCTGCTGTGCATAGAGCATGGTTGCCGTCAAAACAATCGCAACCAGCCATACTAATTTTTTCATATTTACTCCTCTCTTCATCATAAAGCGTTAATACTCACCCCAAGTATATTCAATAAAAATAGGGCGTTTTTCTTCAAGATTAAATGTATTATTCTCCACAAGATAGCGCATGATGCCTGCCTTCTGATTTTCCCGTCTTAAGTTGTTTACGCTGCTATACTGAAGCTTACCATTTGGTGATAAGATCGGTTCACCTGTGTTCGCATCGCGCACCACCACATGGTTTGCGTAAAGATGCAATGAGGGTAACTCTTCCGTAAATATCCTCGGTTTAGCTAAATTTTTAAAGTATGCCGGCGCACTACTCGTATCTATTGCCAAGCCAGTAGGATGCACTTGCTCTACAATTGCCAAGATCTCTTGCGCACTAAAGCCCACAACGACACGTGCCATGCGAAAAACTACGCGATGCTCCGCTTGCCCATGCGTATGAACATAATACGTGTCAGCCTCCACAAAGGGAGTATTACGCATGCTCCTATAACTATCATGCGTATGAGATTGCAGAAAGACAACATCCAGATTCCGCACCGATGCCATCGCTTCTAGCTCTCTTATTTTTTGTCGATAATAGACCCGATCAGGGAACGTCGACGACCACGGCATCGGATCCATAAAGAGCTTCATCGTATTGATATCGCTCCTCTTTACCTTTGCATCGGTTGTGCAACTACCTATCAATAGCGCTAAAATAGCCACCCAAGTAACAAGTCTCACGAATGTTTTCATCTTTACTCCGCTATTCATCGTGAAACACTCCCAGTATTGCGCCATCACGCTGACGCACTTTAAGATAAGGCACGCCGCCGGAACTTAGGATAATACCATCTCTTTTAACTTCAGGCAGAGTTCCCTCAATAAACCAAATCTTGCCAGATTCCCCCGAAATCTCTTTGCCTAGCAAGCGGTAGGGCATTTTCTCTAACACTTCCTTGCCGTAGATATCCAGCCAGATAATTTTAGCAATCGCTAAGGCTAAACTCTCGCTAAAGACCATCCCCTCACGCTCCACATCGGCGCGCACCCGATGCGTCTCAAATGTCGCGATAAATAACACCGCGCCATTATCCTTACGCAAGCGCATCACCAATCGATCTTGATGGGAGACAGCCCACGTATCGCCTTTGCTTTTTACTACCAAATCATCTAACTCTACCATATTTTGCTGGTAATAATCGCTAAAGTAGAGATGGTTGAGATAGGCATGCGCCAACGCTTGCACAATCTCGGCTCTTGGCACAAAGCCCTCTTTAGGCACCACATAATCATTAGCATAATACGCAAATCCCTGCATGCTACAAACCATCAACCCTAATACAAATCCTATCTTTTTCATCATATCCTCCTAAAAAAATCCATCGCATCAATAAGTGTAATCCGCGTAGCTTAACGTCCAGATCCAGTCATCTTCTAATCGATCCGCACTCAATACTAACATGACAGCGGGATCGTCGTATATGGATGCAAAAAGAATACTCTTTTTCGCAAGATCTTGCATGTCTACTGCTCGATACTTTTTCAATAACGGGGCAACAAGCGTACTAAAATCTTCCATCGCCTCATAAAAAGAGACCTCGATACGGTTTAACCGGTAGACATCTTCGTTATCAGGATAAAAATCAAAAGAAACATTATCAACAACGATACGTTCCTTGATTTGCTCAAATAGAAGCTCCCCTTGCTCCGCTGATCTCTGATTATATCGGTTTATTAACGCCAAAAATTCCTCGCGAGACATGCCAAGGGTCATATCACCTATCGGTAAATAGCTGCGCATCACGGCTGGGGGCTTGAGCAAGATGTAGTCAGGATAAATATAATTAAAGTAGAGATATCCACCCATAATAACAAGGAGCAACAGTCCTATAATTTTTTTCACGATTAGTCTCCTCAACGTATGGATAAAAAAATCCTTCCGATCAGGGATGGGAAGGATTCTCGCTATACAAAACTACGTCATGAAGCATTACTTCAAGACAGCTTGCTCCACTTGCTGAAACTCACTGCGCCAGCTACCTTGATTTACGCGGATCATATTGATCGCGCTACAGGCAACCTCGAAGTAGTTACGACGCAAGGTCTTAGGGTCAGACGACTCAAGCAGTGCCTTTTTACGGCTAAAGATAATAACTAAGTAGCCATAAATCGACGAGAAGGCCATAAGCAAAAAGTCTCTAGGATCGCCACTTTTAATGACACCAGCCCCTTGTGCTTGCGTGATAGCCGCCAAAGGCTTAGCGACAATACGTTGCATACTATCCATTAATGCAGGATAGGCGGCCCAATTATCCACGGCGTCGCCGTTGGCAATGATTAAAAACTCTGGGTGCTCCTCGCAAAAGTCGTACATGACCATCGCGGATTTAACGAACATCCCGATAACATCGTCTTTGAAGGGCTCAAACACTTGCTCCTCGAGCAAGAGGTTTAACTCATCCAATCGTCTAGCTACAATCGCAGCCATGAGGGCTTTTTTGTCGGAATAGTGGTGATACATCGCAGCGCTGGTAACGCCTAGGGCGTTGGCAAGAGCCTTTAGAGTGAGCGCGCTCACGCCTTTTTCGCAGATAATCTGGATACCTTTTTCAAGAAGATCCTGCTTCAAGTCGGCCTGATAATGATACTTTTTTTTCGCTGTTTCCATGTTTTTCTCCTTAAATAAACATCGAGTTCATTTTGATGACTCAAAAAATAGTTGATACTCCCATTCTCCTGCACCCTGATAGTAGCGACTCCACCAAAAGCGCAGAAAGACTTACGCATTAAAACTCATACTCAACCTCAATATACTATATTTTGGTTAAATTGTCTACCTTTTTTATATAATTCCTTTTCAAAATAAAATGCATCACTTTTTTTAAAAAATCTTATCATAAATAATAAACGGCTCTCACTTGTAGGAGTATTATAGATTTACTAGCCATTTCTGTCAATACCCCCCTCTTGACAGTGCTCGTTAAATGGCATAGAATAAGGGATCTTTAGACAAAGGGGGTGATGACTTATCGCCACAATTAAGGTAAACGATGATGAGCCACTAGAAAAGGCTATCAAGCGTTTTAAGCGTATCGTTGAGAAAGAGGGCATTATTCGTGAGTGGAAAAATCGCGAGTTCTACGAAAAACCTTCTACTATCAATAATCGCAAAAAGAAAGCCCTAATTCGTAAGCAAGCTAAAAAGAGCAGACGAACGGCTACTGGTAGCAAATATTAGTTTGTAAAAACCGCTAAGCTACTACAGGGAGTTGGTGAGTTATTTCTTGCAATATCAAGAGTTATCACCAACCCCTTCTTTGTAAAACTTCCCATAAGGCAAGGTAATCTATCATGGCCATTCAATGGTATCCTGGGCACATGCATAAACTCAAAGCCACGCTTAAAAGCACCCTTCCCCTTGTAGACGTGGTGCTAGAAGTGGTTGATGCACGCGCGCCGATAAGCTCACGTAACCCAATGCTCGACGAAATCTTAGGTAAAAAGCCTCGCATCATCCTCCTCAATAAAGCCGAACTCGCCGATCCTAATATGCTCCATGAGTGGCAAGAGTTTTTTAAAACCAAAAAAAAATATAAATCTTTAGCGATTTCTGCCAAAACACGAACAAATTTGGATCGCATCAAAGGCGAAATTCAACAAATTTTTAAATCCAAAGAACAACAACGTTTGCGCAATCCCCGTGCACTCATCATCGGCGTGCCCAACTGTGGCAAGAGTACCATCATCAATGCCCTCGCCCGCGAACACCGTGCCAAGGCCGCCAATCAACCCGGAGTAACCAAGCAAGTTACCCTCTATCACGCGCAAAGTGTCGACATTTACGACACCCCCGGACTCCTATGGCCCAACCTCGAAGATCAAGAGGCTGCTGCACGATTAGCCGTCTTAGCCGCCGTACGCGACGAAGTTTACCATCCAAGTGAAGCTTTCGCATCGGTCTATCTATTTTTAAAGAGCCATTATGCCGATCGTCTAATAGAGCGATACAAAATTCCTCTGCACGATAATGCGCATGATTACCTTATCGCCTTGACCACGACACTTAATAAAAAGGACATAGAGGCAACCGCGCTCTTACTCTTTAATGACTTACGAGGAGGAAAGCTGGGTCGCTTCTGCTTGGAGAGACCGCCGTATGTTACCTAGCCAACCGTTTGCTAAATTTCAGGAGACCTTACACGCCATTGCGCAAAAACTTGCCGATCATGGCTATCAATGTTATGTCGTAGGCGGGGCGGTACGCGATCACTTTTTGGAAAAAGAGTCGCTAGATATCGACCTTGCCACCGACGCATCCCCCAAAGAAGTAAGTAAGATCTTTCGCCACACTATCCCCACAGGCATCGCCCATGGTACGGTAACCATCCTCTACCACAACATTCCTTTTGAGATAACCACGTTCCGCACCGATGGCAAGTATGAAGATGCGCGCCACCCCGAGAGCGTGCAATTTGTCCAATCTATCGATGAAGATCTTAAGAGACGCGATTTTACCATCAATGCCATTGCTTATCATATCTTAGATGGTGAATTTTATGACCCCCTCGGTGGTATCGACGCTATCCAGAACAAAGAGATCACTGCGATTGGTGTGCCTGCCGAGCGCTTTCAAGAAGATCTCTTACGCATTTTGCGCGGAGTGCGTTTTTTGGCAGAGCTTAAAGGTTTCGTCCTCGATGAGGCTACTGCTATCGCCATGCATCAGCATGCACCCGGACTACACAAAATCAGCAAAGAGCGTATCACCAAAGAGATGAAAAAACTCCTTACCGGCGCGCAAGCCAGCTACGCCCTAGAAGTTGCCTATAACCTTGGCATCTGGGATGGACTCTTTGATGAGCTTGCCTTCTATCATCAAAAGCTTATTTTACCCGAACAAACATTATGGCAAACCCTGCTACGGGCAATTGATTACACTCCGCAGAGCATGCTCCATCTACGCATCGCGATTCTTCTTAGCGCTTTGGGCGAACTTGAATCTGCCAGTGAAGCCTATCAAGTGATTTATCGCAGTGCCAAGCTAGCCGAAGAGCTGTTAGTGCGCTATAAAGTGAGCAACGCGCTCAAACAAAAGGTGAGCCATCTTATTCGCTATCAAGAGCTTATTCTCCTTGACCTCTGGAGCGATGCTGATATTCGACGCTGGCTTTCACAAGTAAAAATTGAACATGTCGAAGAGATTGTCCTCCTCAACAAGGCGCTCTACCAAGCCTGTGGACGCGCGGTGTATGAATTGGAAGAATTTTATCAACGGGTTAAAAACATTATCGCGCAAGATCCACCCATTACGATACAGCAATTGGCAATCAATGGGGCGGAACTGATTGAGGTGGGCGTACCCGCTGGTCCTCGCGTGGGGGAGTTCCTTCAGCAATTACTAGAACTTGTCCTTGATGATCCTGAATTCAACACCAAAAACAACTTGCTACACGCAACAAAATTCTTTATGTCCATCTAAACCATAGATACCTTCTACGTATCAAGATAAAGAGTAGCGACAACCCTAGCGCTTGTAACAAAAACCCCACCATACTGCCTATCAGGGTAGGCGTTAGCCAAGTGGTACGTAACCCGAGAATCAATAAGATGATGGTAGCGGCGAAGTAAGGCTTTTGTGCGTCGTCTTTGCTCCAGAGAAGCAGGAGAAGAACAAATCCGGTCAACCCAGATAGCACGGTGCGCAAGAGCGTTAAGGCGTAAGGATCGATGACGGGGAGCAGGTAGCTCTCCAGCGAGGCGAGCGTTTGGATGGGCTGATGCAAGATAAAAATATAAAGGATCATCGCGTAGTAGAGCAAAAACGCATCGATGTGGATTTTGATCGCACCAAGCTCAACTAGGCTCATAAAGAGAAGCGAGGAGAGCGCTAAAAAATAGCCAAAAATCGCTAAAGATAAACCAAATATCTGTAAGCTTTGCTCGGATAAGAGAAGGGGAAAAAAGAGCAGTAAACGCATGCCTTGTAAGGCTAATCCCAATGCGTAACTTAATAATACCATTAACTCTGGAGCGTTGGTTTTAGGAAAGAGCAGATAGATGGAGAGGAAAATGGCTAGGGCTAAGAGCATTGAGCCCATAATATTCGTGGTGGCAACCAGATCGAGTGAGACGCGTACGGAGCTAATCCAGTAGGCAAGAAGAGCTACCGCGACTATGTTGCTTATTAACAACAATAAGATAATACGGTTACGCGCATTAATGGTCATGAGGAGGCGCTAAATTTCCATCAATGTGAGAATAAATAAGAGCGTGGCGTAAATCACCCCCAAAAAGAAGAAGAAGGTTGCGCCCCAAAGTAATCCTGTGATAATCTTTGCTTTCATGATGAAGCTCCTTGTGTGGAATGAGAAAAGTATAGCTAATTATCGACAAAAAAGTCAAGGAGATCGCTCCCCTTGACTCGTTTTTTTACAATAATGTCGTATCTACCACCAAAACTTGGTGCGGATATACATGTGGTTTCCGAAAGAACCAGACTCACCATTAGCGTGAGGGAAGCGGTTGTCCCAGTGGTTGGTATCGTCGATACCACCATTGTACTTGTTACCCACAAAGTAACCCAACAAAAGCTCCATGTTGCTAATACCGACAAACTTCATACCCATGTCAAAACCAAAGCGCTCGTAACCCTGTAGAGAGTGCCCGAAGTATTGCTCGACAGACTCATTCTTGCGAAGGTCAACGCTCATACCGCCGTAAACCTCAAAGAATTTAGAGAACATCAAGAGGTCAAAGCGCATGGCAAGGGCGTGGCGCTCGGTAAAAGTTGCCTCACTCGCACTATCAACAGGCTTCATCTGAAGCTTTTGACCATAACCAATGTTAAAACGAATCATATCTGTCCACGTATAGCGCAAACCGGTGGTAAATCCAAAACGATTGAGATAAGCCACACCAAGCGCAGTAGCAGTATCATTGAGAGAGGCACCATGCCACTGTACACCCTCACCAAAGTATTCTTTACCATGGGTGTACATACCAAAGTCGGCAGCAAAAGCAAAACCAATGCGCATGTCGTCGTTAAGGTTGTAGCTGACACCACCAGAACCACCAACGGTGTGTTGCTCTAGCTTGCGTCCAACACCATACCAACCCTCTGGATTACCATCTGGATCTCTAAGCCAACCACCCTCAAGAATAGGGTTTCCATCAGCATCAACGTTACCAGTATCGCGCCCACCGTCAATGCCCCACTGTGCAGAGCCGATGTAGGCGTAGTAGATGTTCCAGTCGATAGCGAGTGCGCCGTCCATGAGGGTCATGCCTTCGCTCTCGATATTCAAGATGGTGCTAAAGTCGTTGTTAGATCGGCTGAAGTCCGCATCGTGGATCATCCAAATCTTGAGCGGGAAGGTATCAGATAGTGCGTAGATAGGCACATCCCAGCGGATATTCCACTTATCTTTTACTACGTCAGTTTGGATATCATCACCACTCATGAAACCAAAGCCCAATGCGTGCTTGTCGGCAAGATAGTTGGAGTTATCGGTGATAAGACCAATGGTAAACTTCAAGCCTACATGGTCATCCATCCCAAGCTCACCCAAAATGTCGGTGTATCCATGGGAGTTGCTACTGGTTACCTTGTCTTCAAGGTTAGGATCTTCGGCATTCCAGAAACCACCGCTCCATTCGCCACCAAACTTACCCAATTGCAACTGCATGTTCACACCGGTGTACTTGGTGAATTTGTAGTTAAAGTTGAGTTCTGATTGATCAACGTGCACATAAGAGGTGCCATCCATGTTCATCTGGGTAGAGAAGCGCATCTCACCGCTAAAGGTCATTTCATTGATGAAACGGCTTTCACTTTGAGCCTCACTCTGCTCCTGTGCATCGGTGTTCTCCCCTTCCTCTTCTTGCGCAAAGACCATGGTGCTAACAGCCATGAATCCCGCTAAGAGCAACAACACTTTTTTCATTTTTTACTCCTTAAGTAAGCGATATTACCACTGGTAATACTTACATTCTAAACCGACTGTTTAACGTTGTCAACCAAAAAAAACACATTTTCTTCATCTTTTTTTGATATAAACGTCACCTAAGGAGCTATTTTTTTACCTTACAATGATTTATAAAAATCTACTTTTTTTATCATATTGCATAAAAATTACTAAACTTTCACCAAAATTCGCTATTATCCAGAAATTTTTGCCTTAATCGCACGAATACGATGCATAATATTATAGTCATGCACCTCTGGCGCGATGCCCGTAGATCCCAATTCTTCCACCAAAAAGATATTTTTTATCTCTTTATGTTGACTCTTGGCGATCTCTAATAATTTTTGTAAAATTGCATCCAACTGCGCGCCAATATACTGTTGCGTTAAGAGCGACAGATGACGCGTTGCAGGTATTTGCTCGGTGAGTAGCTCATAATAACGCCCCTCACTATCCACAAGGGTAAAGTCATCAGAGAGTTTGAAGCTCTCTTTAAAGGGGCGCGCCGCCAAGCCATAACCCGAAGGCTGATAAAATGAGAGACTAATATATCTATCGCGATGGATAAGCAACTGTTGGTAGCTAGAGAGGAGCATGTGGCTCTCCTCGCCGTTGTATAAAAAGCGACAGGTCTCACTCTCTTGCCCCTTAATCATCAGGCTAAAACGACGCAATTTACGCGCACTCTGCTGTTGGCGATACTGATTCTCCAAGTCTAGCTCCAGTAAAGTCAACTCCTTATCGATAAGGCTATACTGACCATTCTCACTCACCATCGGCACGGCAAAGCCCAACTTACGCACCACTGAGACATCCGCCCAATCCACAATTTCTCTTTCATTATAATATGCGCTAACTGTCATCACATCGATATAATCTGCCCAGTCTCTCGCCGAAATACCTAATTCTAAAGCGCTCTTCGTTAATATCGACAAAATTTCAGCAGGAATGGGTACACTACGCGCCTCCTCTATCACCGAAACCAACGAAAACTCAGGAATAGGCAACGCCCACGTGCGCAAACGGTCGTGCACCATCTGCATCAACGAATTCTCTTGCGTCAACCCCGAGACCTCTACCACCAGCGCGTTGTCAAAAGAGGCATCGCTCGCTAGCTCGGTAATCGACGGATAACCGGCAAAAGGCGTAAGCGGTTCGAGCAATTGCGTAAAAAAGCTCTTGCCCACCCCACGCCTTCCCCGCAAACCCAAATGCTTACCCGACAAAATCACCAATAACGCCAACAAAAATTGCTCTCTTCGCTCATAAATCATCGGGGTTATTTGCTCCTGCACCAACGCCATCCACGCGCCCACACTCTCTCTTTTCATACAAATAGTGTAGCACGAATCGCCACTTGCGTCAAACCTTTCTCCATTTTTACAAAAGAGGCGGACTTTTTCCTATTTAATGTCGATATTATAAAAAAGATCCCCGCGATCCCAAATCTATCAGATTCAAGGAGTTCCTTTATGCAAAAAATATTACGCATCAGCCTACTTATCACGCTCATGCACCTCCTCCTCATCCCCGCCTTTGCACAACAACAAGAGAGCACGATCGACATCACCCTACATCAATACTTACGTGGTCTACGCACCCAGCGCATCACCTCGTTTATTGCCAACGCCCGCTTTATCCGCGATGGCGATACCACCCGAGCCTTCCACCAAAATGCCCAAGGCCTCCGCCTCACCCTCACCGGAGACCACCAAAGCCAAGCTATCCATACCATCACCCTCTGCCTCGACAACCCCCAACACCCCACCAAAAGCGACCGTTGGCTACGCACCCTCAGCGCAACCCTCGCCATTCTTATCCCACAATCCAGCGAGGTCGACCGCCTCCTCGTCATCGAGCGCACCATCAGCAACGAAACCGCAACCTTCCACCAGCTATCCCTCCAATCAAACTGGCAACCTTGTGGTAAAGCCATCACCATCACCTTATAACGCTCTCTTCTTATCTATATGAAGAGAGAAAAATCGTATACGCCCTTGACATCTTTGGCTAAATAGGCTATCATAAAGTCGACTTATGGGGATGTAGCTCAGTTGGTAGAGCGCTTGAATGGCATTCAAGAGGTCAGGGGTTCGATTCCCCTCATCTCCACACTTTTATATCACTGCGAGGCAGTTATGCATATCGATCTTTCTAAAATTGCCACCGAGCAAATCAACCCCAACACCAAACACATTGATCAACTCTCTACCCTTGAAATGCTCAAACTGATCAACGAAGAAGACCAAAAAGTTGCCCTTGCCGTCGCACAAACGCTCCCGGCTATCGCCACCGTCATCGATGCGACCGTTAGCGCCATGCAAAAAGGCGGACGCCTCTTCTATCTTGGCGCAGGAACCTCTGGTCGTCTGGGTGTACTCGATGCATCAGAATGTCCCCCAACCTTCGGTGTCGATCCCTCCCTCGTTGTCGGTGTCATCGCTGGTGGAGAAGATGCGCTACGCAACGCCATCGAGGGTGCTGAAGACGATAGCGCTATGGGTGGAAAAGATTTAGCCAGCCATAATTTTACCAAAAACGATATTCTTGTTGGCATTACAGCAAGTGGACGTACCCCTTATGTCCATGGTGGTCTACGTTACGCCCATGAGCTGGGCGCAAAAACTGCGCTTATCGCCTGTTCTAAACAGTTGGAACAAGCCCCCTATATCGATACTCTTATTGAAGTTTTACCGGGCCCTGAAGTGCTTACTGGATCTACTCGACTCAAGAGCGGAACGTCGCAAAAGCTCGTAGTCAATATGATCTCTACAGGTACGATGATTCGTCTAGGAAAAGCTTTTGGTAACCTCATGGTCGATGTGAAACCCTCCAATGAGAAGCTTATCGAGCGACAAATTCGCATCGTCCAAGAGGCAACTGGTGCATCGCGTGAGCAAGCCCAAGCCACACTCCAGCTTAGCCAACGTAGCTCGAAGGTTGCTATTCTCATGATCTTAGCCAACATTAACTACGATCAAGCTATCGCTTTACTTGAGGAGCACCAAGGATTTATCTCCAAGGCGCTACAACATCAGCCCTAACAAAAAAGGATCCCTAACACGCATGAAGAGTCCCTACGATCAGCGCATCAAAGAGCATCCAGAAGATGCTAAAGCCTACTATGAACGGGGCGTCTATTTCTTAGAAGAGCCAACCACCCTAGATCTAGCCAAAAAAGATTTCTGGCGGTGTATCGATTTAGGTGATTTCATTGCCGATAGCTATAGCAACCTCGCCCTCATCTACGACATGGAAAACGATCCAAGCCAAGCGCAAGTTCTTCTCGAGAAAGCCGTAGAAGCCGATCCAGAACATACCGTTAGCTGGTTTGCTTTAGGCACACTACACTCTATTTACGGCAACCATGAGCAGGCGCTTTATGCCTTGGCTCGTGTCTTAGCGATAGAGATGGATTTTCATGAAGAGGATGAGTACTTAGAAGAGGATGTCTCCTTCTCCATGGAGGCATTTGCTCTACGCGCAAGAATTTATCTGGAAAAGAATGAAAATGCCCTTGCCCTTGCCGAGTGCCAAGCCTCACGCGCCTTTGACGCCGAACAAAATGAGTGCGATCTCTTAGAAATTGTCGCGTTAGTCCGGCTAAATCAGACAAAAGAGGCAAAGAAACTTCTCCAAACGCTCCTTAACGATGAAGAGATCACCTTAGAAAACCTCAAAGAACATCCCGTTTTTAGCGAGTTACAAGAATTTTTGTAAAAAATCACTCTCCTTCATACTTCCTTCACATCCCTAAGATATACTCTCATTAAGTGCATAGTTAGAGATTTTAACAATGTGTTTATGTAATACTCCTTTTCAAAAACTAAAGAGATCATCGTTGATGATCTCTTTGTTTATTTCTATGCTATTGCCCAACCTACATACCCAGATTCTCATCCATTATCTGAATACTAAGGCTAGGTTGAACCCCGACTCCGGCATATGTCATAATAAGGGTGTGGGTAAAAGAGGTGTTTAAGTACCACATATAAACCAAAAATTTTGCACTATCCTGTAAAATAGGTCTACCGTATCCCAAGTACCCATCTTTTTTAGGGCCTCCCACCTCCTGCACAAGCGCAATAAATTGCTCCTCACTCACGGCGTTAGGAAAGAAAAGGTTGACAGCAAAGAGCCGATTACGGTGAAAAAAGAAGTAGATATCAACCGATTGATTAAACCAATTGACCCGATAGACCAATAAACGTACATTGGCTGTACCTTGGGCATCACGGATAGCTTGAAAGGCAATGGCGGGTTCTCTTTTCCAGAGTTCGTTCTCTGCCTCAAGCACCTCTTGCCAGGCGTGCGTGCGTGCGTGGCGCTGTAACGCTTCGGTGGAGGAGCCTAGAGGAATCTGAAAAAGATCACTTAAAACACTTTGCGCCATAACTGCGCTGGAGAGCAACAACAATAGCATTGCAATGGAAAAAATACGCATGATAAACTCCTATTGCCTCTTAGTTTACCCAATTATGCTAAATTTATCAAGCAAGAGAACCTTAAGACTTTGACTATTTTTGTAAAATTCGCTATGATAGAGAGCATGAAGTATGCTTATCTTATTTTATTTGTGTTGCTTAGCTCGCCTCTCTTTGCCAATCCTGCCAATCATCATCAAAAAGAAGCCTCGCGCATCTACATGTATGGCGTTGCCTATCAAGCCGAAGGTGAGTGGGAGAAAGCGCGCAACCATTATGAATACGCTATCAAGCTCTATCCTTATGATGAACGCTTTTATTCAGCACTAAGCTATCTCTATTTTGATCGAAAAGAGTATCAAAAGGCGATTGCGGTACTCACCCAAGCAATCCAAATTTTCCCTAAAAATGTCGACTTTCTCTACCATCGGGCCTTCTTCTACACCATGAGCAATGCCGAACATCTTGCCCTTGCCGACTGGAATACCATCATCACCCGCGAGCCTAACAACACCTATGCCCGCTGGCAACGTGGACAATATTATCTCAAGCATCAACAATACCAACGCGCCAAAGAGGATTTTGCCAATCTTGCTCGCCACGACTCCCACCCCAGTCGTATTGCCAACTTCTACCTTGCACGCGCGCACCAAGCCCTAGGCGAATACGATGAGGCTGTCAAACAACTACACATCTACGTGCAAGCAACCGAGACGCAACCCCACAATCCCTATCATCCGGTAGGCAAAGCCTACTTTCACCTCGCGCACAACCTACGCCTAGCCGGCAAGATTTCCGAAGCCAGCGTATATTATAGTAAAGCAATCGATGCGAAATTTTGGCCAGACGTAACCTCTGCCCAACGCGTGGAAGCCCAAAAATATAGCAATCACTCCCTCAATATTATTCGTTAAAAAGAGCGCATGATGAAAGATCACCCATTGATTACGCTTACCACCATCCCGCTCTTTAGCGCACTGATTATCTTTGGATCGTACATCAAGCTCCCGATGCTCGGTATCCCCATCACCGCGCAATCGTTCTTTATTATGCTGGTAGCTCTCTTGTGGGGCGTCAAGATCGCAGTCGCTTCGGTGGCTCTCTGGATCTTCTTGGGCATCTTAGGCTTACCCGTCTTTGCCACGGGCGCTAATGGTCTTGCCTTCTTCATCATGCCCACCAGTGGCTATATCTTGGGCTATCTCCTTATGGCAATCGTTGCCGGCTGGGTAGGACATATCAAATTCCCCGTAACACTCTCTAGTACCATCCGTATCATCTTACGCACTATCCTCTTGATACCGGCACTTCTTAGTGTCTATCTCATTGGCTTACCTTGGTTACGTTGGCGTAGTGGCCATCAACTTGCCGATGGGTCGATGGAGTGGCTAAGCTGGCAAGAAATTTTTTGGATGGGCTTTCTTCTCTTCCTCCTGCCTGATCTGATCAAGAGTATTCTTGTCGCCATTACCTATGAGCTTTTACCTCGCCCTCATCAACAGGAGCAGTAATTGCCCTTACTAACTCTCAATCGCCTAAGCAAGTCGTATGAGAAAAAGTGCATTCTCGATGCGTTATCGATGACGCTACCACATCGTAGTTGTGCCATCCTCGCAGGCGCTTGTGGATCAGGGAAGAGTTTACTCTTACGCCTAATTGCCGATCTCGAGAAGCCCGACAGTGGAGCCATCACCTTAGATACCGAACATCAAACGAAACCCAAAGGCAAGACAAAATATCGATCGGTAAGTTTGCTCATGCAAAGTGTGGAGAGTCAACTTTTAGGGCAGAGCGTCTGGGACGATCTCTATCTCCATCCCATGCTCGCCGGCGAGAGCAATGATGAAGCCAAACGCATCACCGAAGAGGCGCTCAGGCACTTTGGATTATGGCATATACGCCATCAAGCACCGCACACCCTAAGCGGAGGGCAGATGCGATTACTCCTCTTAGCCGGAATTTTCACCCACCGCTCCGCCCTTATCCTTTTGGATGAACCCTTTGCCAATCTCGACTATACCGCGGTCAAACAAGTACGATCGGGCATCGAACTTCTTCTGAAAGCAGGCAAGAGTGTGATAATTGCCACCCATGAAGTGGAAAAAGTGATCTCCCTTGCCAACTATCTACTCATTCTTTCTGAAAAAAAGATAGCGTTAGAGAGGCCCCTCACCGAAAAAAATAGAGACCAAATTCCTTGGCAAGATTTCGATCTCAAAGATCCCTACGCTCCAGCTTGGCAGTGGTAAGATGATTGCGGACAAGCGCTATTTAATTCCGCTCTGGGCGATCTTTTTAGGTACGACACAGCAGGCATCCGCCCCATGGCACCTTGCTCTGGTGTGGCTCTTGGCCATCCCGCTCTTTATGAGTTATCGGATGGGAAAACTTATCCATGTGCTTTATCGGGGGCGATTCATTATCCTCATTGCCTTAAGTTATCAACTCTTTTCACTGATAACATTAAGCGCCTCTTGGTCAACTCTCCTCTTGAAAAGCAGTCAAATCACGACACAAATCATCCTCGCTCTCCTGCTTTACCATCTGCTTAACGAAGCAGATATCATCGCCAGTATCATGCTCTACCTCAAGCCCTTACATCGCCCCAAATGGAGCGCCGATCTTGCTATAAGTATTCTCTTAGTAAGAAGTTATCTTGTCCAAATTCCACCGCTTTGGCGCCGCCGAACCTATGCCATCACCCTACGCTATCGCCCAAAACCTCGCGCCTATCGTACCCTTATCACCATCCCCTTGTTCCTTCAAGATCTCCTCGAGTACCCCCAACAGATGAGTCGCACCCTCACCCTACGCCACTATCATCATCACTTCTGCCCCATCTCTTACCCCAAGAAAAGTGGTGATGCCTTGTCATTTTTCCTCTATTATGGTATACTATCGTTAGTTTTCGTATACTAAACATTCCTAGTTACGCCAAACCAAAGGGGCAAAACATGCCAAGTATTTTACATTTTAAGACAAAATCAGTCATCTACTTTCAAGGCGACCATACCTCGCACTTCTACCTCCTGCGTAGAGGCAGTGTGGAGCTCTCTTCTGACACCCATAACAAAAGCGAGATTATTCAACCGGGCTTCTTCTTTGGCACACAGGCAACCCTCATTGGTAAAACCCAGAGCCAAACCGCCATGGCCACGCTCCCAAGCGAAATTGTCAGCTTTGAATACAAAGAATTTCTTGCGCTCATCCAAAGTAATGAGACATTACGTACCTCTATCCTCAAAACATTCATCGATCAACTCACAGGCATTCACACACAAGTCTTACACCTCATGAGCGACGCCACCACCGAGGACGAAAAAGTTGACTTTGAACACTTTCTCATCAAAACCGCCAACTTCTTCCTCAAAAATCGCGCATACTCCCAAGCCAAACAGAGCTATGAACGCTATATTGCGCGCTTTCCTAATGGAGAATTTATCAACATCGCACAAGAAAAAGCCGACTACTCCAGTCAAAAGATTGGTGGGGAGGATGATCTAAGCACAAAGCTCTACCTTACCGTCTCAGAGCCAGCAAACCAACAAGGTAGTCAGCTAACGCCCATGCAAACCGAGTATGAAGAGATGCAGGTGCTGCTTAATCAAAAGAAGCACTCCCAAGCGCTTCTACGCCTTACCCGTCTGGTACGCATGGAGAGCGATCCGGCGTTTGATACCCTCATTGCCTCTTGTCGCTATCTCTTAGGTGAAACGTTGATGCAGATGGACAAATTTGCCGATGCGATTGAACCATTGAGCACCTTCATTGCCGAACATAGCGAGCACGATGATATCGATCGCGCAAGACTCTATTTAGGGCTTGCCTATGAGAAGACCAACAACGAAAATGCTGCCCAAGGCGTCTATGTCAAACTACTAGAAACCTTACCGGTAAAGAGTCCGATGTACAATAAGGTCAAACAGACTTTGGAAAATCTACGCAAAAAGAAGAGTTAAAATATGAGTGAAACAACCAAAACCGGGGGTCTTGAACGATTCTTAGTTACGTTTAAACAGGGTGAAATTATCTTTTTCGAACATGACACAGAAGATGTCGCCTACATGATTAAGCAAGGGAAAATTCGCCTTGTGAAAATTATTAATGGCGTAGAAAAATTCGTAGCGACCGTTGGCGATGGCGACTTTTTCGGCGAAATGGCTATTCTTGCGAACAATCCTCGCAGTGCTACGGCAATTGCCATTGAAGAGACGCAAGCATACAAAATTTCCAAAACCAACTTTGAACTCCTCATTAATGCCAATGTTACCATCGCCACCAAAATCCTCACACTTAGCGCCCAGCGCATTCAACGTCAACGTCGACAGCTTCAAATCCTTCTGCTCAACGATGATGAGACGCAAGTCCTCGATGCGCTACTGATGCTCTATGAACAACTAGAGATCACCAATAAAGAGAATGTTACGATCAATATTACCCCATATGAACTAACGACTTGGGCGGGCGTTGCGATGGATAAGGCGAAAAAAATCCTCGCAACCTATCAAGAGAATCGACGTATCTCTGTCTTTCCCGATCGCATCATTATTCAAAATATTCAAGAGCTTCAACGCATTGTGCAAGCAAGACGCAAAAGCGTGAGTGATACCGATGATTCAACAACCTAGAAACGAGGCATTTATAACAATTTCCGTTTTCTAAAAAAGCGAAAAAGCCCCACCTCCACGACCAGCGTAAAGAGAGTAACCCACCAGAAAGCGTACGGAACATTCTGAAAGGGGAGATCAACATTCATCCCATAGATGCTTGCCATGAGCGAGGGCCACATCAATAGAAGCGAGATAGAGGTAAGGCGACGCATGACGTGGTTAAGGTTGTTATTGATAACCCCCACGAAGNTCTCCATCGTAGAGTTGAGAATTTTAATATGAATATGCACCGCTTGCTCTGCTTCACGCATTTCGATGGTTACGTCGTTGTGAAGTTCTTGCTCTTCGGCATCCATGACGAATCCACGCATCCGTTGGATCTTCTCCAATAAGGCGGCGTTGGCTCTTAAACTTGTCATAATAAAGACAAAGCTCTTGGAGATCTCTAACAAGCTAAAGAGTCCGTCGTTACCCATATTTTTACGCATTTGATAGACCGTATCGTCCATGACTCGCTTAAGATCTTGCAAGCAACGTGAATATTCATAACTAACGCGTAGAATAATTGATAAAATATACAATAAATGACTACGATCGCTAATGATCATCTTGCGTGGGATATTGTGATCGATGAAAGAAAAGGTGTAGTTCGAGAGGGTGAGCATCGCGTGATCGGTAACAATGATACCCAAAGGCGCGGTAAAATAAGGCGGTTTTTGGTTGGGGTCATAGACAGGCACACGCACGATGGCCATCATGCCACCGTTATCGAGCCACTCAAAGCGTGAAAGCTCATCGGGGTCGACGGCATCATTAAGGTCGTCCTTGGCGATACCCAGCTGGATAGAGAGCTGTTGGAGCTCATCATGACTAGGAGCAACCACTTGATACCAACTACGTTCTTGACCATTATGAATAATCGTCTTTTTTAATTCAATCACCGCTTGCCCCTCGCTTAAAAGATCTCTAACTCTCCTATTTTAATGAATTTAGGCTATTTTGTCAAGATTAACCTCCTTTGGTTGGAAGAGTTGGAGAATTTTTCGCTCGATGATATCGTTAAGATAGAGCCAAAAAGGTAGGCGATCGATCTTCTCCTGCGTAATTAAGGGGCTAGACCAAAGCTCATCCCCAACAAGGAGTACAAGCTCCCCCACGGCTACCTGCGGTGCAATGGGTGCAGTAAGACTCTCACTCTGGCGCGACAATCTACTAGCTTGCCACTCATCCTCGCGCAGGGGATAGGCAAGGAGCGCTTCATCACTTAGGGCAAGTTCTGTGCTTCGGCGATTTCCACCTAGCACCGGCACCTGCAGATATTGATAAAATTGCGGATGTTCGCTGATGTTGTAATAACGATAATTAGCGAAACCGTAGTCAAAGAGTGCGCGGGCATCACTCTCGCGTCGGGCAGAACCCGTCTGAGTACCGGGGGCTTTTACGCCCATAATCACAGCGATGAGGCGCATATCACCACGCTTTGCCGTAGCTACCAAGTTATAGCCCGATTCATCGAGGTAGCCCGTTTTTAACCCATCCGCACCCTCGTAACTAGTAATCAATTTATTCGCGTTAGAGTAAGTCAAGGTGTAGCGCCTCACCCCAGCATGGTTCATTTGACGCAAAGACGGATAAGAGAAGCGCTCCACGCTATGCAATTGTGCAATTGCTTGTGGATAGCGCTTGAGGTAAGCTCTGGCAATGTGCGCGTACTCATAGGCGGTGGTGCGATTATCGTTGCCGATACCCGATGGGTCGATAAAATACGACTGCTCTAAGCCAAGCTCTTGCACCAAATCGTTCATTGCTTGCACAAACGCCTCCACCGAACCACTCACCTGCTCGGCTAGCGCAACCGATGCATCATTACCACTGGCAATCGCCATGCCTAACATCAAGTCATAAAAAGTTAAACGTTGCCCCGGTTCAATCCCCATCAAACTACTGCGCGCAGGCATATTATAGAGCGCAGCCCGCTCGCTCACGGTGATGGGCGTATCTAAGGCAACGGTATGCGCCTCAAGGGCCTGATAGGCCAAAAAGAGCGAGACAATCTTGGTCAGGCTAGCAGGAATACGCACCTCATCGGCATGATAGGCGTAGAGCACCCGCCCCGACTCCATATCCATCAGAATCGCCGATTGGGCATGCTCCACCAACGCCTGAGAGGCAAAGAGCCACGATGACCCAGTCAGCCAAACCAAAGCGACTATCCAGCTAATTCTCTTCATAATTCCTCCATATTGATATGCAATAGTTTATGGATAGACCCATCTCGATGCTCTTATCTTAGCACACCTACGCCGATACTTCAAGTAATACAAATCCAAATCAAGGAGTCATAACCAATGATAGATCCGCATGTGATAGCTAAACGATTTCTCTTCATTTTCGCCAGTTGCTTAGGCGTATTTAACCTAAGCGCCAAGGAATTCGCTTATCAATTTACCAAAGGCGACCAATTTCGCTCCATCTCCACAGTCAATGAAGAGGCTAGCTGGGAGGGAACCCCCCCATTAAAAGCGCAAATCATTAACCGTATCGCCTTTAAAGTGATCAATGTTGATGCCAACGGAGCAGGACAGTTACAAGGCGAAATGCACACCTCCGAACAAGGATCGGAGGAGGACTCATCCCTCTGGGAAAAGGGCTACACCACAACCTATTGGCTAGAGCGACTAGGTAAACATCGCGTAGCAGCACACTTGTTTGTACCGGCAGTACGCCATGCTCCGGCCTTTCCTGCGCGCGACATCAAAGTGGGCGAAAAGTGGCTTCACCCCGGTGAGGAAGTACTCGATCTGCGATCCAATGAATTAATCTATATAACGCGCCCCTATAGCATCCCCTTTAATGGTGAATACGAATACAAGGGCGTGGTAAAAGAAGAGGGTAAAGAGTATCATCTTATTCAGCTAAAATATCAGTGGAGCTCTACCCTGCCCCCATCCTCCATCAGCACGGTTAATAAACGTGGATTCTATGCCATCATTAATATCAAGGGCACACACTCTATGAACATTTATTGGGATGATGAAGTGCATCAGCCTGCTCGTTACGAGGAGCAATATCACTACACATTTACCACAGAAAATAAAATGACTTATACCATCAAGGGTACTGCCGAGGCCTATCTTATTATGGCCGATAAAATGGATAAAGACGAGATGATCGACGCGATTAATGAGGAGATTGAGCGCCTTGGTATCGACGATGTGCGCGTAGAGCGCGACGAAGATGGCATCAATCTTATTATGGAGAATATCCAATTTAACCCCAACTCCGCCTACCTTAACGAGACTGAGCGTGAAAAACTCGCGAAAATCGCCCAAATTTTACGCGCCTACCCCGATCGCGATTTAGAGATTGTCGGACACACCGCTAAGGCGGTCAACGAGCTGGCTGCTAAGCGCCTCTCTGAGCAACGCGCTTTAAGTGTCGCCAACTTCTTCATTAAAGATGGTGCACGCGCCAAAGAGCAGATCATTACCCGAGGAGAGGGTAGTCGCATGCCCATTGCCACCAACGACACGCCTGAGGGGATGGAAAAAAATCGCCGTGTGGAGATAAAAATACGCGAAAACTAGGCAAAATGGATACACAAAAAAGAAAAAATCTGCTATATTCAAGAACAGAAAGAGGAGTTCATGCATGGAAGTGGTCAAAAAATCGTGGTTTAAGTCGCTATTAGGCATTACCTTAATCGTGGTAGTGAGTGTCTTTACCACCTATTTTACTTTGTTTAAAATATTCCAATTTCAAGGCGTTAGCGCCCTAGCCCAAGAGAGTGAATTTACGCTACCACGCATCACCCAAAGTGATTTTCAAGAGGCGTTGCGCGAAGTTTCGGCGCAAACGTTACGCGGTGTGGTGCGTGTGGACGCAATTAGCATTAAGCGGGTGCCTGTGAGAAATCAACAGAATCCTTGGGACTTTTTCTTTAGTCAAGAGTTTTTTAATCGCTCCGAAGAGCCTAACGAAGAGCGTGAATTTCGCTCAGGGAATTTGGGCACGGGCTTTGTCGTAGAGCGCGAGGGTAATACCCTCTACATCCTCACCAACTACCACGTGGCCGGCGAAGCAACCGAAGTTTCTGTCGACTTTTTTGACGGGCGTACCTTTACCGCCGAAATTCTTGCTGGGGATGAGCGACGCGATCTTGCGCTTCTTAAAGTAGACGTGGGCAACGACAATGACGATATTCTCGCCCTACCCCTTGGCGACAGCAACGACTTAGTGGTAGGCGATTGGATTTTGGCTGCTGGTAGTCCCTTTGGCTATGATTTTACGGTAACTTCGGGCATGATTAGCGCCCTAGGTCGCACCGGTGGGCCTCGCTCTAATATCAACGACTTTATCCAGAGCGATGCGTCGATTAACCAAGGTAATTCTGGTGGCCCATTGGTCAACATGCGAGGCGAAGTCGTCGGTATTAACACTTGGATCGCCACACAAAATGGTGGATCAATCGGCTTGAGCTTCTCCGTCCCCATCAACAATGCTAAAGAGGTTCTTCCTTATCTCAAAAAAGGAAAAACGCCAGAGTACGGCTGGGTCGGTATCACGGTTATCGATTTGCGCGCCCTAGGTGGCGAGGAGTATGCCAAGAGTGCGGGGTTTAGCCAGACACGCGGAGCGGTGGTCAGCAGTGTGATTAAAGGAAGCCCCGCGGAAAAGGGTGGCTTGATGGCTGGCGATCTCGTCTTGAGTATTAATGACCAAGCCGTTAATAGCGCCGATCGCGTGGTCTACTTGGTGAGTGCGCTACCCGTGGGTTCAAAGGCGAACGTACTGGTGGTGCGCGATGGCAAAGAGCAACTTATCACACTGAATATTGAGGCAAGAGCACCTGAATCAACAGTTAATAGTCAGGAGGTACGAAGCTGGCCTGGCTTGATTGTGGTACCCCTCACCGACGCATTACGTAACGAGTGGCGCATCGAAAAGAGTGTGCAAGGTGTCGTTGTTGCCTCTATCGATCGTGGCTCTGGACTCGCCGTACTACGCCCCAATGACATCATTACATCGGTAAACGGACAACGCACCCAAGATGTACAGAGCTTCTATCGTCTTATCAACGATCCGAAGACCAATCGCTATGAAATTATCTTCAGACGCGAGAACACCTCCATCGAAATTACCATCAGAAGAGAGTAGAAATCACCTAAAGGAGCATAAAATTTCATGCTCCTCTTATTTTTATTTTGACAAGATTAGAGAACCGTGGTATCTTTTTATTAAGAGAAACTAAAAGATTCAATATGAATTATTTTTTCAGCAATAAAAAGAGGTTTATCATGAAAAGAGCCGTTTATGCGCCCGTCAGTGGTCGTCCGGTTGCTCTGGAGGATGGCACCGATGTTGCCTTTGCCGAGAAGCTCCTTGGCGATGGCTACGCCATCAAACCTGGGAGTTTGGCAAAAATTATCCACTCCCCTGTGGAGGGAAAGATCGCCGTCATCAACTCTCACTTACACGCCGTAGCCATCACCTCTAATGATGGGTTGGACATTTTAGTACACGTGGGGGTAGATACCGTCGAACTTAATGGCGAAGGATTTCGCATCCTATGTAAAGTGGGGCAAAAGGTTTCGGTAGGAGATCCGCTCATTAAGGCAGATTTTGCCTACATCCGTGCCTACGCCACCGACGATATGGTCTCGGTTATCGTTACCAACACCAGCGATACGATGGTCTTTACGCCCGCGTCTCATCGAGAGGGAGTAAAATCTGGCGATCTATTATTTACTGTGGAATAAATAAAAAAGTGAGGAAGAGGAGACATTATGAAATCAGTGTATGCACCTGTCAGTGGTAAGGCCTTAGCGCTAGAAGATACCGTTGACCCCGTTTTTTCCGAAAAGATGTTAGGTGATGGTTACGCCATTGAACCCGATAAACAAGCAAAGATCATTCACTCCCCCGTAACCGGACGCATCGCCGTAGTTAATGGGCAAAATCACGCACTTGCCATCACCTCCGAAGATGGCTTGGATGTCTTAGTACATGTGGGCGTTGATACTGTCGATCTCAACGGCGAGGGCTTCAAAATGCTCTGCAAAGCCGGGGAGAATGTAGAGGTCGGGCAACCCCTTATGGAGGTAGATTTTAAATACATCAAAGCCTACGCCACCGACAACACCGTCTTTGTCATCATCACCAACACCACCAAAGAGATGGTCTTTGCCCCCACGCCCTACCGTACCGTAACTCATCAAGATCTCCTCTACAGCGTACGTTAAAAGGTCTCTTTTTAGATCGATCATCCTTAAAAAGAGTACATTCACGCTTTTGTATAATAGATGATTTGACTAAATACCCCCTTTTGCGGTATACTCTACATGAGTATGTATCGTTTTGTGCCTAAAAGTAGATGTTGATAAATTTATTTTAAATAAATAATGGTGCTCTATGAGTTCTTTTGGGGTTCATAGAGCCAACCGTTGGAGGATATATGATTTTTTTAGCACCCGCAACCGGTAAAGTTTTACCTATCAAAGACGCTCCCGACCCTGTTTTTGCCAACAAAATGCTTGGCGATGGCATCATTATTGTGCCCGATGGCAAGAAAGGCGAAGTCTGCTCTCCCATTAGTGGCACCATCAAGACGCTCAATCCCAGCCTGCACGCCTTCACCATCGAAGACTTTCAAACAGGCCTTGAGGTTCTCGTACACATCGGTGTCGACACCGTCTCGCTTCAGGGTAAAGGCTTTAAAACCAAACGCATCAAAGAGGGTTCGGTCGTCAAGGCAGGACAACCGCTCATTGTCGTAAACTACGATCTCATTCGCTCGCGTCAACTCTCCGACTACATCATGATCATTGTCATCAATCGCCCCAAAGCTGTCGTTAAAGATCTCTCTAATGGCTCGGTCAAAGCAGAAAGTCCGCTCTTCTCCATCGAAGAATCGGCCGCCCTCGCCCAACAGGAGAGTGCGACTAGCGATGCGCCATTGGTAACTTCCGACTGGATTGTCGTCAAAAATCCTACGGGTCTACACGCGCGCCCCACCGCTCGTTTGGTCAATCTCGCCCAGCAAGTAACGGGATCGGTCGTCATCGAGCATGAAAAAGGCAAATCTGCCGACGGGAAATCAACCACCGCCATCATGGGCTTAGGCGTTGCATCGGGCGATAAAATCCGTATCCAAGCTCCCAGTGAAGCTGATTTTAAACCAATGATTGATGCAATCAATGCAGGTCTTGGTGAAGATATTAGTGGTTTTGGCGGCGCATCTAAAACCAACACCGCGCCTGCACACAAAGAAGAGCCCGCGCTCGTCAAGCAAGACTTTGACACCAGCCAACAAGCGATCAAAACCTCAGGCGAGAGTAAATTATCGCTACACATCGCCAGCCCAGGTCTTGCCATCGGCAATGCCTTTATCCTCAAGCACGAAGATTTAGGGCTTGAGCCAAATATCATCGGCTCGGTGGAGGAAGAGGTTCAATTTTTACGCAATGCACTAAAAAAATCAGAAGCAAATATTCAAGCCGAAATGGCAGAAGCCGACAGCGAAGGCAAAGAGATCCTCGAAGCGCACCTCGCCTTCCTCACCGATCCCTCTTTTGTCGATGAGACCGAAGAGCTTATCGCTACGGGAAAAAATGCCGCTTGGAGTTGGCATCAAATTACCGAGAAGAACGCCAAAGAGCTCGCCGCCAGCGAAAACGAGTACTTGGCCGCCCGTGCTGCCGATGTAAAGGATGTCGCTAGACGCGTGCTCACCCTTATTCTTGGTGATGACGAGCAAGTGGTCTATCCAGAGAATGCCATCGTCCTCACCGAAGAGTTCTTCCCCAGCGATATCGGTCGTATGACCGCCAACGTCATCGGCACCACCACCATCCTTGGTACGCCCACCGGTCATGCTGCCATCATGATGCGTAACCGTGGTATTCCTAGCCTTTATGGTGCGCCCAAGAGCCTCACCTCGATTAAAAATGGCACAACCATCATCATCGATGCGCAAAAGGGCGAGCTCATTGTCGATCCATCCCCAGAAACGCTGAATCGCTACAAAGACGAGGCCACCAAGAGCGCGCAAATCCGTGAGCAAAATCTTGCGAATGCGCACCAACCAGCTACCACCACCGACAGACATACCGTCCAAATTTCGGGTAATATCTCCGACGTATCCGAAGCGAAAATTGCTATCGAGCGCGGAGCTGAAGGCTTTGGACTCGTGCGCAGTGAGTTTCTCTTTCACGATCGCGCCAAAGCTCCCTCCGAAGAAGAGCAGATCGCTATCTACCAACCCATCCTCGATGTTACGGGTGAAGGTCATCACGCGGTAGTTCGCCTGCTCGATGCTGGTGGCGATAAGCCCATCTCCTATGTACGCGCCGCTCCTGAGGAGAATCCGCTCCTTGGTATTCGTGGCGTACGCCTCTTTATCGATAATGAAGATCTCCTTCGCACCCAACTTCGCGCGTTACTCAAGTGTAAACCCTACAATAAATTACACATCATGATTCCAATGATTGCCGTCATGAAAGAGGTAGACATGGTGCGTGAAATTATGCACGATGAGGCAAAAAAACTCGGCATCAACACAAACGATTTACCTAAGCTTGGTATCATGGCGGAAACTCCTGCCGTCTGTGCGATGAGCGAGCAATTCGCCCGTCATGTCGACTTCTTTAGTGTGGGAAGCAACGACCTCACCCAATACACCATGGCGATGGATCGCACCCACTCACGCCTTGCCTCCGAGGCGAGCGCCGCAAACCCTGCGGTTCTGCACCAAATCCGCCTCTTATGCGAAGGTGCGAAAAAGCATAATACGCATGTCGCCGTCTGTGGAGGAGCTGCCTCTGACCCCATCACCGCGGCCGTTTTTATTGGTCTTGGTGTCGATGAGCTAGCCTGTTCGGGCGTATCAGTGCCACAAATCAAGGCGCTCATGCGCAAACACTCCCTCAAAGAGCTACAGGCCGTGGCGCAAAAAGCCCTCGCCTGTGAGACCGAAGAGGAAGTCAAACACGTGGTTACCCAAGCCCTTCAACTCTAAATTTTTCAGAAAGATAGAAATAAGAAGGGGAGTCAGTCATGACTCCCCGATCTTTTATTTACCATTTATTGCTAAATCATACAAAAAAAGAACTAAAGTCGCTCCTCTTCTAAACGTAACAGTTCATAGACGCTCTCCCAGTCGATCTTTGCACGTCGACTCATTAGCCAGCCGATGGGGCGAGAGAGGAGAAAGACAAAGAGAAATCCCAAGCCTACCGCGCCAATGCCAGGGGAAAGGAGAAAAAAGATCGGAATAAGCCTTGAAAAAAAAATTTGAAACGTACGGGCGCGATATTGCCCCTGATGAAGCATCGCCCGTAAACGACTTCCATCTTCAACCAAAAGTACCACTAGCCAGATAAAGTAAAGCAAGTGGCTCACCAAAACAATTACTACTAAGTTAAGCATATCAATATATCTCAAAAGATACCAATTGAGCATAAAATCTGCCAAAAAGAAGAGCGATAAAAAGAGCATCCATTCCAAAAATGCCTGACGTTGCTTCGCATGGAGAAAAATCTCGCTCAAAAAAAGGGCAAATCTATTCATCTACAACCATCCTCTTTAGCTTCATACGATTACTCATCAACATGATACCGTAAATAGGATAGACCAATAACCGTGAGAGCTTAAATCCACCTCGTTGATGCAACTCTTTTTGCATAGGACGCTTCTTCTTACCAATAAAAACATCAAAACAATCGCGACAATAGAGCGTAATCCCCGGTTTAAATTCGTTTTTATAGTGATAGAGCCAACGCTCCTGCTTGGGAAGTCCCTTGGAGGTAAGGAGTAACGTTGGCGAGGCCTTACGGATAGCCTCAATCACACTGGCTTCCTGCTCTGCCTTTAAGCCACCAGGATGATAGCCCACAAAGAGCATATGGGGGTAGCTTGCCCGAAGATTTTGATAAACCCGCACCGTACGCTTCTGCTTGCCACCCAGTACATAGACGCTAGTATTACGCACGCCCTCTAGCGCACCAAGAATGCTTAAGACCACCTCAATGCTAACCAAAGAGGTAAGCGCCTCGCGATAGACAAAGGATAATCCCTTAATAATACTGGGTTCAGCCGGTAATACCAAAGCTGATTGCTCGAGCATTTGCATGGTCTCGCGCTTTCTTCTTGCTCTAAACAACATATTATGCGTTAAAAAAATTACTTGATTGCTCTCTCCATTATTAATCAACGAGACAACATATTCGCGCAACTCTTGCACCGAGTCAAACGTATCTACTGGCACACCCAGTAATCTGAGCCTGCGCCTTCCTCTCTGTTCCATGAAAATCTTATACCCCTTTATACCGCAATAATGTATTGATAGCCCCTAAAGCATAAAGCCCTGCATGCTCGGTGCGCAAAATGGTCTCACCAAAATGATAAAAATATGCCCCGCGCGCAAGGAACGCCTCCACCTCCTGCAAAGAGAAGCCCCCCTCTGGCCCAACAAAAATACGTATCTGCTTTGCCGATTGCAACTGTTGTACAGATAACACCAAGAGATCTTGCTCTAACGTTGGCGCACTTGCTGGATGACAGACGATCTCTAATGCATCATCTGCTCTCTGCAAAAGCTCCCCCAATAAGCAAACTTGCTCTATCTTATTGTATACTAAGTTGCCCGATTGCTCAATAGCCTCGCGGGCAATTCGTCCCCAACGCTCGGTTTTTTGTCCACGCTCTTTAAAGTCGCTATGTTCGGAGATGACAGGTCTGACCGCGCTCACCCCCGCCTCAATTGCCATGCGTAAGATGTCGTCGAATTTGCTCGCCTTAGGATAGGATTGAACCAACGTAATCTCCACAGCAGGTGGCATAATTGCCTGAATCTGAAGTACCTCTACCTCAAGGCTACGCTTCTCGATTCTAGTTACCACAATTTCGGCAAGATGATAAGGAAGATAAGGCGATCGCGCTTGTAACTTCGCACCCACACGCATACGCAAAACATCGCGCAAATGACGCACGTGCACTTCATCCAGTAGAAGAGGCTCGCCAACAACCAACGGCTTCTCTATCCAAAGCAAACGCATTAAGGCGCACTCTGTAGCGTCTTTACAACCGTGGCAAGCGCGTAGTCATAAGTAAGATGATAAAGCGGTTGAGGAAGTTCCTGTAGCGCCTGTTTATAGCGAATATCCCACAGCAAGAAGTCTACAGGGAGAAGCCACTCTCGCGCTAATCTCACCACATTGAGATCAAACTCCTCCTCATCTAAGGAGCTCAAAAGCGCCTGATAGCTAGGCTCTAAGATCAATTGATTATAGGCATTGACTTGCCCTTGAGTAAGGGGAAAGGGCGATGGGATGCGATAGTCGGGAATAATGCCATCTACGCTGATGTTGCGCCCGCTGGCCGTATAGTAATGCGCAACGGTTAAGGTGAAGTACTCGCTAGGTTGGCTATCCAAAACCAAAACTGCCTGCACGCTCGACTTCCCATAACTACCTCGACCATAAATGGTTGCTCGTCCTAAATCTTGTAAAGCGCCAGCCATAACCTCGGCAGCAGAGGCAGTATTTTGATTGATAAGGATCACAATCGGCACATCAGAGGCAATCGAGATGGCGCTATTTGCCTTATAAAGACGCGTCTGCGCTTTGGCACGTGAACGGGTCTCCACGATTGTGCCTTCTGATAAAAAGAGATCGCTAGCATGGATGGCAGATTCAAGCTCCCCGCCCTGATTGTCCCGTAAATCGAGAATCAAGTGGCGCAGACCTTTGCGGTTAAGCGATAGAAGCGCGTGTTCCAATGCTTGCGCGGTTTTGGGTGTAAATTGGGTGATTTTAACATAGCCCAACCCCTCATCAATAAAATCAAAAAAGACCGTAGGCACTTCTACCTTCTCGCGCTTCATGCGTAAGGAGAGTAGTTGCTCATCGCGTAAAAGCGAAAGCTCCAGCTGACTGCCCACCGCCCCACGCAAGAGGTAGGTTATCTCATCAAGGCTCTTGCCCGTGATCGGCTGACCATTAATCATAAGGAGGTGATCACCCACCATAGCGCCAGCGCGCTTAGCAACGCCGTTGTCGTAAATAGTAGAGACCACCACGACACTGGAGTTAGCGTGAAGATAGCGAAGCTCCAAACCAATGCCACCATAATCACCTTGCACGCTCTCTTGCAGATGCATGGCATCCTCATTGAGAGCGTAATCAGCGTATGGATCGTTAAGATAGTTTGCCATGCCCAAGAGCGCAGCCGATAAGAGCTCGTAATCATCCACCTCTTCCACGTAGGTAGCAAGGATATAATTATAGACAGTTTCAAATTTCTTCACCTGTCGCTCACGACGGCGCTCCTCTAGTGTGGAGGCAGGCTTAAAGGCAAACTCATTGCGAGTAATGGTAATGCCCAAAAGCAGAATCACAACCAGCAGTACGGCGATAATCGAGAGGAAAAGAATTTGTTCATTACTAAAACGTAACGGTGACTCTTGTTTCTTTGGATTCATGCGTTGTTATTATCCCATATTTTCATAATAATTACAAGAGCCAACAAAGTAAAGCGCTCTATGATTTTTTTGCATTTTGTAGTAGAAGTGCCGCTTCGTCGTCGTCGAGCATGGGTATCTCTTGGTCAGTGAGGGTCTCTAGGTAGTGGCTCAGCTGTGCCAATGCGTCCTCTTCGTCATCGCCCTCTACCCAGAGCGTAACTTGGCTATCTTGGGTAACGCTAAGCTTGAGAACCTTTAAAAATTCTTTGGCATTGCAAAAAATTTCGCCTCGTTGCATTTTGATTTCCGAGTGAAATCGCTTTGCTTGCTCCACAAAGCCGGCTGCCAAACGCGAGTGTAGCCCGATGGGGCTGGTAATAGTGATGGTTTTTGATATCATTATGCTCATTCCTTATTCTTTAGAGTGAAAAAACATCGACTTTCTTGATGCTCTCCTTATACTATTTTGCACGACTTTTTCGCATTCGTCAAGGATTTATCGTCATAAAGCACTTGATTAATTACCAAGATTAAGCGTAAAATAGCCTTAACATTGATTGTCTTACAGGAGAGATACCTATGCACTTTAGCCAACGCACGCATACCATCGCCCAGCTTAATCAATCGCTAGTCGGGCAAACCATTACCCTTAATGGATGGGTTCACCGTCTACGCGACCAAGGGTCGCTTATTTTTATCAACTTGCGCGATCGCTACGGCATCGCCCAGTGTCTACTGGAGGATAACGCTCCGCAAGATGTCAAAACCCTCGCTAAAAGCCTGCACAATGAGTATTGTATCGCCATTACCGGCACTGTACAGGCGCGCCCCGATGCCATGATCAATACCAACATGGCTGGTGGCGATATAGAGATTATCGTAACATCCATCGAAATTCTCAATACCTCCCTCACGCCTCCCTTCATTATTAGCGAAGATGCCAGCCCCGCCAAGGAAGATCTACGCTTAAAGTATCGCTATTTAGATATGCGATCGGGGCGCATGCAACGCAATTTACGCATTCGTCATGAGGTGAATCTCTCGATCCGCAATACGCTAAGCAAGATGGATTTTTACGAAATCGAGACGCCCCTCCTCATCAAGAGCACTCCAGAGGGCGCGCGCGACTACGTGGTGCCTAGCCGTATCTACCCCAATCAATTTTTCGCTCTACCCCAAAGCCCGCAGATCCATAAGCAAATCTTGATGGTTGGCGGTTACGATCGCTACTTTCAGATTGCCCGTTGTTTCCGCGATGAAGATCCTCGTGGCGACCGTCAACCTGAATTTACCCAAATTGATATCGAAATGAGCTTCGTTCAACGCGACGACGTTCTCCAGATGGCAGAACATCTCTTTAGCACCGTCATGCAAGATGTCTTAAACTATCAGGTTGCCACGCCTTTCCCGCGCTTTAGCTATCATGAGTCGATGAACCGCTTTGGTTGCGACAAGCCCGATATTCGCTTTGCCCTAGAGCTTGAGGATGCTACCAAGTTTGTCCAAGCCAGCGAGGCTACCTTTATGCACGAGGCGCTTAAAGATGCCAAAAATAGCGCAAAAATGTTACGCATCGCCCACTATGCCCCCACCATGAGCCGTAAAGTGGCCAGCGAACTCGAAAATATCGCAAAAAAGGCTGGGCTATCTGGGCTTGCTTGGCTCAAAGTTACCGACACTGGCTTTGAAGGCGGTGCATCGAAGTTCTTTGCCAACACATTTGCCGATCTCACAAAAGAATTTTCTCTTCAACCTGACGAAGTGGTGCTTATCGCCGTGGGTGATTGGGCAAAGGTCTGTACGGCATTGGGTAACATCCGCACCAAGCTCGGCAACGAACTTAACCTCATCGATAAGAGCCAGTTCGCCTTCTGCTGGGTGGTAGACTTTCCCCTCTTTGCGTTTGATGAAGAGCGTCAAATGTGGCAACCCATGCACCACATGTTCTCCAGTCCCCAAGATCGCTTCATAGAAAACTTTGAGAAGAATCCTGCGGAAGTCTTGGGCGACCTCTACGACCTTGTCCTCAATGGCTATGAATTGGCATCAGGGTCTATCCGTATCCACGACCGTACCATTCAAGAGCGCATCTTCGCCCTTATCGGCTACGCCAAAGAGGTGGCTGCCGAGCGCTTTGGCTTTATGCTCGATGCCTTTGAGTATGGTGCGCCCCCCCATGGTGGGGTGGCTGCCGGTATCGACCGCCTTGTCATGTTAATGTGTGGCGAAGAGACCATTCGTGAAGTCATTGCGTATCCTAAGAATACCGCCGGCTTTGCCCCACTAGAGGAAGCACCCGCCCCCCTCGAAGAGACACAGTTGGAAGAGCTCCATCTTATCTTGAAAAAACCTAATTAAGCTACTAGAAAGAGAGCCAACAAATCGCTCTCTTTCTAGTAATAAAAATACTTTTTTGTATTGAATAATATTCTGTAATGTGCTATAATAGTGTATTATTACACACGCAAAAAGGAGTAAGGTTTTAATGGGATTTAGTGAAGATTTATATGCGCTAGGCAAAAAATACCAAGAGTACGAAGAAGCCGGTGGAAAAGAGGGTATTATGAAAGTTTTACCTCACGAGGAAGCCGTAAAAGCGGCAATTATTCGCCCCTTTATCAAAGTATTAGGCTACGATACTGCAAATCCTCTGGAGGTAATGCCCGAGTACACGGCGGATACTCCAGATAAAAAAGGAGAGAAAGTTGACTTTGCTATTATGCATAATTTCTCTCCAATTTTGTTAATAGAATGTAAAAAAGCAGATGCCAACCTTGGCAAACATAGTGGTCAATTATATCGCTACTTCTCAACAGAAAAAGCAAAATTTGCGTTACTAACAAATGGTAAGGAATATCGTTTTTTTAGTGATTTAGATGAAGATAACAAAATGGATACTGGGCATTTTTTACTCGCTGATATCACAAAGCTCAACGATGATGTGATCAATGATCTTAAACGATTTCGTAAAGATGCCTTTAATCAGGATGAACTCATCGAGTATGCCGAGCGCTCTAAATATCTTGCCTTGCTCAAAGAAAAAATTAAAAATGACTTTGAGAATCCAGAAAAGGATTTTGTCTCTATTCTCTACACGAGAATTAAAGGCCCCAAGGTTACAGACAAGCGCCTACCAGGTTATACGGAGCTAGTGAAAACGGCATGGATTCAATTGTTGAATGAAAATTTTAATGCTCGTATCGCGAGGGCTACCATGCCCGACACTGATCCAATTCAAGGATCTACAACCGAAAAAAAGGGTATTGAAACCACTGAAGAAGAGTTAGCTTTCTATAAAAAAGTTGTCAACTTACTTAAAGACGAAGTAAGTGCAAAAGATATTGCATACCGCGATGCTGTAGGACAATTTTCTATTTTATGGCAAGATAACCGTAGACAGCCGATAGTCCATTTCATATCCGAAAGTTCATCCGCATATAACGGGGAGAAAAGTATCACTCTTTTCCCCATTAATAAAGAAACTGGGGAAAAAACAGACTCTAAAATGACTATCAAGTCTATCAACGATATCAAGCACCACAAAGAAACAATGCTTGAGACTATTCAATTTTACCAAAAGTAATCTACCCCATCCCGTAAAATTAAATCAGAGGGATAACTCCCTCTGATTTATTGAAAAGCTATCTAAAATAAGTCCTTAAAACGCGCCATCTACGGCAAGACGCATCGGTTCTACATAATCGTGCAAGCTGTGGAGCTGTTGCATGAGATAGATAGGCACAAAGTCGCGCATCTCCATGCCTTGCGGGCAATTCTTTTCGGCGTTCTCCATAAATTCTTGCGAACTAATCGGTTTAGCAGCGCCCATCATCACCACGTTAGGTTGAGGCTCATCAGCACTCATCGAGATATCGCTTACCTTGAGAACTAAGCCATTTAAGCTCAAAAATTGAATATAGTCAAAACCACGCATATAGCTGTACATCTCGGGGATAGCCTTAGCCGTATCGGGTTGATTGGGGCGCGTACGCGTACCGGTAGGAAAGACCAAGATAGGATGTCCGCTATTTTTACGCTTGGTCATCTCTTTAATGGCCGAGAGGTTCATCTTCTTGTACTCGTTGAGCTCCTCACCCGAGAGCTTATCCAACGAACGCGAGGGCATAATTACAATGCGATTGTACACTTGGATAAAGGCTGCAATAAACCGATCGCTATCACGGCTTAACTTGACCCCAGCCATAGCGATAAGATTGTCGGCAAAGCCCTTCCCAATCGCAGGATCGTTATCGGCGAGGTACGTGATATTTGTGAGATCGAAGTTGGAGAAGTGCTCCGAGAGCACCAGCACCGACTTTCCCGACTGTGCCAACTTCCAACTCTCCGCCAAATGGTGCGCATCGATAATCTTACTCCCAGGCAAGATAAGCCCGCGCGCTAATAGATCGGCAGTCTCTCTAGCCTCAGGATTCCCCGCACGATAGACGGTCTCTGGCGTAACCACCTCGGTTACATCTTCAGGCAGAAGGCTCAGTAGCTTCTCTGTCTGCTCTACACTCGTTGCGCGGAAAAATCCATATAACTTATTCTCCACGCTTGCCAATTGCTCTTCTTGTTCTTTCATTCTTTTATGATAAAAGGATTGCCCACTTTTGTCAAGTTTTGACCCTTGCCATAAGCGGAATTTTCCTTTATACTAGATGATAATATGAACAATACCAACCCAATACCCCAAGCCCTTAGCCCTGAGCAAGCCTCCTTTGCCCTCCCTATCGTCGATCACAGCGAAACCGCGCACCCGATCGCTCTTACACAACCTTCGCTTCTCCCCACCTTTCATGCATGGCTAAAACAACCTCCTCGCCATCCCTTTCTCCTCGTTGCCCCACCTACGGCGGGCTATCAATCCTTTCTAACCAATGAAATTCCCCACACAAACCAAGAGACCATCAGCTATCTTATCTTCACCTACCCAGCGTTTCCGCTTGCGCCTACCCCGATGCAAGCACCCACGCTTCTGCGTCTTCCCCAAAATCAGGCCGAGCGCCTCCTAACCGATGTGCGCCTCTTCACCCAGAGCCTGCAAACGCTCATCCTCAATATCCCGCAACAGAGCTCTATTCTTCAACAAGAGGAAAATTACACCAAAGATCTTCTACGGCTAGAGCAACAATTGCTCACCCCCATCAAATCTTTGGCGAAAAATTTCCAGCTCTACATTGTCGAAGAAGAGAATTTACGCTTCAAAGCCTTTCCTAAATTTCAAGTCATGCACCAAGAGAACCTCTACAGCCTTGAAGAGATTGACCATCTTTACTACCAAAAAGAGCTCACCACCAGCGAGTGGCAGAGCATTCAACAACAATATAGTGCGATTCTTCATCGCTGGCAAGAGGCGATTAAAGTCATTCGTCAACAAGAGCTAACTTGGGAAGAGCGCTTTCATCAACACATCCGTCAATATAGCATCAATCAAATTAATCAGCACTTTCATACGTTTACCGACACTCTCCAGCAAACCGATCTCCTCAACTTTCTTACACGGGTGCAAGAAGCCCTTGTCCACACACTACACTTCACCCCATCCCCCAATCATCTCACCCTCTTTGAGGCGATGCCCCACCCCATCCAAGTGCAATGCATTCATAGCCGAAATCAAGCCTCACTGTGGGTTGCCTATGACGACATCCACAACCTATGGGGAAGCTACGACATCAAAGAGAGTGGATTACAACTGGAACCCGGACTCCTCTTGCGTCATCCACAAAGTGTCGTTTTCATACAACTCCCAGACCTCTTACGTCAAAACGATACGTGGCTCTCCTTTAAAGAGATGCTCCATAGCCAGAGCCTCTCCCTCGTCGCCGAGCAAGCCACGTTCCCCACCATCCTCACCCCGCTTACTTCGCGTATCGTGCTAATTGCCCCTCCCCTGCTCTACGAAACCATCCTCTACCAAGATGCCGATCTCCAACGCCTCTTTCCTATCTTTATTCTATGGCAAAGCGAAGTGCTCCACACGCCAACCATCCTCGGCACCTACCAACACTGGCTTACCCAGCAACTTTCTAGCTACGCCCCACAGGCAATCATCGATAGCGCCATTACCGAGCCGTTAATACGCCACTTTATCCACATCAGCGAGAATCGTAAAACCATCAGCACCGAATTCGATCTACTGCAACCGATACAACATTATCTCACGCTCTTTAACCCACCACTCACCCCAGAGAGCATCCAGCAGGCCATTCTCTGGGATCGTCAACAGAAGGCTCATTTATGGCGACAAATGCTTCAAGAGATCGAATTTGAAAGTGTCCACATCCCCACGCAAGGCATGGCTGTGGGTAAGGTTGTCGCGCTGGTTGTTATCGATATTGCCCAAGAGAGCTATGGGCTACCCACCCTGCTTAGTGCCACCGCCGCCGCCGGCAAAGATGGATTGATCAACATTGAGCGTGAGGCGGGTCTCTCTGGCGAAATCCACGACAAGGGGGCCTTCATCGCGGATGCCTATATCCGTCAACAACTTGGGCGCTACACCAGCTTGAGCGTAAGCGCTAGCCTTGCCTTTGAGCAGACCTACGATGGCGTAGAGGGCGACTCTGCCACCGCCGCTGAAGTCGCTACCATCCTCTCCGCTATCGGTAACATCCCGCTCAAACAGAGCATCGGCATTACCGGAAGCATGAACCAACATGGCGAACTCCAAGCCATCGGTGGTATCTCCCAAAAGATCGAAGGCTTCTTTACCCTCTGCCAACAGCGCGGACTCACCGGCGAACAGGGTGTCATTCTGCCTGCGCAAAACATCCAACACCTGCTACTCTCTTCCGAAATTATCCAAGCCATCACCGAAAAACGCTTCCACCTCTGGCCCTGCACCCATATCCACCAAGCCATCGCCCTGCTTAGCGACCTCAACGTAAGCCCGCCCGATGCCAAACATCGCTACCCCAAAGGCAGCTTCTTTCACCTTGTTGAAGAAGAGCTCAAACGCTTCTCTAGCTAGTTGACTTTTTTTCCATTTAAGGGTAAAATAACAAGCATATCGGGTTGTAGCCCAGTGGTCTAGGGTATCAGTCTGGGGGACTGAGGGTCGGGGGTTCGAATCCCCCCAACCCGATTTTTTATGTACTCCCACCCCTTAGCCAGTTGACAATATCAGCATGTCATAAAACCTTTTTTGTAAAACGTAAAGGTGCAGGCGATGACTACCATCAGTTTTTTTGCAGGCGTCGGAGGCATAGACTTAGCCTTTGAACAAGCCGGATTTCAAGCCATCTGGGCAAATGAGATCGACGGCTATGCAGCCCAAACCTATCGTGCAAACTTCACGAATCCACTCATTCAAGCAGATATCCGCACCCTAGACATAGAGACGATTCCCGATGCTGATATTTTATTAGCTGGCTTTCCTTGTCAAGCTTTTTCTGTTGCTGGTTACCGAAAAGGCTTCTACGATGAACGTGGCAACCTCTTCTTTGATCTTTTAAAAATCATTGAAGCAAAAAAGCCTTCTATTCTCTTTTTAGAGAATGTGAAAAATCTTGTAGGACATGATCAGGGCAAAACCTTTCGTATCATCATTGATGCTTTAGAGATTAATGGTTATTTTGTTAAATATCAAGTGCTTAATGCGGCGCATTACGGAAATATCCCCCAAAATAGAGAGCGTATTTACATCGTAGCATTTAGAAAAAAAGACCATTACTTTCACTTTGACTTTCCCAAACCACAGGAACTGACCACGCAACTTAGCGATCTTATCAACTATCAAGATAAGGTTGACGAGAAGTATTACTACACCAGCGAGAAGAATGACTTTTACCCTATTTTAGAAGCAGAAATGCAACGTATTGATACACTTTATCAATGGCGTCGTCAGTATGTGCGTGAAAATAAATCAGGATTATGTCCCACGCTTACGGCTAATATGGGCACTGGTGGGCATAATGTTCCTCTTGTTAAGACCCCATTAGGCATCCGAAAGCTTACGCCAAGAGAGTGCTTTAACCTCCAAGGGTTTCCTAAAGAGTTTAGGCTTCCTCTCATTGCACAGAGTAAACTCTACACACAAGCAGGAAACTCTGTAGTGGTTAGCGTCATTCATGCGATTGCGCAAGAGATAAAAAAAGCGCTCAATAAACGCATCATCAATTAGAATACAATCAACAATTAGAATACAATCAACAATTATATTAAAAGTTGATCCGGCAGCCTGATGTAAAGAGAATTAATGCGCCGAATCATCTCAAAAAAGAACCCTTTTGCTCCTGCGCTTCATTCCTTACATAAGATACATGATTATGAAAAACAACATAGAAGAGTCAAGAAGCTACCGCTCTACAACAAGCGTTGTAAGTCAAACTCAATACGATTGCGACGCTTCATTTGGAGATTACGCTCGCGGTTACCTAAAAAGTCGGCAGTAATTGTCCCGTTCCACTGATTGCCGCGCACAATCTGCTCCATCTGCTCGCGGGTAATGGTGATGCGAATATACTCTTTCTTCTCTTTGCCATCTTTCATGCGCTCTTCGATAGTCGTGTTAGCCGAGGTACTCTCGATATGCACACCATTAAGCATAAGAGAACGTACGCCTAAAGCAATATTTTGAAGCTCCTGATTGGTAACCGTACCACGGCGATACTCAATTTCACTCTCGATCTCTACCCAATAGCTCTTCTCGCCGTTGTCGTTGGTGCTGTGCCCAAGGTGAATATCCATGGAGAGTTCAGGATTACTGCGCTCCATCTCAAATTCGGCAATCTCCAGATACGTCTCTTGCACCCAATCACCACTACTACTGCGTACCGTGCGTTGTTTTATGCCAGCAAATACAACAACAGGAACCATCAATAAAACCAAAGCTAATAGCTTCTTAGACATAATTTTTTCTCCTTGGTATAAAAAAACGATTGACTTTTTTATCAAAATACGATAGGATGAAAGAACAGTTGGGCGTCGACAAGTGGTAAGTCAACTGACTCTGAATCAGTCATTCGGAGGTTCGAATCCTTCCGCCCAAGCTCTTTAAACCAAACAAAAGTGCGTGGTAACTCTTATTTAATAAAAGTTGCTACGCACTTAATGTAACTAACTACTCAGGACTGATAGCTGTGGTTGGGCAAACGCCTTCACAAGCTCCACAGTCGATGCAGATTGCAGGATCAATATAGCGAGCGTTATCAACTTCGCTAATCGCATCTACAGGGCAAACTGGCTCACAAGCACCGCAATTGATGCATGTATCTTTGTTTACTAAACGTGGCATAGCTTCTTCTCCTTTACTTTAAAAATTTTTCTACTGCCTTAATTATAGTGCTATTTGACAAAAATTGCAAGTAGACCTAATTAAAGCGTCGCTTCTCTCTAAAGGTGCCATCGCCATCGACATCTCGTTCTATCATCACGATATAGACGCCATCAAGGTAATGAATAATGATATCGATACGTCCATCATGATCGCTATCAATCTCTTGACGCTCGAGCAAACCTTTCGCATCATAGTAGTAGAACGTGTCAAATTGACCATCACCGTTAGAATCAATCGCTTTGTACTGCAATGTACCGTTATTGGTTCTACGCTCCTCATAGCCTTGTGTCTCTGGCTGTTGATTTGCTCCAAGCAAACTCATTGTTGATAGAATGAATAAAAATCCCCATACGCTTCTCTTCATCATACGCTTAGTCTATCAATACTCTGGATTTTAATCAAGTAAATTTGATACATTTACGCGAAATTCTCCAAAATACGACTCCTCCTCTCTCGTTTTTTGTCCAAATATTACGCCAAACCACGATACACCGCGCTCGCCTGCGCGTGTGCACACACATGACTTTGCCAACGCCCTGCATGAGCTTGCGCCACCTCATCCCTTACCAGCTCCACCCGATTGTTATCTTTAGAGAGATGGCATAAAAAGAGTTGCTTCAAATGCGGACTATGCGCAATCTTTTGTAAAAATTGCACTGCCTGCTCATTAGAAAGATGCCCCTTACGCCCACTAATACGACGCTTAAGAAAGGGGGGATAACGCCCCGCCTGTAATAATTCCTCATTATAGTTTGCCTCCAAAAAGAGCACATGGCTATAATATGCCATACGATACATTGGTGGTAAAATTACCCCAGTGTCGGTAAGCACCATAAAACGAATCCCCTCCAGCTCTAACAGATAACTCAAACTCTCCGGCGCATCGTGTGAGGTAGCAAAGGTAGAAAATCCGCCCTCACTCAACGAATAGTTTGCATCCAAAGCGATACTCCAACTGCGCAATTGCGGAAATTTATCCAACAAATTCTCCAGCAAAATCGGCGCTCCAACCACCAAGGCATCCAAATGTGAGGCAAGCTCCCCCACTCCCAAAAGATGATCCTGATGCGTATGCGTACAGAAAATCGTCGTTGGTTTAAAGAGCGAAAAGCCAAGCATCTGCAATCGTTCGATAATAACCTTCGCCTTAAACCCCGCATCTACCAAAAAGAGATGCCCTTGCGTCTCAAATGCATACGCGTTACCACTACTGCCCGAGCCCAACACCGCATAACAAACCGCATGAGGCACCCCAGATCGTTGCGCCTGCGTAATTCCTTCGATACACACCTAGCGCCGTTTCTTTTTAGAGTTCTCAGGCTCAATCGGTGCAACAATCGGAATAACCTCCTCTGGCGTAGCCTCCGCAGGCGTATTAACCGAAGGACTCTCGACCACCTTAGGTGGTGGCGGTGGTGGCGCTTCAATCTCAATACGCAATGTCTCTACATCATTAGATTGCTTCAATTTAACAAAAAGCAAACGGTTGACCGCGTCATAAAAATACCCACTGTTCACACCATTTAAGTTCGAACTCAGATTCAATCGCTGTCCACCCAAGCTTACCCCTAAAACAGGACGCACCAAATGCGTAAGTACCAAGTAATGCGTGTCGCGCCCTTTATATTGAACAGTCAACTGTAAGAGCGTGTCACTCATCGTGCGTAACGTCGCATCATCGGCAATCGAAAGGATCCGTTGCTCACGTCCCACCGCCACTAAATGAACCTGCGGTAAGGCAAAGGTGTCATAAAAGAGACCAAAAAAGTGCTCCAAACCCCAATACACCTCACCCACCTGCGGTCGACCCTCTTGCCATAGCGCCAACGTCGGAATCTCGCCATTGCTATTGGCAAAATCTAACGCACCAAAAATTAAGCTCTCGCGCATCTGCTGAATAGGACGATTTTTAAGGTAATTCATATTGACATTTAACTGCTCCAAGCGTCTCAAAACATCGGCATACTCCAGCATCGCACCCAATAAGAGTGTATCATTGTGGAGGAGATAGATGCCCTTCTTCAAAAAGACCAAATGTTTCTCGAGCGCCTCTAACTGTCGCTGTATTGCTAAAAGATTCTCATTCGTCGACTGATTGGTGAGCGCGCCCATCAAAAAGTCAATCTTATTTAAAATAACATTAGGGGTATCATTCACATTAACCGTACGCGCGAGTACCGTAGTCCTATTAAGAAGCAACGGAGCCTTAAGCGCCATCTCGGTATAGAGATGTTTGTCAACAAACAACTTACTACTATCGCCCAGCACTTGTTGCCAAGCGCGCTCTTGTACGGCAAACGTACGTTGATTTTTCGCCCAGATCGCCACCATATCACCGCTCATCGGGGTGAGCCAGAGCGGAAATTCGTTGGCACTAAGGAGATTTTGCGACCTAGTATTATCCCAAAACTGCCCCACGCGATTACGAGATTGTGCCTGCCAAAGCTGGGTTAGCGTTGCCTCAAGATTAAACACCTCGCGATTTTCCCCATCTCTCCACAGACCATTTTGTGGATTATACCGCTGTTCAAAGAAAGGAAGTGCTCGGCTCAAATACCGTTGCACCACACTATCATAGCGCTCAAAGCTAAGAAGATCTTGTGCCTCTTCCAGCCATTGACTAAATTCCTTTGGTTGCCCAAAAAGATTACTGCTAATTTGAAGCCGATCAAAACCGATCTCGTCCATCCAGATCAACTGCATCTCATTTTGCTCAAAGTTAAACGTGCTTATCTCAAAATCACCTTCTACGGCATAATTTTGCGCACCAAGCTGAAAGCGCACGCCAAGGCCATCATCCACAATACTTACATCAGCATGAGGCACAAAACGTAAACTCACCATCTGCGCCTGATAGGGCATCTCGCTGTGCTCCACATCCAGCGCAAATCCCTCGTCAAACGAAAAGAAGTGAAGCTCTAACCCCTGCGAAAGGTAGACAACAAATTGCTCCACATCCACCTCTTTATAGCTTAAAACGCTAGGAAAGTGCTCCACCCCATTCGTATCAACAATACGCACCGCCTGAGGTTCGCCTAGGGGAAAGTAGCCATAACGCGAGTCAATGCGTAAATCGGCTAAATCGCGCAACATCTCGTCGCTATGCCAGCGCCCCTGCACCAAAAAGTTGCCCATACGCACCGCAAAAAGGCGATCGTGCTGTTGCCAAATAATCCACCCTAAAAGCAATCCACCCATCAAATAGACAAGCGGAATACCCACTACAAAAAAAGAGCGAAATCTACTGCCTACGGTTCTCTGTATCATTATTGAAGCTCCTGCATGCTCTCCATCTTACGGCGTTGCTCGGCAACATGACGCCCAAATCGCGCGCGATCGCCCTCTTCGGCTAAATCGAAATAACTCTGCGCTAATCCGTAATCTTCTTGCTCCATCGCCAACATTCCTAATGCATAATTAATCAGCGCTTCGGAAGCACCCAGCGCTAAAGATTCATTATAAAATTCCAATGCACGATCAAAGTCTTCTAAATGAAAGGAGACCAACCCCATATAGTAATAGGCGCTCCATAAATTGGGCATCACCTTAGAGGCTTGCGTAAAGAGCTCCAAAGCTCCTGCATAATCCTCCTGTGCAATGGCATCGCGCCCTTGCTCCATTAAGAGATTGAAGCCCGGACGGCTAAAGTATTGCTCGATGTCGCTCGTCAACCCGATAAGTTCACTATGATTATTGCCACGCCCCGTCAACTCACGCGTAATGATCATCCGCATCGTGGCGTTATGCTCGTTCATGAGATAGTTGACCACGGCCCAAGAGTGCGCCAAGGCGCTCTCTAAATTATCCTCAAAGGCCTCATCGTCTAAAGACAAAAGTTCGCTCAACGTAAGCGCGCGATCGGTACGTACTAACTGTAAGCGATCGAGATAAAGATGATTTTCACGCACCGCAAAACCCGAACCATCCTCGCTAAGTGTGGCAATCTCAAAGTAGAGCGCTAATCCTTCTCGTAGCCAGCTCGACATCTCCGGAGCTACCGCAAAAAGGTACTGCAAAAAGCCATTCTTCAAAAGAGAGGCGCGCATCGCATCCTCATCGGCACGCGGGTAGACAAAAAGCACGCTCATCTCTGGGCGCTTAGCGTTGAGTAAAAAGAGAAAATCCTCTCGATTGCTCAAATCAAATTCAGCAGGAAAAGTGGACAAGGCCGCTAAGTAGCTACTATGATTGGCAAAGATACGTACGCGAAAAGGCCAGTCGGCAGTTTCATTGTCAAAATATTGTTGAAAGAGGCGTAAACTCGCCTCCAACTGCACGGCAATCGCGCTGGTTTGACTCTCATCAAGATCGCTTTCTAGTTGGTAGGATTGACTTGATTGGGTGATGCGCCCACGAGGCACCGAGGTTTGCGCCGTTGCCGACCAACCAAAGCCCATGGCTAGGATAATTAATAATACTTTTTTCATTCTGTTGATGCCTCCGTCCTCTATCTCTCTATTGAATTATATCAAAAATTTAACTCTCATGCTAGTAGCGATCGCTACCTTCATCGCCACTAGGCATCGCCCCATAAGCACTCTCTGGCGACAGGGTGGCATCCGTTTCATAGAAGCGCAGGATGCGTGCATGAAATTCTTCCATCTCTTGACGCACAGTATCACTGATATCGCCGTACTTTAAATGGTGTTCAATCAAGATTTTTGCTTCATTTAAATAGTAGCGCGCCTCTAAGGTTTGACGGGCAATTTGCTCTTCTAACGCCTCTAATTTAGATTGAAGCTCCGCTGGTTTTGGATCAACAAAGCTCTCTAGTTCCTCTCTAAGTGCTTGCTCCTGCGTTCTAAGCGACGCTAAATCATACAAAGCGATACGCGCAATTGCATAGCGAGGTTGATAATACTCTTCAAGACTAAAGGCAGCCTCCAAAAAGAGTTTTCGCGCACCGATAAAATCTTCTTGCTCAAAGAGTTGCATACCCGCAAGATAAGCTTGATGATGATTCTTCGTATTGCCTAAATGCTCACGCAAAACAATCTGAATGTCCTGCGCAAAAAACCCATCCAAGCGCTCGGCCAAAAGCGCATTGTTGGCTTGAATCACCGCCAATAACGTCTCCTCTTCAGGCACAATATACTCAAGCTCTGTCAATAAGTACTGAAATTCCCAGCTTACATCAGGCAGTGCATCTTTCTCTAGCGAATAGGCACTATAAAGATAATGAATAAGCAGCCAAGCATAGCGCGCATCATCACTAAAAGTGTAATACTCCTCACCCCTCTCATCGGTGCTTAAGGTGTAAAGAGCAGGAACGCTCGTGATATTTTTATAGAAAGTGCGGTTGCGGATAATCTGGCGAATATCAATGTGCAGGTGGATATCCTCAAAGTAAAGGGAAAAGCCATCACGCAAGAGCATAGGCAGGGTGGGCATTGCGATCGTGGCGAATTGAATAAACCCTTGACGTCTTAATAATTGCTCTCTGCGTAAAGGATTAGTAACCCCATAAAGGTAGAGAACGACCTCACCATCAGCCTCTTGCACGGTGATAAAATCTGTGCGCTGATGAAAACTCTCATCGCCACTAAGGGCAACTAGTGCCGACTGAAAATCCTCTTGTTTGGTAAAATAACGAACCTTAAAGGGATGCCTCTCTCCAAGAATTTGGGTAAAATTCAAAAAGTACCACGGCGCCTGATAGTATTTAGCGTAAGTCGTAAGATTTTGCATTAAAGATTGCGCTTCAGGCGTCTGCAATAAGTCGTTGGTTTGTCCGTTGTAAATTTGGTAAATGACTGTTTTGGGGACAAAAAATGCTGGAATATCGGGATAAACACTCTCTCTAAAACCTTCTTTAGGCATATCCTCGGAGGTAGGCAAGACGTTTTCAATGGGGGTAGGAGAACTTTGCGCAGGGATATTATCGGCTAAAGGCGCATCTGCCTCCAGCTCCTGTGCATTTATTGTCCATGGCAGAAATACTAATATGACTAAAAGTCGACGTACGCTCATCATTGCTCTCTTCTTTCCTCGTTATCGCAAAAAATTATTGACTCTCTCTTAACCTATCGGTAAAATCCTCTAAAAATTATGATTGACCAGCAAAAAATTGCCTTATTTAATCATTTTACCTACCGAGATATGGACTTCTTTTAAAATTACGCCCGTATACTTCTCGATACCCCGTACAATAAAGGTCTGCAGGTCATAAAGCGTCTGACTCATCTGGGCTTTGTAGGTCGTGGCAATGGTCAGACGCACGATAAATTGATCGCCATTAGTGCGACGAATACGCACTTTTTCTGGACGAATCGAGCCATCAAACTCCTGCACACAGTGAAGCACCATCTGACTAATCGCCGCTTCACTAATGGTAACTGCACCGCGTTTACCATCCTGAAATTGCGGGCGTACCACCGTTTTTTCCACCTCTTGATTGGTCTTTTTTTTAAAAAATCCCTTCGATCCCTTAAAAAAGAGACTAATCCTATCATAAATAAGATGAGGCAAACGCTGTTGAATCTCCACTACAGGCACGGGAATAACGTGCTTACCCTCACTACGGTTACGCCGCGCAATGGCGATCTCCTCGGGGGTAGAGATCTCTTCAATACGGATAATTTTGAAAATTTCAGGCAAATTGAGCCGTTCGGCAATCTTCTCTACCATGCGGTCGCTAGTGCCAAGCAAGAGAATCTTCTTAAATTTGACACTCTCTAGCGCAGTAATCGCCTCTTGACGGTGTAAAGCCTCATCAAAAATCGCTGTACGCACCGCATTAAGCGAGTAGCGCTCATTCTTAGCGCTCTTGCCGGCAAGGATTTTATTACGCAAGATCAAGAGCCCATCATCGACAATAATATCGATGTCATGCTTCTCGGCAATCAACTTTGCCCTAAAACTCTTGCCTGTCCCGCTCTTTCCCACCAAGGCATAAACCTTGACACCTTTTAGTATCCAGCGAATATTTGTAATCTGGTTTATGACCTTAGCGCCAAAGCTTGCATCATCTTTGTTCGCCATCGGTTTCGCTCTCTCTTGCCTACAGTTGACCAATATCCAATAGATACTGCATTAGCTCTTGAAGATGATCAATTTCATGTCGCTTGGCGTAGCGATCGATCATCTCGACAATCTCTTGCCACTGCCCATCACTCAATTGCTCGTGCGCACTCTTTTCTAGTTCATTATGAAAAAAGTCAATCACACAAGCCAGTTGCTCTGGCGAGGTAGCATGCGCGTCATAGAGCTCTCTAGCCATAGGTTCTGGAAGCCCCACAATACGCACAAAGTAATCAGCAATCGATGCCTCAACGTCAAAGGTGGCATCCTCTCGTTGATGCTTATGCGCCTGCTTAACTTTGCTTAAAAAATAGTTCGATGCTTGCATGCTTCTCGCCCCTTCTCCACCTCTTTAGTATAACGCATTTTACTGATTATTACTAGTGGGTATTGCTACGATTTAAAGAGAAAAAGATCTCTTCATATAGAGATCTTTTTGCTTTCCATTAATAATCACTTTCTTCGTGATTGATAAGTCGGGATGGCAGGACTCGAACCTGCGATATCCTGCTCCCAAAGCAGGCGCCATAGCCGCTAGGCGACACCCCGATTTCCTCAATAGTATAAACGAAAGAGAGATACTTTGTCAAGTACCTCTGCTCTCTTTTTTCGTTAAAACAACAACTAATAGGTATTCATTGCCCAGTTAAAGCGTAAATAGAAGTGTCCATTTCGGCTCTTAACCAAACCAGGGTCGGCGATGGCACCCAAAAAGTTAGATCCTGCATGCCATCCCGTACGAATATTAATCTTATCGATAGGCTTGTAGGAGAGACCCACCTCATAGCCGATGCGCCCTACTTGATCCCAGAACCCAGTACGTGCCTCTTGCACACCTACGGAAATTCCTGCAAAGGGGGTGATACGAGAGAAGCCCTCCATCACATGCCAATCGGTGCGTAAGGAGACAAATGTATTGGGGCGTCTACCCATGATCCCTTCATCTGGCGTAAATCCAAAGCTTCCAAAGACACGTGCCACCCACGCAGCGTTAATGGTAACCCACTCAGGAACATGCACATTGATACCAGCCTCATAAGATAAACTCCCCTTACGTTCTCCAAAGTACACCGCATCCGTATCCACTAAGCCACTCTCTAGGTTCATATCAAAATCTTCTTTGTAGCGTAATAAACGATAGCTACCATAGTACCACTGATAATCCGTAATCATACCCACGGTAATGGTGGCGTTTTCAGGCAAGAAGAATTTAAAATTGAAGCTTCCGCCTACCAAATGGCTACCAAAAATGCCTTCACCACCACGAAAGTGACTACCGATTTGCGTTGCCATTACGTTATTGGAATCCTCCAACTGCTCGGTCATCATTGGCTTCCACTCTTCGCCCTTACCAAGACGTGGATCGCCTCCCTGCCAATGGTGATAGTGCGCATTTATGCCCATCTGCCCCCACATGCCAAAGCGAATATCAGAGGCTGTTACCTCGCCAAGCATAGACCAACCATAGCCATTACGACTAAAATCCAAGTCGCTCACCGCGGCAAAATTCAATTTAAAATCACGAATCGCATTAATCGGCATATCCAAGCGCCAAGCTAACTGATCCAACTGAAACGCGCGCGTCATCACCGCACTCGTTCCCATCTCAAAGGCCGTCGCAGGACCTCCCTGCCAACTGGGCGCATTCAATCCTTCCCAAGCCTCAAAGTGCAGGTATCCCGCAGAGAACTTCAAGCCAATCGCCTCATTTTTCCCCAACAAGCCTAAAGGATCCACCCAACCAAAAGCTCGACGTACACCCACACCGATAGAGTTAGGGTTATTCATATAGAAGTTAGTACCCACACCCTGTAAGTTAAGCTGAATGGTTGCACCGGCAAAAGGCCCATACATATAGTTAAATCCCAAATAGGTAGAGACCAAATTCGCCCCACCCACTAAGTCGCCCTCTTTACCCCGTAGACCAAAGAGTGTATCTGGACCTGTAACCCGAGGGCCTACCCAGCCACGTGCATCCACCCCAGCCACAACGGTAAAGGTATGACTTTGCGCATAGAGCTGACCAAAGCTTAAAATGCTTAGCGCCCCCGTCATTGCAAATTGTATCCACTTTTTCATCACTTTTCTCTCCTTATTAAGCCAACCAGCACCTACCTACTGCGCATAAGTGCGTACACGTGCCATCCATCCTTCGCGCCAACGATCTTCCCCGCGTTCGATAGGAGAGAGCTTGATGCGTTGGTTGAGTACCTTTGCCGCTGCACTAGAGAAATCTTTCAACGCAGGCTTACCGGTCTTGGTGCCTTTCATCGTCTCCAATACCTGCAACAATCCCCAGCCCACATTTTTGTAGCGTTCGTTCGGATTAATGCCCTCCCCCTTAAAATTGACATAGTCAATTAACGGATAAAAACCACCAGGACTCTGGGCAACCCGATAAAATTGTTGCTTCACATGATCAGGACGGCTACTTGCCTCCATCATTAAAGGTAAGGCAGCCACCAATCTATCCATAATATAACGAACTTGTACCTCTTGGTGTTCATAAAGAAAGTCGATTAATGCTAAGATATCCTTATCGTTAGCCTCTTTCTTTGCGAGAAATTCCTCCCGACTATTCCATGGTGCATAAGGGGTTGCCGTCATAATCTTAGGCAAATCGCTAGACTTATAGCCATTATCCAGATACGCCTTCACTAAGCCAGGAAAACTCTCGGTAAAAGGTTCGTTCGCGCCACGCTTAAACCAAATAAAGTGTCCAATGCCCAACGAAGGAAAATCTTCGCCCACATTCCAATGCACCAGCAACTCTTTTTTCCCGCCAGTCTCATTCTGAAAAATACGCTGTCCCGCTGCCTTTAGCTCTTCGCTGGTGGGGTTGAGCGTTGGCTCTTCTGCCCAAAGGGTAAAAGATGTCAACAATAACATCAAAGCGAGTAATTTTTTCTTCATTCTATTCCTCCTAGTCATTATACTACAGATTGTATATACCTTAATCATACAATGCTTATTTATGGCTGTCAAGCATTTTTTTAGAAAAATTTTCGTACCTACAGCCATATATTTATTATAAGAACATTAATTTTCAGCCTTTTCACTACTCCAAAGCTGGGCGCGCATGGCCCATTGGATACGAATATAGAATTGCCCGTCTCTACTGCGAGAGGGGCTATTACCGGGCGCGACGATTTGGCCTAAAAACCACGACCCCGCATGCCAGCCGGTACGCACTAAAAACCCATCTACAGGCCGATAGGCTAACCCGATATCATAACCGATACGCCCCATTTGATCCCACGCGCCAGGGCGAGCCTCGGTGAGACCAATAGCAATTCCATTGTAAAAACTCAAGCCATGCGCCGCGTCGAACATTAAAAAGTCTAAACGCAACGCAAGATACCCATTCGATCGCATGCCAATCACGCCTTCATCGTGGCTAAAACCCAGCATATCCGTCGCGCGATTGATCCAACCCGCCCATATACTCACCCAATCGGGGTGGACAAAGTGAACTCCCGTCTGAAAGGCTACCGATCCTTTACGTTGACCAAAGTAGGTATCCAGTCGGCCATTGGTCTCCACCACATTGAAATTTTCCTCGAAGCGTTGAATCAAATAGTCGCCAAAATACCACTGATAGTCGCCCATGAAACCGATATTAACACGCATGCGTTGGGGCAAATGAAACGTAATATTGGCGCTCGTCCCCACCAGATGACTGCCAAAGAGCCCGCGTCCGCTAAAATTATTATGACGCGTATTGCCACTTTCGGCTACCCAAAGTTCATCGGGGTTTTTAGGATCGCCACCCTGCCAGTGGTGATAATACATATTAATACCCACCGTCGCCACCGAGCCCAGACGAATACGATTCGCCGTAACCTCCCCCATAATCGTCCAGCCATTGTGCGCGCGACTAAAATCGAGATCACTGGTAACCGTAAAGCTCAAATCCACATAATCCTGCACCGCATACACCGGCATATCGATACGCCAGAGTAGGGTGTCAAACATCGCCGCCCGAAAGAGCTCCAACTGGGTGGATAGACGAAAATTCGTCGCGCTACCGCCCAAGCGATGTGGAGCAGTAAAGGCGGGTTCCTCCTCAAAACTAAGTTGACCCACCCAAAATTTTAATCCAATATCCTTATCCCGATTGAGCCAACGCAACACATCAATCCAACCATAAGCACGCCGAACACTCACCGTATCCTGATCAAAAAAGAGCGAAAAATCGGCCATGTTCCCCTCAAAATTGAGTTCTAGTACCGTGCCGAAGAAGGTTTCATAGAGATACTCCAACCCCAAAAAGGTATTGATCACCCGCGCACCGCCGTACAAATCACCCACTTGCGGACGATCGGGGCGAGGTAATCCCCCCGGAAAGATATTCTGCCCACTCACCGAGCTAGGCGACGTTAAGCGCGGCCCTGCCCAACCGCGCATGTCTACGTGTCCGTACATAAAAAACGCATGCACCGGCTCTCTAGGTGGAGCATCTTCATCCACCTCCTGCCGATCTTCAGGATCGAGAATATCCTCCTCCTGCGCCCAGCTCCCATGGATGCTCAACACCAGCCACACGACGCCGATCCATATCCTATATTTAATCACGATGATTTCCTTGTGCCAACCATCTGCTATGTTATCACACGATACTTATACTCCATCACTAATAAACCTTCATCACTTAGAAATTAGTATAAGATAAATCGTAAAAGAGATCAAGCTCATACAAAAAGTCGTTATCCATCGTATGCAACCAAACAAGCCCCACCTGACCAATCTTATCGTCATTTATATATACAAATTGATGCGAAAATCCATTATCCACCCAAATATATGCCAATAAAAATTGCTCTATAACACACATATAGAGCTTAAAAATAGACAAAACCCCCATTTCAGGAGGTTTTTTACGCAACAGAAACAAAACCAAGACTATTTTAACGCATACGTCTGTGTTGTAAAGTGTAAAATATGCGTAGTAACAATATGATCAAGCATAAAGACAAATTTAACCGATATTCTATCACCAGCTTTAAGTGCTGGTCTGCCTTTAGCCACTAATTTTTCATTAAGTTTTATAATCTCAGGATCATTAACACTCCATTCATTAAATCTTTTCCCAGCCGCTTCTCTTTTCACAAAACCTTGGCTTACCGTACTCTTTTCCCCATCTTTATCGATAGTCCAAGCCTCACCTGTAACATAATCGAGTTCAATTTGGTCACTCTGCCCATACCCGCGATCATAAACTAAAATTAATGCATCACGAATATCCGTAGGCCAGATGTATGAACCAGTGTCATGAATATTACCCACAATACTAGCCCTTCCAAAATCTTCTCGATATTGCGATGCGGTTAGCGAGCTAGACATATTATAAGGACGATGCCCCAAGGGATCCTCGTCCGAATCTACCAAGAAAAAGACCTTTCCCGCATTTAGGTAGTTAGGCAACCCTGATCCTAGTCCAACCACATTGGTTCGGTCAATTTTGGGGGAACAGGCCAACATCAATAGAGGAAATAGCCATAATACAGCTTTTTTCATTTTCATCAATTAAAACTCCTTTTACTAAAAAGTAGAAATAGTATATTCATTATAGAACATAATGTCAACGTTCTCATTTAGTTTTTAAAGGAAAAAATAAAAATAAAGCTCATGTCAATCAGCTAGGGGATAGCGTGTCATACAGGCTAAAGGGTGCGGTGCAACAGCTCACCACGTAGCTGACAATCACTTGGCGGATGATCTCTTTATTGCTATCGCGCGCGGCCAAATCGTACTGCGAGGCAAAGACCATAATCGCATCCAACTCTTCATCCGTGTAAAACTTATGAGCAAGTTGGGTCGACTGCGCCCGCTGATAAAAGATCTTCAACTCCTTAAGCGCCTGCTGTCCACTATAGCCATTTGCCACCAGCGCGTTATAGTCGATTACCCCCTTAAAGCTTCGATTCAAAACAATCAACGTCATCACGCTCAAGCCATCTTTACTGTGCATCAACTGCTCTACTTGATCTAAGGCCTCGGGTAAATTACGCTTTGCCAACGAAAAAAAGAGATCATGCACCGTGATCTCTTTGGTCTGCTCCACGAAATCGCGCACCGCATTTAGGGTAATCATTGGCTCTGGAAGATCACTCTGCCCTTGCAACAAAAAATCCAAGGTTCGCTTAATCGCCTGACTATCACTCAGCAAACGTGAAAGCAGAAGATGCAACGCCTCTTCCTCAATCTTGCCCGATCGTTGCGCCAGATAACTATGCACAAACGCTTCCAACTCCTCCTCGCTAAGCGCCTTAAAAACCTTCTTCTGCGCCGAAGGTACCACCGCCTCCAAGCTCTTATCTAAACGCTCCTCATCACTGATAAAAATTAGGTAGCCACTGCCCACGCCCTTCTTTATAAAGTTGATAAGCCCCTTAAGCTCCCCCTTCTTAATCGCTTCTGCCATCATCACCTCGATCCATGGCAGATCCCCAAAGAGCGATGGGCTCTGCAACAACCCCAAAATCCGCGTCTCTTCCAGCTCGTGCCCATAAAATCGATGCACCTCCAACCCGCCGGCGCGCTTCATCGCCTTGGCCTTCAACTTCTGCAGATACTCCAGCTTAAGCCCATTCTCCAACCCCAACAGCGCATACACCTCTTTATCACTCACCCGATCACCCCCTTCCCAATCTATCATAAAATAGCCATCCCTTACAACTATCCACGCGTAAACTCTTTAGGATTAGCCAAAAAATGTCGATATCTACCAGTAGCGAGACCCTATAAGGATGAAATATTAGCATGATAAAGCAATTTTCCTATATCTTACTTCTCCTCTGCCTAACCGCCTTTACCTCTTGGGCTGGCGATGTCGCCACCTTTGTCAACATGGGCTTTAGCGACGACGCGCGCTTCTTCCTCTTCGGTCAATATGGCTACGACGAGAGTAAACGTCAAGTTTACGCGCAAGCTATCTTTGTCGATATCGAAAAAAACGACTACACCAAAGATGGCTTTCATCAGCGCACCCTCGCGAGCAATCCTCAATCAGGCGATATTATGGACGGCGCCTTCCTCGAACTCATCGAGCAACTCGCCACTATCCGTAAAAAATATAAGATCAACTACGCCCTCAAAGGACGTATCATCTATGCCAGCTCGGTGATGCGCGAAAGCGCCCGTACCGCCCAATCAAAAAGCTCCGAATCCCTCCAATTTCGCGACTTTGAAGCCAATCGCACCTTTAACGTAACCCTCAACCAAAATGTCGCCAACCCACAAAAATCCACCTTCGCCATCACCTTCACCATCACCCATGCCAACAACACCAAACACTCCTACACCGTCGGACACCCCGATATCCAACGCCACGTCTCCCACTACGAAATCGATCGGATTATCGTCAGTCCCAACGGCAAATCCCTTATCTTTATCGTCGCCATGCGCATGCCCAATGCGCAAGGTACCCCCAATGTTCGCTATATGGTGGAGGCTATCCAAATTGAATCATAAAGCACGCTATTTATTCCTTATCTTCTTACTCCCTATGTTCTTATTTGCGCAAGCAAGCGACAATGAATCAAGCGATCCACCCCGCGCCTTCGACAACCTCTCCCTAGGGATGTCCTACGACGCCCTTCTTGATGCTCTGGCCGAGAGTAGCTACTTTATCTATCGCGGTCGCCCCGATGTCTCCATGCTCGATCCCCTCGATCGTACCACCATTGAAGTGCGTGGCGCTGGCTTCGTCTACCGAGGCTTCTTCACCTTCTATGAAGATCAACTCTACAGCATGAGCATCGTTCTCCATGAGGCGCGCCTCGACTATTTTACCCTCTGGCGCACGCTACAAGAGCGTTATGGCGATCCCCAAGCGATCAACCCCAAACACTCCGTCTGGGAGAACGAGACGACGCGCCTCTCTTTAGAGCAACCTGCCACCCTCAAGTACCTCGACAAGACCACCTTTAATAAACTCTTAGATCGAAGCAACACCGACAAATCCGCCCTCGACCGAAGTCGCGATCGCTTCTTGGAGCAACTCTAATGAAACGGCTTATCTACCTACTTATTCTCATTACTACACTTCTGCCATTAAGTGCAAGCACCAACCTTACCGAACGTTCTCTACAGATCAATGGACAGACCTTCATTGTTGAACTGGCCGACAATCCATCCACCCGCGCACAAGGGCTAATGTATCGTACCCAGCTTGATCCGTTGCGTGGGATGCTCTTCGTCTTTCCTGATAGCGAACGCCGCTCTTTCTATATGAAAAACACCTTTATTCCACTCTCTATCGCCTATATCAGCGCTGATGGTATCATTATGGAAATTTATGATATGCAACCACATGAGCTACGCTCGGTGCCTAGTCGCTATGCCGTCATGTACGCATTAGAAGTCAATCAGGGACTCTTCAAACAACTTAATATTACCGCAGGAATGAAGGTGCATAACCTACCACCAGCTAGCCCCAATTAATCCAAATTGATCACACTATAGTGTAAAAAGACCGGCTTAGATAGTTGAAGCGTCATTGTTTGAATATCTAACTCCGTGTTAAGACCAGCCCATACCAACTGCCCGGTATTGCTTTGAGAGCCAACATCATTGTGTGCACGCTCCATTGCGCTGAAAGGCAATAGGTTTACGCGGATAAGCTCATCTTGAAAGAGAATTTGTCCACCACCATTCTTAACAAAAATTTGACCCGTTGTCGTATTGAGTTCAACAATATATGGAGGGGCTTGACCAGCCATTGGTTGCCAAATAAAGCGTGGCTTTACCACCGAATTTGCAACACTTGGAAAGCTCTTATGATAGCCAAAGTGCCGAAAGATATCCTCCTCTCGAGAGTACCCTGACTCGGAGAGATTTTGATCAAAGTCTACATCCGGAGAGTAGACCTTATAATATAGCACAAATCCATTGCTCTTTTCTAGCTCAAAGGTTACCAACGCCCCATTACGGGAGAGAACAGCGGGCGGAGCTACCAAAATCTGCGTCGGCAACCCACACCCACTCACTCCTAATAAAAAAAATGCAAAAGTAATCTTTTTTATCATGCGTAGCTACAGAAGCTCACTTGATTCAACTTCTGGTAACGCATCAAAGTGCATCAATCTTGCTTGCGCAATCATATACCAAACATTTTCCCTATCCAGCATCGACAAAATATTACGATACAAAGAGATAGCATGTTCGATATCATCGCCCTCCCAAAGATAAGCTTGCAAAACTTCTGCTTCATACTGCATATCGATAGTCATCACATCATGGCTACGCAAGAGCTCACTCAATGCGTTCAACGCCTCTTCGCGCTCACCCAATGCAAGATGCATATAAGCAACATTTAACTGCGCCTTAGGTGCCATATAATTACGTTTCTGCTTTGCCACTACCTGATAAAGGGCAAGTGCCTCGGCGGTATTGCCCTCCAAGTGGGCGTACTGGGCAAGGAGCATCGTGGCAGCATTACGTACATACTTGACAGAACTGGTGCGCAACGCCTCTAACTCCGCCTGTTGCTGTGCGGTAAGCACAACAATATTTTCTGGCGAGGCATTTGCCGAAGCAATCACCCGATCAATGCGCGCCACTTGCTCATCGCGATACGCAAACCACTGATTAGTGGCGAAAATTACTCCCGCCACTAATACGATGGATAAGCCAAGCACGCCAAAAATAAAGCGACTCTTTACTTTAGCTCTTTTTGTTTTCTCCATTTTGCTTCTATCCTACTGCCCTATTCTTTGTCAAAAAAATCTGCAAAGGTTGCACCGCTACTGTCGTCTGTGTCATTGCCTTCGGCGATGTACTTATTCATCTCCTGACGATTCTGCGCACGGCTCAACTCACGGATCGAGAGGGCAAGACGGCGATTTTCCGGAGCAAATTCGATAATCAACGCCTTGAGCTTCTGCCCAATCTCAATACGCTCCATCAACTCTTCAGCATTGGCATTACGATCCTCGCTCAACTGACTCTTATGAATTAAGCCATCAATCTCACCGGGAACACGCACAAAGAGACCAAAGTCTGTCTTGCTGATAACCTCACCCTCGACAGGCTCACCGCGCTTATAGTGCTCATAGAGACTCTCCCATGGATCAACTTGTAGTTGCTTCATACCAAGGGCGATGCGCATATGCTCGGAGTCAATCTCAAGGATAAGAACTTCCACTTCTTGCCCTTCTTTAAGCAACGCTTGGGCACTGCGTGGACGCTTTTGCCAAGAGATGTCATCAATATGTAAGAAGCCTTCTACGCCCTCTTCTAGCTCGATAACTGCACCGCTGAAGGTAACTTTTTTGATGGCGCGAATAAACTTGGTGCCAACGGGGTTCGTCTCGACAAATTTAATCCAAGGATTCTCCATCGTATGTTTTAATCCAAGGGAGATCTTCTCGGCTTCGGTATCGTAACCAAGGATAGCAACCTTCACCACATCGCCAACCGAAAGCACTTCTTTAGGGTGCTTAATGCGCTTGCTCCAGCTTAAGTCGGAGATATGCACCAAGCCCTCAATGCCCTCCTCAAGCTCTACAAAAGCACCAAAATCAGTAAGTTTGGTAACCTTACCCTCCACGATATCGTCCACACCATAGCGCTCCTCAAAGCCAAGCCAAGGATCGTTGCTAAAGTGTTTGAGGCTAAGGTTGATACGCTTGTTTTCAGGATCAAGGCGCGCAACTTTAAGCTCAATGGTTTGATCTTTTTGCACGTAATCTCTTGGACGCGCTGCATGTCCCCAACTCATATCATTAAGATGGAGAAGACCATCAAAGCCACCTAGGTCGATAAAAGCACCAAAACTGGTAAAGCTCTTAACCACACCGGTCACATTGTCGCCGATTTGGGTACTCTTAAAGAACTCTTCACGCTTAGCCTCATTCTCTGCCTGCAAAAGCTCTTTACGGGTAACCACCACATTAAGGCGATCGCCATGTTCTGGATGCTGAAGCCGATCGATAAGAAATTGCGTGCGCATGCCAACATACTTAGCGCTATCCTCTACACGATGCGTATCAACCTTAGAGATCGGAAGAAAGGCCGTAATACCGCCACCTAACTCAACGCTAAATCCACCGGTGGTTGCTTTCTTAATAAGACCGTCGATAGGACGCTTCTGGGCAAAGGCCTCTTCAAGCATCTTCTTGACGTTCTCTTTCTCGGCCTCGCGCTTGGATACGCGCATTTTATCGGCATCAAGCACGACAACGCGCTCTTTATCGCCTAACTTAGGAGGCGTTGTGAATTCGTCAAGAGAAACTCTAACTTCGCTTTTTAAACCGAAGTCCAAATAGACAACCTCCTCATCCACTTTCACTACAATACCTTCAATCACATCACCTTTTTTGGGATGCTCTGTGTCTGTTATGGCTTGGTGCCACTGGGCCATCTGGTTAGATGTTTCTCTTTCGCTCATCTGCTAAACCGCTCCTATACTCTGATGTCTGCGATTTTGGTTTGAATCATCGCATAGACATCCTCTAATGATTTGTCCGACGAGTCGATATACCAAGCCTCTGGTACAATCTGCAATGCACCCACCGACTTTGTTCTATCGATCTCATCTCTATTTTGAATGCTTTTTTGAATTTCGTCAAGACTCAAAGTGCTATATTCTTGCTGAAATCGTCTTTTTGCACGAATTTCTACCGAAGCATCAAGATAAATTTTCAATTGCGCATCGGGAAAGACAACGCTCGTCATATCCCTACCCTCGCAAACCACGTCTCTGTTGGCGACCAGAGAACGCATTTTTTCGTTTAAGATCGTACGCACCGCCACTACAGAAGAGACTTTTGGTACCCACGCATCAATGACATCACTGTGGAGATCGCCGGATAAGGCAACCCCATTTACCAGAAGCGCACCATCGGCGATGCTAAAATCAATCGACTGTGCAATAGTAATCCACGCCCCTTCATCCATGCTCTGCGCGCGCAAACCATAGAGTGTTACCGCACGATAAAAGTATCCCGAGTTCAATAGAAAAAAGTCCATCCGCTCGGCTATTAACTTCGCCAACGCACTCTTACCGCCACCAGCAGGCCCATCAATTGCTACTATCATCGCTACTCTCCTAACGGTACTGGCGTAGACTAATGCTACTGACCATACCCAGTAATATCATCATCGTTAAAACCGAAGAACCACCATACGAGAGCAAGAAGAGTGGTACGCCCTTAATCGGCATTAACCCAATCACCATCCCCACATTAACCCAAACATGAATCAATAAGAGAGAAAAGATGCCACCGCTCACTAACATACTAAAACGATCTTGCGCCTTGAGTGTTAAAAATAATAATCTTAGGAGCAAAATGCTATAGGCGCTCAACAAAATGATCGCACCGATAAAGCCCCGTTCCTCCATAATAATCGAAAAGATAAAGTCGGTGCTCTGCTCAGGGAGAAATTGATTGTGCGAGTGCGTACCACCTAGGTAACCTCGTCCATACATTCCACCCGATCCGATAGCAGTTAAAGACTGTAAAATATGCCAACCCGCCCCCAACGGATCGATATCAGGATTGATGAAAACCCGCAAACGATCCCATTGATAAGGACGAAAGTAGTTGTGCGCCAACCAGGTAAGTCCTACGCCAAACCCAAAGGTAGATAACACATAACTAGAGAGCACGTAAGCATCTTTACGATATGTCAGCCAACCAATCACGCTCAAGCCAAGCAACCCTCCCGAGAGTAAAAGAACCCTCGCCAGCCACTCTTTAGAGGTAAAAATTGTGGTAAGCCACGTATCCTGCTCACGGATTAAGTCATAATAAAGAGGCACAAAAATCATAATTAAAAACCAAATCAACGCAACCACAAAGAAGGTCAAGAGCATCGCGCTACCACCGGCGATAAAGAACATCATCCCCAAAATGCCCACAAAGACCATCGCCGTACCAAAATCTGGTTGTCTTAACGTGAGCGCCATGGGGATAAGCAAAATCAACCCCGAGATCAAAAGCGTTGTCGCATGACGCGGATTACGTCCATACGCACTTAAATAGCGTGCCACCATCAAGATAAAGCCGATCTTGGCAAATTCTGCAGGCTGACCACCCAAAGGCCCAATTCCTAACCAACGTCGAGCGCCTGAAATTTTCACGCCAAAAATCAACACCGCAATCAACAAGAGAATATTAATCGCATAAATCAATGGCGCAACATCACGAAATCGCTGATAATCTGTCGCCGTTAATGCGAAAAAGATCGCCAATCCCACCGTCGCAAAGAGTAATTGCTTCTTCCACTCATTATTAATCAATACGCCTTGCGCGTTGACCCCAGCCGAGTATACATAAAAAATACTAAATGTCAACAAAACGATAATCGGTATGAAGAGCAGATAGTCAAATCGCTTTAAAAATTCGACAATAGACCGCATCTAAGCTCCCTCCAATTGTGCTAACACCTCTGCGGTCGCCGGCAATGGGCGCGATGGCATTACGTAAGAGTCTCCCGTAATCGCACGCCAATTCATGTACCACGGACGCAAGGTGCGCAATACATCATGATAATCTTGCTCGGCAAAATACCCCTGAATAATCAAATCAGTTATCTTGGTAGACCACCACTCATAATTATCATTTGCCTCAATCTGTACCACCACCACAATCCGTTCGGTTGGGTCATCAGTCTGATAAGGGGCATACGCGACAAACCAGTCGTGATAGTGCCCCGCAATACCCGTCTCACCGGTTCCCGTCTTGCCCGCAGCCGTGACCACACGCGTAAGCAGCCGACCCGTACCATCCGTTACGACCCAGCGCATATCCTCTGCTAGACGTTGCCATGTCTGCGAAGAGATGCTCGCCTCGTGCAACACATGTGGACGGTGTTCATCGCTAAAACCACTCTCCTCATTGTGAATACGCTTCACAATCCGCGGTTTATAAATAACTCCCGTATTTGCCACCATCGCACCCACATTTGCCACTTGTAAGGGAGTTACCTGTAAAAATCCCTGTCCAATCGCCATATTAAGCGTATCACCACCAACCCAAGCACTATTAAAGATATCCTCTTTCCAAGCCTTGTCTGGCACCATACCGCTCTTCTCATTGGGTAAATCGATATCAGTAGAGGCACCTAGACCAAAATCTCGCGCCACCTCGGATATCATCGCCGGGTCATGATTACCCCGACTATCTTTGCCTAAATAATCGCGTGCAATCGTCCAAAAGTACACATTACAGCTATTGCCCAGCGCCTCACGCAAATTCTGCATGCCCCCTTTGTGGTGCGGGTGATCATTAAAACGCATATTGCCTAAAGTCAAAAAGCCACTGCAGTGCACGCGAAAATCAGGCGAAACATTCGTCTTCTCTATAATTGTAGCATGCGTAACAATCTTAAAGGTAGAAGCAGGCGGATAGACCGCAGAGATGGCACGATTGATAAAAGGAAAATTGGGGTTTGATATCTGGGCGGCAAACCCACGCTCACCCGACTCGCTGAAAGTATTGGCGTTAAAGACCGGATTGCTCACCATCGCCAAGATCTCACCAGTTGCCGGCTTTAAGACCACCACTGATCCACGCCTGCCAGCCATCGCGTCGTAGGCAAGCTTCTGCACACGCATATCAATCGTTAGATAAATATCCGATCCATTTTGGGGCAACTTGCGCTCCTCTTCCAACTCACGTACCGGTCGACCGCGCGCATCCACCATAAAAAATTGTCGCCCCGCTGTACCGCGCAGAAACTTATCGTAACTCTTCTCTACGCCCGTCTTACCAATCTTATCCCCACGTCGATACCCCTCATTATAGAGAATTTGTAACTCATCTTCGCTAATTTCGGCAACATAGCCCAAAATATGCGCAATTCCGGCCTCTTCTGAGTAGATACGCTTAGCCTGCGCCTCCCAAATTAACCCCGGAAAGCTCTCCTTATTCTCGGCAAAATAGGCAATTTGGGTAAAATCAACATCTTCTCGAATTAAAACAGGATCGTAGCTGCGATAGAGTGTATCAGGCAATCTTCGATTCAAAAAGGCAGGCGACACATTAAGTCGATACGCTAATCGCTCCTTTAGTTGTTGCAACTCAAGCTCACCACCCACCTCGGCAGGAATCACTTTCAATGTAAAAAAATTCTCATGAAAAACCAGCGGTACCCCATTACGATCATAAATAAACCCCCGACGTGGCGGAATAAGACGAGAACTCGTCGAGATCGTTTCCGATACTTCGGAAAATTTATTGCCACGCTTAATCTGTAAATGGAACACGCGTAGCATAAAGATGCTCAATAAGATCACCACCAATGCCATCAACGCAAAAATTCTCTCTTTACTCAAGAACTTATCTTCCATTAAATCTTCTGCTCCCAGCGAATAAAGTCTGCTACCGCCTTAAGAATACGGCGCACCAACCAAAAGATGGGTAAGGTTATCAGCAAGTTAAGTGCCAACTCCACCAACATATTCATCATCATACCAAAAAGCGAATAGATCTCCAGACCAAAAATACGTGCAATCAGCCACGTAACCGCATACTTAAAGATCGTAGCCACGCCCACCGTAAACAACGCCACCAACACCGCACCCACCACAAAGCGCCCTTTAAGTGCGCCAAAGGTTGTGCCCATCAACATCTTCACCATTGCATTGACACCTAACGGTTGCGCTAGTGCAAAATCCTCCAAGATACCACCCAGCCAGCCAGCACTCTGACCCACCCCGCGCCCAAATTCCACCGAAAAGAGCACCAAAATAATCAATGCAATATCGGGAAAAATCGCAATGCCATTAAAAACGACAATCCCTTTAAGAATTCCCTGCACTAAACTTACCACCGATAAGAGTGAGAAGAGAATGAAAAATCGTCTCATGGCATATCCTCCCCATCAATAGCCTGATATGCCAAGCCACTGGCTGCCTGCTCGTCATAATAATCTTGGTAGACACGCCCAACTTCCATCGCCTGCAACTCGCTCTCTAAGCGCCATTGCGTCGACTCCTCGGCAATCAAGACAAAGACATAATCAAGCCTACCTAAATCGATAATACTCTTAAGACGAATCTGCAAAGAGACCTGCGTTGGATCATTAATCACCTCAACAACTTCGCCAATATACAGATCCGAGATAATCTCGCTCTCTTCAGACTGTTGTTGCATAATCGCGCTCGTCACCACCAAGTCGCCAATCGCAATATTATTGAGTGCGTTACGCGAGATATAATTGAGCAATAATTCATCGCCACTCCAACTTCCACCCGTAATCAACCCCTCATAGCCCGAAGGAATCAATTGTGCCGCCAAAAACGTGTTACTTTGCGTAAGAGGCACCACCGTAGAACGATAGGCAAAGACCTCTTGCACACGACCAACCACCCCATAAAGCTCTTGTTCAGGACTATAAGCCATCACTAGCATCTTCGGTTTGATACCCGCAGCCGAACCCTTATTGATGGAAAAAACATTAGACAAATTACTCGCATCGCGCGCCACCACCTGTGCATGCACTTGCTGATATCCCATCAATGCAGGAATACCCAAACGACGACGCAACCGTTCATTCTCTAGGTTAAGCCGATGAAATTCCATCTCGTAATAGCTGTACTGCTGGATATGCTGCTGCATCTTTTTATAGTGAATATTCATGCGCCACAGCCGAATAAAATCACTGCCCAGCTGTCGCACCGACCCCACCCCGCCACTAAGACCAGACTGTATCGCCCCTAACGCCGTACCGCCTCCATAACGAATGCTCTCGCTAAAACCACTGCTTCTAGCGAGAATCATTAAGGAGGTGAGCGTTAAGTAAAAGAGCATAGCGACATTATTACGTGTGAGAATTCCTCTAAACATAATTCCTCGATATTATTTAATTTCCTAGTGTGTCGTAAATACTGCGATTACCATTCTTGCCAATGTAGTCAAAGTACTTGCCCGCGCCCAACACCACACACAAGAGCGGATTTTCTGCCAGAATCACCGGCACACCCGTCTCCTTAGCAAGCAGTTTGTAAAGCCCCTTCAAGTTCGACCCACCACCGGTCATCACGATGCCACGCTCCAAAATATCAGCAGCCAATTCAGGTGGAGTCTTGCTCAACGTACGCTTAACCTCTTCAATAATCACATTGATAGGATCTTGCAAAGCCTCACGGATCTCCACCGAGTCAACCTCAAGGCGCTTGGGTAAACCCGTAATCGCATCCGTTCCTTTAATTTCCATCTTCTCGATCGTCTTATCAGGCACCGCATTACCTATCTTAATTTTGAGATCTTCGGCAGTCTGATCACCAATAATCACATTATGCACCGTGCGCACATGCTTGACAATCGCCTCATCAAACTCATCGCCACCAATACGCACCGCATTGCTAACCACCGTTCCGCCCAAAGAGATAACCGACACCTCCGTCGTACCACCACCAATATCACAAATCATGTGCCCAGCTGGCTCAAAAACGGGAATATTAGCGCCAAGGGCAGCAGCAAAGCTCTCATGGATAACCTTGACGAAACGCGCGCCTGCCTTATATGCACTCTCGTGCACCGCCTGCGCCTCTACTTCAGTAATACACGAAGGCACACCAATCACCATGCGCGGTTTCACCATAAAGGAGTTTGGTACAACCTTTTTGATAAAATAACTAATCATCTTTTCTGTCGTCTGGAGATCGCTAATTACACCATCACGCAACGGGCGAATCGCCACAATGTCCTCCGGCGTACGGCTAAGCATCCGCTTGGCTTCCGTTCCCACCGCCCGAATCTGACGCGTACCACGCTCCATCGCCACGACCGTTGGCTCATCCAAAACAATGCCCTTACCGCGAAGGTAAACCAACGTGTTACAAGTTCCTAAATCGATTCCAATATCTGTCGACATGCCAAAAAGTGCCATATACCTCTATCTCCTGCCTTCACTTTTTTTCCGATAATCCTGATTATTCACTCTTTTCTTCCTTCATTTACACTCATTGTACACTATCTTCTTTGTGGATAGCAACAACTTTTTTGATTCTTACACATCTTTATTCTCCATAGATTTTGGCATACGCCTCGCTATTTTGTGGATTAAGCTGTAACGATCGACGCCAACTTGCACGTGCAAGATTGAGGTTACCCTCTTCTTCATAAATCTTTCCTAAAATAAAATGTGCTTGCGCATCGTCGGGAAAGCGACGCAATAAGAGCAAGTAAAGTTGCTTAGCCTCAGTCAAATTACCCATATCATAATAGACCTTCGCCAATTTCATCTCGATACGATCGCGCACATTGTCATCTTGGTTGAGCTCCAACGCGCGTAAAAACTCGCCCCGCGCATCTAAAAATTTCCCACTCATCGCATAAGCATCGCCCAATATAATATGATACTGACTACTGCGTTCGCCATGCACCTGTTGAAGATGCGCCACCCCACGTTCAGCATCGCCCATGCGAATATACGCCACCCCTAAATGCTCATGAATTTGCGCCACATCGTAGCCAAGTTCTCTAGCAGAAAGCAAATGCTCCACCGCTACATTGGCATAATACTCATTAAGATGCAAGTAAGCTTGTGCCAACACGTAGTGCACCTGCGCGCGAAAAACAAAATCCTTATCTAACTCCAACGCCAAACGCAAATGATAAATCGCATCGCGTAAATAACGGGTGCGTTCCTGAGGTTCATAGCTATAAACCCCCAAATAAAAACTCGCAATACCGGCAAACGCACGCGCATTTGCATCCACTGGATTCATCGCCAGCGTATCTTCGGCCAAAAAGAGCACGCGTAAAAAATTCCCCTCATTAAGCAGTTCGACAATATCTTCTCGCTCACGCAAAGAACCCACATAGATGCGCACCGCCCTAGCACCCACATAAAAAGCCAGTCCGATAATGACAAAAACCATCACCACAAATAACCCAAACATATTCGTTCGTGATAATAGTCTTCTTCTCATATACTCCCTATTCACTCCCTATAAAAAAGGTAGACCCATAAGCCGGGTTCTGTTTCGCGCTGTCATCTATCTTCGACTACTATTACTAGCAACCTCTTTGCACCCTACCCGCAAGGTTATAGACGGGGCATCTCCTTGCTATTTGGGCTTGCTTCGAGCGGGGTTTTCCCTGCCACCCCTGTCGCCAGTGGTGCGGTGAGCTCTTACCTCACCTTTTCACCCTTACCCACACCATAAAGTATCGGCGGTATCTTTTCTGTGGCACTTTCCATCGCAGTATTGCTACCGCGTCAGGTCGTTAGCCTGCGCTCTCCCCTATGAAGCCCGGACTTTCCTCTCTTTACGAGCGACAGCCTGAATCTACCTATTACTCTCTAACTATGCCAGCTAATTATCTTCATAATCGCCAGCCATCTCATCATCAATCAACGTAGGAGGCTCTTCTTCTTCAAAATCATCCTCATCGACCAAGTCAATCAAGCCACCCATCTCGTCTGCGTCGATATACCCAGTGAAGAATTCATCGACATCGCCATTCTCAAAGTAAAGAACCCGACTACAATATGGGCAAAACTCCACCTTGTGCGCCATACGTACTTCATTAACAAAGTTTGCCGGCAAAACAATATGACATCCACTGCAGACCCCCGAGCGGATACCAACAATACCTAGACCCAATTTATTCTTAATGATACTCTCAAATTTATGCAAAAGACTCACATCCAAATCAGGGGTAAGACGTTGCTCCTCAATAAGTAGCTCACGTAGACGTTGTTCATCTTTTTCGCTCTCTTTTTGCACACTGCGCTCCACATCATTGAGCTCCTGCTCCTGATCTTGAATCAACTCAAGTTCACTCTGCATCGCCTCATTGAGCGCCTGCAACTCTTGATCATGCTTACGTAACTCATGACGTAAACGATCTTCCTCCAACGCCGCATCATTAATCTCTTTCTCTAGTGCCTCAAATTCACGTTGCGTCTTCACCGCCTCCATACGACGCTCTGCAGACTCACGCACAATCTGTGCATCGCCAAGATCAATACGAAGACGACTGACAATCTCAGACAAACCAGCATGCGCGTGTTCCTTCTCGCCATAACTCTTACGCAAGCGCGCAACCACATCCGACTGCGTCGACAATTGCTTAGGAATCGCACTCAAATGGCGCTCAATCTCATATCGCTCCGCAAGCACTTCTTGTAATTGCTGTAACTTTTCAAATACCTCTTGCATGCTCTCTCCTCACCTTAACCCGACTAAATTTTGTGTCATTTATTGCTCTAAAAACTCTTTCAATCGCTTGCTTCGACGTGGATTTTTCAATCGACGCAATGCCTTCGCCTCAATCTGACGAATCCGCTCTCGCGTAACATTAAAGTATAAGCCCACCTCTTCAAGCGTCAACGAATAGCCACCATCCAACCCAAAGCGCATCTTCAAGACCTCCCGCTCACGCGCATTAAGCGCCTCAAGGGTCTCGGCAAGCTCCTCTTGTAGGATGCGGAAGGAGGTTTGGTTGGCAGGATTTTCCGCATCTTTATCGTCGATAAAATCGCCCAACAAACTATCTTCTTCCTCACCAATGGGCGTCTCCAAACTGATAGGTTCGCGGGCAACATTTTTCACCGATTTAATCCGACTCACCGTCCAACCCAAGCGCTCAGCCACCTCATCATCGCTAGGCTCCCGCCCCATAATTTGGGTAAGTTGACGCGTCTCACGCATCACTTTATTAATCTGCTCAATCATATGAACCGGTACACGAATCGTACGTGCCTGATCGGAAATCGATCGCGAAATCGCCTGACGGATCCACCACGTCGCATAAGTAGAAAATTTGAATCCTTTACGATACTCATACTTTTCCACCGCTTTAATCAACCCGATATTGCCCTCTTGCACCAAATCGAAGAAGTGCAATCCACGGTTGATATACTTCTTGGCGATCGAGACAACAAGACGTAAGTTAGCCTCGGTAAGACGATCTTTAGCACTCTTCATCAACGCCTGACCAGCATAAATTTGCTCGCTCATCTCCAAAATACGATCCGCAGACTCTTCATACTGCATCTCGATTTCGTGCAAGGTTTTATCGGTCAATTGAATATGACGAATCTTCTCTTTAATTTCATCGCCATTCAACCCAAGCTGTTGCTCCATACGCGCGCGCTCAGGGGCGCTAGCCAACTGGCGACTCAAAAGACGCAGTTCACGCATATTCTGCACCATCAGCTCTTTTTGAATCTTCGTGATCTCCATGCGACAGCGACGAATCTCTTTTGCCTCATCCAAAATATGCTCAGAAAAGTTAAAGATCTCCTCTTGATGGATCTTAATTTTACTAATCTCCTGAAGCAACTTTTTACGACTCGACTTAAGCTTATCATCTTGCAGAACTTGCCCACTTTGCGTGAGAATTTTCGTCTTCAAGTCCATATGTTGCTTTAAATTAGCAAACATTGGCTTTAAGACATCACGATAAGCCTGATTGAGGCGACGACGCTCAGCGAGCACATCCACGCTCTCTTTAAGTAAGAACTCCTCGCTCTCCTCGCTCTTATCAAACGCCCGACGTGCTAATTCATAAAATTCATAAATAAGCACACCACTGCCTTGCAAAGCATCCCGAATTTTGGTCTCACCCTCTTCCATCTGCTTAGAGAGCGTAATCTCCTCCTCAGCAGTAAGGAGCTTCTCTTTACCAATTTCGCGCAAGTAAAGACGGATAGGATCATCAAGTCCGCCGTCGCTATCGCCACCAATGAGCTTCTTTTTGGTTTTACTCAAATCGATATACTTATCCACAGAGACTTCTAAATGTTCGCCATCCTCATCCTCAAGCCCCAACTCCGTTTCATCAGCAAGATCGTCGTCTAAGCCAAGCTCGTCGCTCTCTTCCACCTCAACCATGCGGATATTCTTCTCTTCTAAAAAGGCAAGCACGTCATCAATTTTACTACCACTGATCAAGTCTGCCGGTAAGAATTCATTAAGCTCATCGTAAGTAATCTGCTTTTTAAGCTTGGTGTACTCCAGCAACTTCTCGATCGCAGGGTGCGACTCTATTTTATCCATGCATGCCCTCCCAGACCTCGTGTAAATCGAGGTTAATTCTATTGACTTCCACTTGCAACTCACTAATCAACATGACATCCTTCTCTTGCTCACTCTTGGCTAAATCCAACAACAGTCGACCCCTCTGGTGCGTAAATTCTTGAAAAGAGATCCGCGCCCATGCACGTGTTGCGCGTTGTTGCCAAGAATCTTGGGCATCGCTCATCGACAATCTCTTCTGCTCTAATAGCTCTTTTATCGACGCATCTAGGGAATATGTTTCGAATAAATGATCCATATTCACTAAATTTGTGGGGGTATCAACCAAATATTGATAAATTTCTGCCAAATTCCACGCCGACAAATCCATCATCACCAGAAATTCCTCATACTCTTTATAAAGTTGAGCATCCATAAGAGACGCGCTTAACACCTCTAAGACATCCTCTTTGTCCACCCCACCAGATGGAGGCGCAAGAGAAAAATCCCTAGGCATATCCGATTTAACGCTACTAAAGGACTCTTCACTAAAGCGCGTATACTCGGCAACAACCGCATCGACGGAAATATGGAGCTTTCCTGCGAGCATCTTGAGGTAAGATTCGCGACGTACCGGCGAGGGTACAATACTAATATACTTAAATATGGGCAAACTGGCACGCATTTGTTGATCAATATTATCTTTTGGTATCTCCTTGAACTGCTCTTGAAGCAAGAAATCAAAGTATAGGCTAGCATGTTTAATCGATTTTGTCAAGAGATCCACCTGTCCGTACTCTAAGCACTCGCTCGGATCTTTGTTTGCCGGTAGACGCACCGCGCGTAAGCTACTAACACCGCTCTCCTCGCAAATCATTGCCGATTGATGAATCGCCTTCTGCCCCGCAGCATCCCCATCCATCAACAAAAGAGCACTGCTAGCAAAGCGTCGCACCAATTCGGCCTGCTCCAAGGTAAATGCTGAGCCCAACGGTGCCACCGCCTGTGTATAGCCCATCTGATGCAACGCCATCACATCCATCGCGCCTTCGCAAAGGATAAATTGCTCCTCTTTGCGGATACTCTCCTTGGCCTGCCCCATGCCATAGAGCTCCTTACGCTTAGAAAAGAGCACCGTCTCGGGGCTATTGATATACTTGGGAGCATCGGCTTTGGCATCGGGCATCGCGCGCCCACTGTATGCGACAACCTCACCAGCACTATTTATCAACGGAAAAATAATTCTATCACGAAAAATACTATACATTGGATGCTTTTTAGAAAAGAGTCCGCTCTCGGCTAAAAAGGGCTCACTATAGCCACGTTTTAGCAGAAATTGATACAACTCCTGATAACCACTCATGCCATATCCCACCCGAAATGTGCGAATATTCTCCTCGCTAAGCCCCCGCTTATACAAATAGGCCAACGCCTCTTGCCCGCGCGCACTATGCCAAAGCAAATGCTCAAAGCTCTTGGTCAGTCGCTGGTAAAGTTCTTGCAATGTTTTACGTTGAAGAATCTCGCGCTGAACCTCCTCGCGCTCTGGAGAGAGGTCGATGCCCACCCGTTGCGCTAATACACGCACCGCTTCGGGGAAGTCGACCCCCTCCATTTGCATATAAAACTGAAAGAGACCACCCTTTGCCCCACAGCCAAAACAGTGGTAACTGCGGTACTCTCGAGAGATGCTAAAGCTAGGTGTCTTCTCATGGTGAAAAGGACAGCATGCCCAAAATCGCCCGCTTTTGGACTGAACACTGATATAAGATCCAATCAGCTCCACGATGTCTAATCGCTCTTCAATTTGTGCAACAACCGCCTTAGAAAAGCTCATGATTACACGTCTGCACGCTCACCTCCACCACGAGATGCATCCCCCCCTAGGTTCTGACTATAACACATTCATGACTTCTTCAAGCCAACGCTCCACACGCGCTAACGATGCAAGGTCAAGCCTCTCTTGCGGACTATGCAGATCGTAAATGTTTGGCCCAATGCTAATCATATCCATTTCGGAATCTAGCAACATCCAGTAACCACACTCCAACCCCGCATGCACCGTATGTACCTGCAACGTGGCATCTGGATAAAGCGCCCGATACCTATCAGCCATCAACCCCGTAATCCTACTTGAGGCTAAAGGCGCCCACGGTGCCGTCATGCCAAGATCCTTCACCTCAGCGCCAACCTTATCCGCAAGTTCGCGCATTGTCTGCTGTACACCTTCAATATCGCGTTGCAGAAAGCTTCGATGAAAAGTCGTGATAGTAAACGCTTTGCCATCGTATTGGGTAAGTGCCAAGTTGTTCGAGGTCTGTACCTCGCCACTTACCTCATTTGCCCAAGTCATCACCCCATGCGGAGTCTCTTTTAAAAGCGTCATCAGCGCATCTTGGCTAGCCTTGGTTAAAGGATGATGCGTGTGTGTCGTTAGCTCTTCCAATAAAAATGCAACATACTCCTGTTCGCCACTCACCAGTCGACTCTTCATCGTGCGAAGCTCTTCTTTGTCCAGAGCATTTGCCAATGCCAAAACAAGATAGCCATCACGCGCAATCGCATTTCGCGCCATACCAGCTTGCATTTCCACCAAACGATACGCCATATCGCTCTCTTCCAATTGCTGAAGAAGATCAAGCAGTACCTTATTACTCGAGAGGCGACCCAAGTGGATATCAATGCCCGAGTGCCCACCAGTAAGTCCCTGCACGCTCACTTTAACCAATAATTTTGCTCGAAATTCCGTATCATGTTCCACAGGTAAACGAAGCTCTAGGGTATTTCCCCCCGCACAACCATTAATCAGCGCCCCTTCTACCGAGTTGTCGATATTAATGAGGCGACGCCCCGTAAAAAAACCTCGCTGAACCGCAGCTGCGCCATGCATCCCCACCTCTTCTTGCACGGTAATCAAGATCTCCAGAGGCGGATGATGGGGCAATTGCGCGCAATAAAACGCAAGAGCAATCCCTATCCCATTATCGGCTCCAAGGGTTGTCCCCTTAGCATGCAAAAAGCCATCTTCTTCATAAATCTCGATAGCCTCATTGGCAAAGTCAATAAGATGCCCCGGCTCACTCACACAGACCATATCCATATGTGCCTGTAGCACCAACGTCTCTTTATGAAGACCCGCGCCCGCACCTGCAACACGAATAAGCAAGTTCCCCGCATCATCGCTTGCCACCTGATAGCCACGCGCCAATGCATAATCGCGTAAAAATCGCGCTACCTTCTCCTCTTGATAAGGCGGGCGTGGCACCTTAGCCAGCTCTTTAAAAAAATCTAAACTCCACATCTACCCAAACCAATCCTTTTGTCGTTTTTCTTTTTGCACGCTATATTAAAGCTCTGCCATCATCGCTGCCAAAAGCGACTGCATCTGTCCGATAGTTGCAATCTCCACGCGCTCGGTAGGACTATGCAGATCAAAGAGATTCGGGCCAATGCTGATCACATCCACACCGGGGCTAAGACGCTCCCAATACCCACACTCCAAGCCCACATGACGTGCTACTTCGAGCGGTTTTTGCCCAAAAAGATGCGCATAAACACGGCTACAAACTGCGCGTAATTCGCTCTGTTCTTTAGGAGGCCAAGCCGGATAGTCACCTGCACTCACCATCTGCGCAGAACTCTTTGCCACAATATCAGTAATCGTCTGCTTCATCATAGGCAACATCGCATTATCAAAACTGCGATACGAAACGACGATCTTTATCTGATTATCAACCAGCTTAATGCTCGCCACATTAGAGGAAGTGCGCGGAAGCTTGACCTGCTCATCCTGCCAATCGCGTACGCCATGCGGAAGTTCGCTAAGAAGATACGTGATGTCGGTGAGCATCGAGACGCTAAAGGGCTGATGCGCACCACCGACAGTTTTAAGCTCGCGCTTTAAGGTGAGCTGTTCACCATCGCCACTCTTAAGGGTAGAAGAGATCTCACTCGCGCTTTTGGCTTGCTCTGCATCGGCAAAGAGTAAAACCATCTTACCATCACGGGCAATGGCATTTGCGGCCGCTCCCGCATCGATAGATTGGATACGAAAGTCGAAGCCTGCCTTTTGATACTGCGTTAAGAGATTGCCCAAAATTTTCGTAGCAGAGAGGCGATTAAGTCCGATATTTCCACCCGAGTGCCCACCCTTAAGCCCAACAATCTCGATGCTTAATTCGATTGTTGCCAGATAAGCAGATTCGGTCGTTATAGGTAAGGTGATAATCGCATCGTCGCCACCAGCGGAACCAGTAGTAATGACACCAATTTGACCACTATCAAGATTGATAAGGCGCTTACCGGTGAAAAAGCCTGCCTGCATCTTATCGGCACCAGTCATACCCACCTCTTCGTCGACAGTAAGCAAAATTTCCAACGGCGGATGATTATCCAATGTAGCACAGTAGAACGCCAAGGCAACGCCCACACCATTATCCGCGCCCAAAGTGGTACCTCGCGCTTTAAGAAAACCATCCTCCTCATAGATGGAGAGCGGATCGTTCATAAAGTCGATAACCACATCAGGACTCTTCTCACAGACCATATCCATATGCCCCTGCAAGACCACCACAGGATGATCTTTGGTAGTTCCAGCGCCTGCGACACGAATCAAGAGATTACCCGCACTATCAACCTTATAGTCATAACCCAAAGCTTTTGCTTCGTCGATAAAAAACTGACGCGCCTTCTCCTCATGATAAGACGGGCGTGGCACCTCTGTTAAGCGCTTAAAAAAATCCAATGCGTACATCTCATTCTCCCTCTCTTTATTTTACTCTACTTTTGACAAAAATACAACCAAAACTTAATCGGGGTAGACAGGATCAAAAGCACCGGGGCGATTTTGGTCGTTGATGTAGAGCTGGTTGTAAACAAAGCCTCGATCTTTTAATTTTTCACGACGCTCCAAGCTAAAGGGCATATTACGCCAAAAAATACCACGCACCTCACGCTCAAGCTTTTGCATGCCCTCGCTCTCTTTGCTAATCCACAAAACATAATTTTCGATAAAGGTCATACGCACATCGCCACGCATCTTCTCTCCCGAGAACCACTGAAAGAACCCACCCGTTAAGCCCTCTTCCATCCAGTAGTGCGCCGCCATCTCTTTGGCCTGTTGCCAACGTAGATCCCCCAAAGCAATGATAACCGCCATGCGCAAGTCGCCTGGAAACATCGGAATGGCAATACGACCACGACTAGTTGCCTTATTGTTGCGCTCATAAGGCTCCCAACAGACACCACTATTACCATAAGAAGGGATAATAATCACATGAGGGGGAATACGATTAACTTGGCGTCTAAATTCTCGGCGAAAGATGCCCACATCGATCTTTTCAATCTCGTCCATGGTTTTGATAACGTTTTCCCGCGTAGCAATCGTGGCGATGCGCGCCATAAAGAACTGACTTGCCAAGATCGGGTAGTGATTTCCCCGACGCCCCGTACACATCTTTGCCAAGACAGCAATCTGTCCGGCTTCTTTCTCAGCGAGGCTATTATCCACCGTGGGCGCACCATTACTTAAACGCTCAAGGTCGCTCTCTACTTTGTCAATATCGGCAAGAAGCTCAAGATATTTGTTATAATTAAGCTCCACATTCTTCGACATATTCGTAATGTTCTTAAGCGCGCTAGCCAGTTGGGTGATAGCACTTTTTTGTTCCTCATCAAAGGGAAGGTGCACCCCCTCTAGCCGATGCGAAATGTGCTGTTCGGCAAGCTTAGTGCTTAGCGTGTTAAACTGCTCCATCATCTCTTGACGCTCGCGCTCCAGATTCTGCATAAAGCCTGCCATGGCATCCTTAGTACCAGTCAACTTATCAAGTTTGCTTCTAAGACGCGCAATCTCCACCCCCACATCGCCCTTACGGCTGGTAACCTCTTCATCAGTAGCAAGGCGATTCACCTTACCCTCGGCGACCATCTTCACCCACTCATCGCAATACCAGACCGCCTCTCCGGTGTTGTTCTCCCAGATAATCTCGCTCAACACCTCGCGATGCTCTTTACCGATAAGATTTGGCAAGACTGCACCATAGCGCACCGCCAGTTGCTTAGGCTCTGGTACGCCATCTTCTAGCGACTTCAACATCAACTGCTTATGAAGCTCCCAATAAATCGGGATGATACGATTTTTTAACTCAAGCTTCTCGCCAGCGTCGGTACTCTTAAACATCTTGGTGAGCGTATCATGTAAGCGCACCGCAATGTCGCCCTCATCTTTTAGCACAGTTTTGTAGTAGAGCGGGTCGTCGAATAAAGGCGCAGGCGGACGGGTAAATTCGGTGATCTCATTAAACGCGCGCTTACGTAGCTCCACCTTGAGCGCCTCGGGAATCTCCTTAGCAGGACTAAGCTCGCTGTACTCAGGCACGGCTTTAGGAAGCGCATCATCCAGAGGTGCATCCTCGCCAAATTCGTCAAAATCTTTCATGATATCATCAAGATCCATATCTTATCTCCCTTCGCATCTCTCGACGTTGTTCTATTAAAGTAACTCTTTTCTATCTGTGATACAAGTAAAAACCACCATAGCAAAATCGCCTTGCCTCTAAAGATAGTACACTAACTATCTTTTTAGCACAAAAAAGGGATTTTGCCTAGTGGGTCTATCTATTTATGTATAGGGAGGGCTCTAGGAACCGCGTAAAAATGCCTTTGCCAAGCCTCCTTGCGAAGTTTCGCGATATTCAGGGCGAAGGTTAAGACCAGTCTCCCACATGGTTGCCACCACGGTGTCAAAAGAGACCCGATGACCATCTTCGGCAAAGAGCGCATAGTAGGCAGCATCATAAGCACGACGCGCGCCCACGGCATTGCGCTCAATACAAGGAATCTGCACCAAGCCATCCACAGGATCACAGGTAAGCCCCAAGTGATGCTCCATACCAATCTCGGCGGCGTACTCCTGTTGTGCGATCGTCCCCTTTAAAAGATAGGTTGCTCCCGCAGCGGCCATCGAGGCTGCCGATCCAATCTCCGCCTGACACCCTGCCTCTGCCCCGCTCACCGAGGCATTCTTCTTGATCACAATCCCAAACATCCCTGCCACCGCGAGAGCTTTTGCCATCTCCTCGTCGCTAAATTGATGCTTTTTCTGCAAAAAGTAGAATAATCCCGGTAATAAACCCGCAGCCCCACACGTTGGCGCAGTGATAATAAACGAACCCGCGGCATTCTCCTCGCTCACGGCAAGGCCATAGGCAAAGAGTTCGCCAAGCTCTCTGACCTCGCCACTTTGCTCTTGACTCTTGGCAAAAAACTTCTTCGCGCGACGCTTCAACTGCAACGACCCTGGTAAGACCTCATCGGCTGCCAGCCCACTATGCACGGCCTCTTTCATCACGTTCCAGACATTATCTCGTAAAAAGGTTAAGATCTCCTGCCCCTCATACTCCACCGCTAACTGCCAAAGCTCCACACCTTTTTCTTGCGCATCCTGATGAATTTCGGCAAAATTTTGATAGGGATAGGTCGAAACCTCCGCCGTACTGCTCTCTCCCTCATGCGCAAGGTTGCCCCCACCAATCGAGAAGATCTGCTCGCGCCCAATCTCCTGCCCGTCTTGATATGCCTTAAAGAGCATGCCGTTAGGATGAAAGGGATGGACATAGTCCATCTTAAATTCGACATCGATGCTACGACCCGCATCCTCAAAGACCTTCTTGATAATATAATCCGTAAGATGCCCCTTGCCTGTCGCCGCCAACGATCCCCAAAGTTCCACAGCATAACTATCGGCCTTGCTGTACTGCGACAAAAAGCTCTCACTCGCGCGCATGGGGCCAATCGTATGACTAGACGAAGGCCCAGGCCCTATCTTATATAAAATTCTAAGCGATTCCATCGTTTACTTACCCTCATTTCTTCTAAAAAGTTTCATGTTTCCACATCCCTATGTTTGATTATACATCCGAATGCCTATTTTGTCAAAAGTTTAGTCCGGCGGAAAGTTAGACCAACGTCCTTGATCATCAAGCCGGCTACCGTGAGCAATTGCTGGAATCGGACGCCACTTAATGACAAGCTCCAGCTGTTGTTGCCAGCCTGCCATCCACACTCCTGTATTACTATATAGTTGCCCTGGATTACCTCGGTACTTCATGGTGATCGTCCAATCGGGAAGTTGCCAAGCGAACCCCACCTGCACCACGCCAATTTTAAAGGGCGATAGTCGACGCAGATCGGTATTACTAAACGCAAAGGAGTTGCCTAAATCTCGCCAAAACGACGGCTTCGTGGTGATGCCCAACGTCTCGCGCATAAAATTGAAGTAGGTATACATCGCCATATTGTAGGAGAGCGTCGATAAACTAAGCGTGAACTGTTCCGCGATGCGCCAATCTAAACGCAGGCCAATCTCAAAGGTGGTCTCGGTATACTCTACCAAGTCTAAACGCAACTCCCCCACCACCGAGAGATCCCACGAGGTAAAATTACGCTCCATCCAGCCATAGTTATTAGAGCCCAACAAAGGTTGATCGAGCTTGGCATAAAAATATGACGGCTGAAACGCAATCGCTGCCCGTCCCTGCTCATCCAAATTCATCTGCCAAATATAGCTAGATTGATCCCACGTTAAGAGTTCGCGCTCCTGCCAAATGAACCCTACCTTTAAACCAAAAAGACGAATCGCGCTCTCCAGATACTCCATTCCTTTACGAAAATCAACCCGCACATCGGCATACAATCCCACATACTTCCACGGTTCATACTGGCTCTTGAGACCCCAACCATAGCGCTGATTATCCTGCAAATCCAACTCATTAAAATAAAAATAGCTCTCGGTGCGCCAGTCGTACCAGTCGACCCCAACACCTGCCTTAATCTCACCGGTCAACTCATTGCGTTGGTTCACTGTGCGATAGATATGTTGCCCCTGCACGCTCGCATACGCCCAATAAAGTCCCGTATCGTACTGCAGAAGACCATTAAGGCGATGGTTACGAAACGAGGCATGCCAACGATTCGTCCGTTGTCCCTGATCCACATTGTAGACATTCTCAAAAAAGTCTAACTGCGCCTGATAACTAACATTGCTCTTGCCCCAATACGTATCGCTCTCAAACGGGCGCGAATTTACCTGCCATAAGCTACCCAGTCGCACCTGCGTAAGACGCTCCATCTGTACTTGTTGGGCATCACTTATCGCATCCGTGAAGGCAAAGGTCTGATGCGTAGCATCTTGCGTAAAGGCGCTAGTAAGCATCACCTTTCTTGCCCAATCAAACTTAAAGCCCACCTCACTGCGATTGGAAAAGAGATTTTGCCAAGTCAACGGCGCTTTCCAGTCGACCAACGGAATCGACGACCGATTATCAATACGCCTCGCAAAGAGACGCTCCTCTACGCGCGCATTATAATAAAAATCCCAACGATAACTCTTCCAATCTACCTTCGACTCATTGGCTGAAGACTCTGCCTCTTCACCCTCATCCTCTTCGGTTACCTCATCAATACTCTCCTCATCACCCTCCTCCGTGATCTCTTCTTCACTCATCTCCTCCTCGTCTTCCGTCTGCCATATATTGCTCTTCTCCATGTTTTTGGAGAGAATCGGCACTTCTCCGCGCACACTCACACCAGTGTTAAATGCATTAAGCGTACGCAACGCGTAAAAGTGGCTCGAGGCCGCATATACCGAGGGCGCTTCGGCATTGGAACGAGGTTCTAAAATCAACTCACTGTTCGCATATAAAATATTGATCTCATCTAAGCCCGTCAAACCAATGGCAAAACGACGACTATAACGTAAATAAGTCTCACTCACCGCATTGGCTTGAGGCACCAGATCCCAAGGTTGAGAGCCGAGCGCGATAAAGCCAAAGAGATCCGCACCCACCCGACGGTACATAAAAAAATCCGTACGAAAGCGCGGATCACTAAAGAGATCGAAACGAAACCGCAGGTTACTCACCTCGCCTTGTAACTGCGCACCATAGCGAAAAGGCACGCGTCGCCCAAAAAAGTAGCCATGCTCTCGCAACGTCTTCCCATCAGGGCCGGCCACGGTCAAATCATTAAATGTCGTACGCGTAAAAGCCACGCCCACTTTATACTCAATATTTGCCCAGTCAAAACCACCCCACAAGCCCGTCATCACGCCATCACGGCCATAATAATCCACCATCAACGAAAGGTAGCCAGCACGCTTGTGCTTCTCCTCCTCTCCCGTAAGGTTAAAGCTGAAAATCCCCAAATTCGCAGCCTCTGGCGGTTTTCCCCACAGATGCGTCGTGGTATTAATCACCGTACCATGGATATTTGAGTAGCCAAAGACAGGGTTAAAAAAGAGAATTTGATCGTTGTGATAATAGTACGGAAAGTAGAGAATCGGCACGCGCCCCATATACAATAGCGGATTCTTCACCACCCAGCTATTATCCGCCAAGACCCAGACCGCCTGTGCGCGCAAACTCCAATACGGATCGTCTAATTGCGACGTAGCTACCTGAAAATCCTCAATGGTTACACTACCACTAGCGCTCTTGGTGATGGCGGAAGATTTATAGAAGAACTGCATCTCATCAAACAGACTAATATCACTGCCATCATAACTACTCCAAACACCCGTTACTAAACCGGTCAAATTATCGCTCTCAAAGAGCAACTGCTCCGCCTCAAAGCGCTGCGTAATACCCACACCTGCGACCTCATACTGCACATTACCCGATGCAAAAATGAGCCCACCACTTTTGTTGATACGTACCAGATCCGCACGAATCGTATGGCTCACCCCATTCTCTTCAATCGTGATGACCACGCCACCGCGAAGCTCAAGAACCTCCTGCGCCAACTCGCCAATTTTGCCTGCAAAAAATTCTCGCGCTTGCTCAATGGTTACCCGACGCCGTCTCGGCTCGCCCTCATCTGCAACCACCGCCTGCGGATCAGAAGCCTCATCCTCGACAATCGCATCTTCTGCTGTCTGCCCAAAGAGACTCACACCCATCAAGAGCATCAAGCCAAGATGTATCCACTGCCCCCACTTCTTACGCCTCATAACTTACTCATCGGTCGATTTCCCCCAAAACTACTTGTCAATTTACGCAATTTTAGCTATAATTACTCCCATGATGACACGAGAAGAACGAACCTTAGCCGGCCATTGGGCAGACATTTGGGCCGATCGTATTGTACGCGAACGTGGGGAAAAAGATCAATACACCTGCGCCTCGGGTATCACCCCCAGTGGCACTGTCCACATCGGTAACTTTAGAGAAATTATCAGCACACAGCTAGTCTACCAAGCCCTCAAAGATCTAGGCAAAGACGCCCGATTCCTCTATAGCTGGGACGACTACGACGTCTTTCGTAAAGTACCCAAAAATATGCCTAAACAGGAACTTCTCGCCCAGTATCTGCGCAAACCTATCGACGCCGTCCCCGACGTCTACGGCAAAGAAGAGAGCTACGCCCGCGCCAATGAGGTCTATGTCGAGGAGCTCCTCCCGCTTGTTGGCATCAATCCAACATACCTCTATCAATCCAAAAAGTACCGCGCCCACCACTACGCCGAGCAGATGCGTATCGCCCTGCAAGCGCGCGAGGCAATCCGCGCCCAACTCAACACCCACCGCACGCATGATTTAGAAGAGGCATGGTTTCCCATCAGCATCTTCTGCGAGGCTTGTGAGCGCGATCAGACCACCGTTGAGGCTTATGATGGCGAGTATCATATCACCTACACCTGCCAAAGTTGTAACCATCACGCCACCACCGACATCCGCACCTCCTCTTCCGTCAAACTGCCATGGCGTATCGATTGGCCGATGCGTTGGGCATACGAACAGGTCGACTTCGAGCCCGCCGGTAAAGATCACCACAGCGAAGGCGGGAGCTTCGACACCGCACGCCTAACCTCTCAAGAGACCTACAATTGGCCGGCGCCCGTAACCTTTATGTACGAATTTGTCAGCATTAAAGGAGGCACCGGCAAAATTTCCTCCTCTGGAGGCGAGGTCATCGACCTAAGCGACTGCCTAGAAATTTATCAACCCGAGATCGTCCGCTACCTCTTTGCAGGCACGCGTACCAACGCCTCTTTTGCTATCAGCTTCGATCTTGACGTTATTAAGATATACGAGGATTACGACCGCTGTGAGCGTAGCTACTATCAACAAAAACCTGCTTCCCTCGAGGACAAAAAATTCAAAAAGTGGGCGAAAGAAGCGCGCATTTACGAGCTTAGCCAGCTGGATAAACCCGAAGCCACCATGCCCTATCAAGTGCCCTTTCGCCACCTCACCACCCTCTTACAAATCCATGCAGGCGACATCGAGGCGACCCTCGCCCACCTCCACGACCTCCCCGTGCATCAGCGCGATAAGGTAAAAACCCGTGCCATCTGCGCGTGGAACTGGATTCAAAATTGCGCTCCAGCCGAATTTACCTTTACCCTACAAACAACCAAACCCGCCGACTGGCAATTAAATAGCGTCGAACAAGCCATCCTCACCCGTCTTATCGCCATTCTCCCCGCACTCGATATCGACAACGAAGAGACCTTTGGCATCAAACTCTACAACATCGCCAAAGAGATGGAAATCGATAGCGCGCTCATGTTTACCACCATTTATCGCGCCCTACTAGGACAAGAAAAAGGTCCCAGACTCATCAATTTTCTCTTCACTCTAGGAAAAACGCGGTTGCAAGAGCTCCTTCGTTTATACCAGTAAAAGAAGATGACCAAAATCACTTGCTTTTATCAGCATTAACGCTTATACTAGGAAGTGCCTAACACAACGGTAGCTATAGGAGGATTGTTTATGCTATCACCTTCGGGTAAAATGCCCAAATCAGGATCGATCTCGTTAATTGTACTGGCAGTATTGGCCGTTGCCTACACCTTGCACTTTCTCTCTTCTGTCTTTATTCCGATTATTGTAGCGCTACTCTTTGCCGCCTTCTTAGAGCCAATCGTGCGCAAGATGGTTGCCATCAAAATTCCTCGCATCCTTGCTATCATTTTGGCAGTAAGCATTTCTTTACTTATTATAGCCCTATTACTCCTCATTGTGATTGCCAGCCTCTCGGAGTTTTTTAGCTATATTGCTAACCTCACTCCGCGTGCTACGATCATGATTAATGACTTATTAGAATCGGACTTTTTAACCAACACCCTAGCTCACTTTAATATCGATCAAGAAGCAGTACGCCAAACATTCTCCATCTCTGCGCTACTCAATCGTTTCATTAGCGAACTCTCCACCACGATTCTCAACTTTACCAACTCTGGACTTACCTTCTTCTCCTCTGTCTTTATGATCACCCTCTTCAGTGTCTTCTTTTTGATGGAATCCCATGACTTTTCCAGTGTAGTCCTTCACGTAATGGGTAGCCAATCCGCCAAGAATTTTTCTGATCTTGGCGAGGAAATTTCCGTACAGATCGGGCGCTATCTTTACGTAAAAACACTAGTAAGTATCATGACAGGGGTTGCCATCTTCATTGTCGCATCTATTACTGGTCTCAAATTTGCCATGATGTGGGGTCTGCTTGGCTTCTTGCTCAACTATATTCCTGTCATCGGTTCGGCAGTGGTGGTTATCGGTATTATCCTCGCATCGATTTTACAATTTTATAGCATGCCCGTTCCGCTCTTTACAAATCTTATCGCCATGCCTCTTATTCAAGTCATCTTCGGTAACATCATCGACCCACGCATGCAAGGCAAATCACTCGATATCAGCCCCTCTCTGGTGCTTATTAGTCTTTCGATTTGGGGCGCAATTTGGGGCATTCCTGGCATGTTCTTGAGTATTCCCGCCACTGTTCTTATCAAAATTATTCTCCACAAATTTGATAGCACCCGTAATCTTGCCAAGCTCATGGGGCTTAAGCGTCAAGAAATTATTATAGAAACAAAAGAGGAGCCAAAGCATGGCAATTAACACCCTTATTTTTGATTTTGATGGCACACTCGTCGACTCCGAGATGGCGCACACCTTAGCCACCCACGCCTTTCTTCAAAGCCTAAGCGTGGGCGCTCCTGCTGGAAATTTTGTCGGGAAAGGTCTGCTCGACTTCTTGCAAGCCCTCAAAGCCACCCATCCATCATTACCCCACACCATCGAAGAACTGGTCGAACGCTTTGAAGATGCCTTCATGAAGATTGCACCCAATCACGTCCATCCCTATCCAAAAACCATCGCACTTGCCAAACAAGCCAAGGAAAGAGGCTATACCATCGCCATTGCCAGTGGCTCGCACCTCACATTACTAAAAAAAGTCTCCAAGCTCTTTGGTATCGATACCATTTTTGGCGATGCCTACTACTCCTCTGAGGACGACCCCGCCGGAAAACCTTCCCCCGATCTCTTCCTACGCGTAGCCAAAATTCTACAAGTATCCCCAGACAAAGCCCTCGTACTAGAAGATAGCTACCCCGGTTATATGGCCGCACAAAACGCCAACATGCCCGTGCTCATGCTCCCCGACCCACGCTTTAGTAGTCAGCATACCTTCGACAACGCCGACCTTCTCTTTGATACGCCTCATAACCTCGATATCGATACGGTCTTTACCTACTGTGAAACACATTAAACGCATAGCATGATGCAGGTTAGCTCTTTTTGAGCAAGCAGGCAAAGAAGAGGTCGCCGCCATTAACTTGAGGAGCAATACGTAGATACGGGTAACTTTCTGGTATGAGAAGATGCTCGATAGCCTCATGATTGATACCAAGGATTTGGCAATTTTCTCTTAATCGTCTTTCTGCAGGAACAATAGAAAATTGACTAGTTTTGGCTAAAAAGCGTTCAATCACATCCTCATTCTCGATAGGATAGAGGCTACAAGTAATATAGAGAAGCTCCCCTCCGCTCTCGACCAATTTACCCGCTTGCAAAAGAATATCGAGTTGCTTATCGCTCAAGGTTTTCACTTGGGATTGCCCAAAACGATAGCGATCTTCAGGGTTGCGTCGCCATACGCCACTGCCCGAGCAAGGTGCGTCAACGACTACCAGCGGATAGAGACTCTTCGCAAGCTCTTTTTGACTCTTCCAGCGAAACTTAATGCCAGCGCGCTTGGCACGCTCAACCACGGTCGCTTTAAGCTCTTGGCGAATATCACTCGCAGTGAGTTCAATATGCGGCCAGATCGTTGCCATCGCAATACCTTTTCCGCCGTAGCCTGCACAGTAGTCTAAAATTTTAGAGGTTTGTTGCGAAACGAAAAGCGCCATCAATTGCGAAGAGTGATCTTGCACGTCAAAAAAGATATCCGCCTCATCACGGATTCTACCGCGCACCCAGAGCGCACTTGACATCAACAAAGGATCAACTTGCACCCCACGCTCTATTAAATGCTCTCTCACGACATCGCTCGCATTCCGTCGTAAAAGCACCAACAGCGTCGTCGGCGCGCGCCCCTGCACATAATCAATCAATGCATCCAAACGCTCACTATACACTGCCTCAATCTGACGAAAACCCCAATCATCCACCGAGAGAAGCAAGCGTTGTTGCTCGCGTTTCTCTAACGATTGCCACCAAGAACGATAAACATCATCCACGCTATCTTCATAGTGCATAACAATTAATGTAAGAATATCCATACCAATACTTCGACTAGCTTGTTGCAGTAAGATACGATAGCGTAGATAATGGTAAAAATAATCCATGACCAAAAACCTTGCCTCTTTGGTTAAATGATAGCGACGGATACGCCGTTTAAAAAGGAGATCAGCTTTACCAAATCCGCGCTCAAAGGCTTCGATTAAGTCGGGCAATACATGCTCATCAAGACTCACTGCGGATCGCTCAAGACACCAATATAAGGTAAATTGCGATAACGTTGCTGGTAATCTAGCCCATAGCCCACCACAAAGAGATCCTCAATGGTGAAGCCCACATAATCCGCCTCAATCTCCACCAACCGGCGAGAAGGCTTATCCAGCAATGCACAGACTTCAATGCTCCTAGGATTGCCCTCGCTAATCATCTCTTTAAGCTTCTTTAGAGTACGCCCCGTATCAACAATATCCTCCACAATTAACACCGGACGATGCGTAATCTGGGTCGTCATGCCATGCACAACCTGCAGTTGCCCACTGGTGAGACCACCATGATAACTAGCAACGCTAATAAAATCGACCTCTAAAGGTAAATCAATTTCGCGCATGAGATCTGCCACAAAGAGAATTGATCCCTTAAGTGTGCAGATAATGACTAAATCCTTCTCTTCTTTATAGCGTTGTGTCAGCTCTGCGCCTAACTCGGTAATACGTTTTTTTAAGGTTGGAGCTGTAATGAATGGTTCTGTTTGTGCAAAAAACAAGTTATTACCTCACATTCTATCATAAATAAGAGTTTAGTGTAGCCTTTTTTTTCATTTTATTCAAGCCTTTCGACAAAAAAGTTACGAAAATCATCCTCATTGGCTTGGTTCTGCAAAAGAGAACGAACGAGATTTTTGAGCTCATCCACTTTACGATCATAATAAAGTACGCCCTCAACGGCGAGACTAATCGCCCCACTCTCCTCACTCACAATTAAGACAAGTGCGTCGCTCTCTTCACTAACGCCCAGCGCCGCCCGATGGCGCGTACCAAAACTTTTACGTAAATTATCCTGCTTACTTAAAGGCAAAAAGCAACCCGCAGCCATAATCCGTCCATGATGAATAATCACCGCGCCATCGTGTAATAACGTATCATGCGCAAAAATTGTCGTTAAGAGCGCGCCGGATACCTCCGCCTCTAAACGCGTGCCCGTATCGGCAATGTCGCGTAAGGTCAATGTTCGCGTAAAGACCACCAAAGCACCACGTCGTTGTTCGGCCAGAGAAGCAAGTGAAGTGAAAATCATATCAACCTTCTCCGCCGAGGCCTCCTGCTCACGACGACTCCACCCCTGACGCCCAATCTTCGCCAACATCTTTCGCAATTCCGGCTGAAAAATTAGTGCCACCGCAATAATTAGAAAAGGGCTAATCAGGCGATAAATCCACAGCAACGTTTCTAGCTGAAAGAGGTATGCCACCAAAAATATCGCCAAAGGACCACGAATTCCACGAAAAAGAGATTGACCATAGCTACGTAAAACATATCGATAAAAGTAATAAAATATTGCCGATAAGATACCAATGTCCAGTAATGGACGCAAAAAATTCCTAAAAAAGAGCGTCTCATTAAGCCAACTATCCATGCGGATATCCTAAGAACGCTGGCTCTTAACCGAAACTAAGAAGGAATCTCTCACGCCATTTAAGCGCAGTTGATGCTCCACCGCTCCTAACTCATCGGCTTTTAAGGGTCCTACTAAGAGACGATTCATCATCCCAAGTCGTCCATAGGTTCCGGTGATCACTAGCGGTAAATTAGCGCGATGACGCTCGATCTGGGCACGTAACTTTAATGGTTGAATCGTCGCAAAGACTTGAATATAAAAACCCTCTTCCAGTTCAGCTTGCCAATAAGGCGCTAAAAATTGTTGATCAATCAGGGGCAAGGTACTCCAAGGATTATCCAGAATCGGTTTAGGATCTGGGGTAATCGGATCTTTGGGCTTATCACTGCCCGAGGGTAAGATATCTTCATCCTTGCCATCTACGCCATCCAAGTGAGGTCCATCTACAGGATGCCAATCGTCCTTGGGCTTACCACTGCCCGAGGGTAAGAGATCTTCATCCTTGCCATCTACACCATCTAAGTGAGGCCCATCTACAGGATGCCAGTCGTCCTTGGGCTTATCACTACCAGATGGTAAGAGATCTTCCCCCGTGCCATCTACACCATCTAAGTGAGGTCCATCTACAGGATGCCAGTCGTCCTTGGGCTTATCACTACCAGATGGTAAGAGATCTTCCCCCGTGCCATCTACACCATCTAAGTGAGGTCCATCAATGATATCATACTCCCATTCCTCATCGGAAGAATCACCTGTGGCCGGCGATGGAACTAGCGTAATCAACGCAACACTATTAGGATCGGAGCGTTGGGGAGCACCATTGGCTTCCGCAGAAGGCAAGGATCCATCATCCGAATGCTCATCGGTCGGCGTAGAATTTTCCGTATCTGTTGCACCCGTATCTCCACTCTTATCATCTCCTTCATCAGGAATCGGACGCGGCCCTGGATTTCGGCTCCAACTACGCACGCGCTCCTCGGTATTCGTGCGATCGCCCTCAGTAAACCAACGACTTCCCGTCATCGTGCGCTCTTGGGGATTATCTCGTACAACCGCATCGGCGTTATTCTTATCAGGTAAGGGCGGATTCTCCACAGGCGGAGTAACCGGCGGTGTGGTAGTATCCTCTGTTAGGGGATTCTCTATGGGAGGATCAACCGCATCTGGGGTAGTGTCCTCTATAGTATCATCTGTAGAAGGATTACCTTCATCAGATGTCCTATCCTTCGTCTCTTCCTCAATCTCATCAATCACCTCATTGGGGTCAATAACTTCATCACTGCCTGCAGGTGGTCGCGCCTCGGCATCCTCAATAATCACCTCAATCTCGGGTTCACCAAAAAAGTCAAAAGAGGCTAGGCGCGCCACGACAAATCTTGGATAAAAACTCGCCTCTTCCTCTTGGCTCTGTCCCGAGAGAACCATAAACCCACCAAAGAGCAGAAAACCCAAGCCCAAGAGAGCTAGATAATGTTTAATATGTACCCATTCGACATTGATTTGCATGTTACCCTTACACTCTTGCGCCAATTTTTCGTCTCTCTATCCTAAGCCTAACGTACGAGTCTGCTCGGTTAAAAAAGGATCAAGTCTCTTCATTAAGCGAGATAACGTTGCGGTATCGCGCACATTTAGAGACTCCTTCACTTCACCAATAAGCTGACCATTAATTGTATACATCATCAAAAGAAAATCACCATTACTTCTTACATTCCAGAGAATAAATGCGCTCGCACCCATCTGTTGAGCCATATACTGCGCAAGCTCTATCCCCACCTGATCGATAGGGTTCTGCTCACTTAAAGCCAAGATGCCTTTCTCAAAAAACCACTCCGAAATAGCAAGTTCGATGTCATTTGCGAGGGCGCTGGCACTACCACTACCAGACTGTTTCACCAATAAGACCTTACCAAAAGCCGATTGCATTGAGATCACAATCGCCAAAAATAGCCATCCAATTCGTTTCATCTGCTCAACTCCACTTTGTATATCGACAAGCAAGAAAGAATGATCAAGATACTAGCGTAGATTTTTCACAATTTGTGCTAAATTTTCTCCCACATAGCTCAATTGCTCCTCGCTCATGGTGTTAAAGAGGGGCAGACTCATGACCTGTTGATAGCGTTGCATGGCCTGTAAAAAATCATTATCTCTGCCTAAATCGTTAAATGCCGTCATTAAATGTAAAGGTTTAAAATGAACATTGCAAACGATGCCTGCTTCTGCCATCTGCGTGATGATGCGATTACGTTCTTGGATATCTTTTATAGGCAGGCAAACAAGCGCAAGGTGGTAGGAGCTTTGGTACTCATCCGCCTCATCCCAAGCCGGTAAAGAGATAGGAGAAGGGAGCATCTGGCGATACGATTGATAGAGCGTTTTTCGACGTGATAAGGTCTGGGCGTAGCGACCAAGTTGACTGCGTCCCAAGGCCGCCATGATATCAGGCATGTTGCATTTATAGCCCGAAAAGAGAATATCATACTCCCAGCCATTGCCCTGTGCCTTGGCAAGCGCATCCTTATTCTGTCCATGCAACGACCAAAGCATCACTTCACGGTAGATAGTTTCCGCATCCACACCAAAGAGCGAATGGAAAGAGAGCGCCCCACCCTCAGCCGTGGTGAGATTCTTTACCGCATGAAACGAGAAGGCGCTAAAATCGGCTAAACTGCCACTCTTACGCCCATAATATTGCGCACCCAAACTGTGCGCCGCATCGGCAATTAAGGTGATACGATCGGCATGGTTAAAGAGACGGCTCTTAGGTAAACCAGAAAACGAAGCTCGATGCGCCTCGATAACGCGATAAAGCGCATCATAGTCGCAAGGATAGCCTCCAATATCCACCGCAATAATCGCCTTGGTTTTGGGTGTGATGGCGCGATCAACCGCCGTGATATCGAGATTATAACCATCATGCGCGATATCCACCAAAATGGGTGTTGCCCCCACATGACGAATCACATTGACCGTGGCCGCGTAGGTATACACCGAGGTAATCACCTCGTCGCCTGCGCCAATGCCCAAAAGACGCAAAGTAATCTCCATTCCCGCCGTAGCCGAGTTGAGCACTGCCACCCGCGCCCCTGACATCCAGTCCGAAAGCTCACGCTCAAATTGCTTAGCCTGCGCGCCCGTGGTAATCCAACCCGACCGCAACACATCACTTACCGCAAGAATATCTTCTTCGGTAATCTCTGGGGGAGAGAAAGGCACCTTCGTCATCACATGTTGCTCCTTAAGATCGATACTAACGTTGATCGGTGAGTGCTTTTGCACGCCAAAGCTCAATTTTACGCACCTGTGCCTCTTGCTCTTTTTGCTCATTCAAGGCGATATGCAACTGCTTAAGTACCTCTAACACCCGAATTGCCTTGTCCATATCGGTGTTGATGCGCGTAATTTCATACTTCATGCGAAAGCCATCGGCAACATCACTCAGATAGGTTTTCAATTGCATCAAATAGCTCTTACGTTCGTAAACATTTTCCGCTCTAATATCGAGATTTTGTACAAGGTTCTTAAAGTTGAAGGCATTTTTATAAATCAACGCAAGCTCATAGGAGAGATCTAACACGCTCCAGTGCCAGCGACTCTGCACATCAAAGAAGTGATCGAGGTAATCAAGATAAAATCCCGTACGTGCTACCAGTTTATAGCCGGTAAACTCCTCAATTTCAGCATGCGCCTTGGCACGCACATCCTTCTCATCGTAGAGAAAGTCTTGCGAAGTAGAGAAAATCTTGGCAAGGTAGTCTACCGAGAGCGCCAAATACTTACGTGCCGACTTCAAAATCGTCTCATTGCTTGTCGTAAAAATAGCGTGATAAATCTGATTTTGAACAATGTAATAACTAGCAATACTCAAACTTAAGCGCAAGCCTTCCATATAGTCTGCCATCTCAGGCGCTGCCTTTTGCCCAAGTTCTGTTAAAAATTTGCGTTCAATCATAAGCATCCGATCAACCATAGTCCGATATCCAGCCGACTTCTTCAAAAAGACCTTATGATTAGTAACACTCTTTTTTTCCATTCTCTTCCCCTATCCATCATGCGAGTTCAACAACGATCGGGCATGCTCAAGGGCATGGTCTCCGGTATTTCCGCTTAGCATTCTTGCTATCTCCTCCACACGTTGCTCATGAGTCATTGTATGGATATTCGTTCTAGTATGATCATCGACCACTTCTTTTTCGATCTTGAGCTGAGATTGTGCAGCCGCAGCGATGGAGGCTAGGTGGGTGATACAGATGACCTGTTTTTTTTGTGCCAAACGACGCATGTGCTTAGCCACTTGCACCGCGACCTCACCACCAATACCGGTATCAATCTCATCAAAAATAAGGCAGTCAACCTCTTCTTGGCTCGCCAGCACACTCTTGAGGATCAAGAGAATACGGCTACTCTCACCGCCTGAAGCCACCTCTTTAAGCGGTTTGAGCGGTTCGCCAGCGTTGGCACTAAAAAGAAAGGCAACTTCATCCGCGCCTGTCGAGCCAATCACCCGATCGCCTGCACGATTTTTACGCGGAGCTACCGATACCACCAAGCGCGCATGAGGCAAACTTACCTCGCCCAAGAGCTTCTCCATCTCTTCTTCCAAGTACCGTGCACTACTCTCGCGCTGTTGCGTAATTACCAGCGTCTTTTGACGTAATTCTTGCTCAAGCGCCTCGATTTCACTCTCTAACTCTACCTGCAGATGCTCGGCATTATTCTGTTCACCAAGCTCTATCTCAATATCTTGATAGTATTTAAGCAAGCCCGCCAGATGCCCGCTACCATACTTCTTCTCCAACCGTTGATACTCCATGAGCTTGGCCTGCACGCGATCCAACTCATCAGGCGAACCCATTAGCGTATCTTGTAGAAGGGAAAAGGAGTCGCTGACATCCTCCACTTCCAAAATCGCGCCCTCTAACCGCTTCTCCAACTCACGACTCTCACTATCTTCCAGATGCTTAAGGAGATGCCTCGCCTCTTTGAGACCTAAAATCAAGCCACTATTGCCACGCATCATGGCATGAAAACGCTGAAGTGTCTGCTGAATACGCTCGCGATTCTCCAATTGATTCGCCCGTGCTAAGAGTTCGTCCTTCTCCTCTTGACTAGGCTTTAGCTCGCCAATCTCCTCGTATGCCTTCTCTCGATAAATACGATCGGCAAGGTCGGTCTCTGCCTGCTCGCGCATGAGTTTAAGTTGCTCTTTTTTGGTGCGTAAAAGCGTAAACTGCTGGCTAAAGAGTTGCACATCCTCTTGAATTTTCGCCACCCGATCCAACAAAAGTCGCTGATTCTCTTGATTATAAAGTGATTGATGCTCATGTTGCCCGTGCATATCAAAAAGCAACGCCGAAATCTCTTGTAGCTGTTCGCGCGTAATACGTGCGCCATTAGCATAAATCGAGGAATTGCCCTTCACCCGCACCACCCGTCGCAACTCTAAGCAATCATCACCCACATCAATATCTAAGTCTGATAAGAGCGCGCGCACCATGGGATGATCGCCTAATCGTACCACGCCGATCACCTCCGCTTCCTCACTGCCATGGCGAATAAACTGCGTATTACTCTTCTCCCCTAACAATAACCCTAAGGCATTCACTAACAACGATTTACCTGCTCCTGTCTCACCGGTAAGTGCGGTAAAGCCATGCTCAAATATCACGGAAACTTGATCCAATAATGCGTAATTTTTAACCCTTAACTCTTGCAACATACCGATGCTCCTGGGTATAAAGTAAACCATCCCAATTTTTTTTGTAGCGCCTGATAAAAAAGCGCCTCACGTTGCTCGCCCACTGCCCATAACACTCTCTCACTAGCCAACCCAAGACGAAATTCCCACGCCCCCGAGGCAATCTCCACCCCCTCACCATCACGCAAGAGAAGCAAACCATCCTCACTTGCCACCTCCACCCAAACCACGTCCGCCTCATCAAAGATAATCGGACGTGCCGAGAGATCAAAAGGAGCAATCGCCTGCAATAGCAAAACCTTTGCACTAGGTGAGATAATCGGTGCACCAAGCGTCAAACTATACCCCGTAGAACCCGTCGGGGTCGATAAGACCAGCCCCTCCGCACGCACACGCATTGTTGGGCTACTCCCCACCTTAAACGTCATCGCAAGGAGCTTCCGTCCTACCGAGGTGATCGCCACCTCATTAATCGCTAAAAGCCGTTGCGCGAATTTCTCTTGTTGATAAACTTCCATCGCTAACATAGGCGCAGAAAGAAAAGGCAATTTACCCGATAAAAAATCATCAATTGCCTCTTGCCAAGAGACCGCACCATGTTCAGCCAAAAATCCCACCGTACCTGCATGAATCGCCAAAATCGGGATAGCCAAAGCATGCAAGCAGAGGCTCGCGCGCAAGATGGTGCCGTCGCCACCAAGGACGATTGCAAGGGAAGAAGCGTCACTAGCTTCAGCTGTATAGATATTCAATTGACTAAGCGAGAGCACAGTAATCGAACACGCATCTTTAGACAAAAGAAACGTATGCACCGCCGAAAGAAGATGCGTGGCTTTCATCTTTTCATTATAAATAAGCAATATCTGCATGGTTGATCGAGAAGATGCCTCACCCAGCGGATGAATCACAACCTACTCCAAGCTACCGAGACTTCGCCTGCGGATATTGATCTAGCTCCTCTTCACTTGCCGACTTAAAGGAGCGAAGCATGCGCAAGCGTCCAAGCTCCTTCACATCAAAGAGGCGATCGATATCCAGAATCACTAGATACCCCGCATCTTGAGGGCTAACCCCCTCGATATACTCGGCGCCAATATTGGTGATCATCTGCGGTGGTGGCTGAATCGTAGCGCGATCAACATCCATCACACTCAAGATTTTATCGATAATGACACCTACCTTCATTCCAGATAAGTTAATAATCACAAAGCCCGAGAGCATCGCATCATCCTCACTAAGCAGAGCCTTTGCGATACCAAAGCGTCGATGTAAATTGATGATAGGAATAATCTCGCCACGCAAATTGAGTACACCCTCAATGTAGGCTGGGGCGTGCGGAATAGGGCGAACGGTATGATTGGAATAAATTTCCTTTACATGCATGATGTCAATGCCGTAACGCTCTTCACCTAGCTGAAAAGTAACAAGCTGTTTTTTATCGCTCATCCCCTTGGCTTTATTATTGCTCATTCCCCTAGCTTTGTTTGAATTTGAACTCATTTTCCACTCCTTTCGTAACATCATCCACGCTAAGACGTCATCATCAAGGCCTTATTTATGTTATGTAACTATCTTGCTAATATACTCTGACTCTATTATACCAAAAATCGCCCCCTTTTGACTAGTGCTAATTGCCCTAAAGCCAGACAAAATTGTGCTCTTTTTTGCTTATTTTATAATTGATTGATTACCTATAAAGGTTTTTTTGCTTTTATCCGATAAAATCGATATGAAGATAGAGTCCTTTTCCCGTAACGCACTAGGCGAGGAGCAGAGTAAAAGTGAGGAGCAATACACCAAAAATCTGCAAAAACTCACCGATCTCTCGCAAGCCGAGTACGATTTAACCACGATGTCGCAAGCCGAAATCGATAAGCTTAAAGAAACCACCCGTGGCATCGAGCAGATCTTTGTCAAAATGCTCACCGACCAGATGCGCAAGAGCATCCAACGCCCCCAAAGCGACTCCGCCTCGCTAGGGCAGAGTAAAGATCTCTTTGAGGAGATGCTCTACGACGAGTATGGCAAAAAGCTCACCGAGCAACATAGCTTTGGCATCGCCGACACCCTCTTTCGCCAACTCACCACCCCCGTCGTCCGCCCGCAAGACCTCGAGCGCCTCTACCAAAACCAAATCAACACCCAAGCCAAGCCGAACCCCGAATAATACAACCTGCCCCGCTAGGAGAACATTTCGAACTCGCAGTCAACCTCTGGACAATCTCTAGCTTTGTTGCACCTATTTTAGCATCAATAAGCCTTTGTTTCTTTCCCGCGAAAAAGCACTGGCTCTAGCTTATTCCCCTCTTTACAATTTTGGTTCAGCCGATATGCTTTATTATTAATTGGATGTTTCCCACCACCCTCACTATCTCTTTTTTTACCCAAAGCTTCTTCGATCTAAACTCAATCATAATCATCCTCCGTACCCTCCTATTGAGCGAAGCCTTGCTCTTTATCCTTCTTTTGCCTATTCCTTTCTTCTTTTTTAAGCCATAAAAAAGCTACCCAAAATGGGTAGCTTTCATCTATATAACCAAGAATGTTCTTAGAATTTGGTAGGAGTAATCTCCAACACTTCATAGTGGTAGTGGCGGTCGTTGATGGTGAATTCGCAGGTATCGCCCACCTTTTTGCCCAGTAATTTCATGGCAAAGGGAGCTTGGTAGGAGATAATCTTCTTATCGGGGTTACTCTCCCACGGGCCAAGAATCGTGTAGGTCTCTTTACGCTTGCCCTCGATAGGTTGCAGCGTAACCACCACGCCAAAGCCAATCATGCTAGCGTCAACTTGATCGGGCGTGAAGAGGCGCGCCTGTTCGATATCTTTTTGCAAGCGTCCAACCTCCATCTGGAGCTGATTCTGCATCTCTTTACCACTGATATACTCGGCGTTCTCTTTAAGGTCGCCCTTCTTAATCGCCTCGCCAATTTCAGCAGAGTTGCGAGGAATTTCCACCTCCAAAATCTCTTTAAGGCGATGTTGCTTCTGGTGATAAGATTTCTCCGTAACCCACAAGACATCAGTAGCCATACGGCGCGGGTGCATCACTTCGCTCTCACTAGAACTCTTCTTTACCACCTCAAGATCAAGCGATGGATAGCGTGCCAAGATCATTGTCTTAACCAACTCGACATCCTTCTCTTCTACCCCGCGCATTTCACGCAAGAGGGCAAAGAGACGCGAGGCGATCTTTTCACTAGATTCCTCGAGGAAGGTCTCTAAATGACCATCTTTGAAGAGCCAACCGAAGGTCAAACGGTAGATACGCTTACTCTGAATAAGATCTTTCTTAGCTTGCACGTTGCGCGCCGAAATATCGACCAAGTGGAGCATCGCAAAGACCACACGTTCGCGATCGATGCCAAAGCGCTCAAAGCGCCCCTCATCGAGCTGAAGGTAAGAGATCAGCGACCAGAAGGCATCAAAATGGCTACGATAACGATCCAAAATCGTCTGGAACACCGCCTTAATATCCTCTTCGCGATGGCTAGCCAGCAAGTCATCCACCATCGACGCAGAAGGCTGTAAGGGTAACAGCGCCAAGTAGACCTCTTGCCAATGCTCCACATAGCGCTTTACATTAATCAGGAATTCATGGCGATAGCCATCGCCCTCGATGCCCATAAAGAGCGGTTCAATATCCAAAACTGTGTCAAAAAAATCTTTAAAATTATACGGAATATTGGTATCCAGCGAGAGCCCCATCTTCGTAATACGTTGAATAAGCAGATAGCTCATAATGGTATAGAGATCGACGTGCGCATCGCTACGTACATACGAGTAAAAGTACTTGTACATCTCCTGCAGATACTCACTTTCGGTGTCGCACTCTTCAATAAATTGCTCAAAGATGGCAAGCTTTTTAAAGAAATTTTCCTCACCCTTAAAGCGATTCCACTCTTTCTCCTCAAAGCTGATTGGGGTATTGCGTAGGGTATAGGCGTCAACTTTACTGCCGTCGTTCCCAAAAATATCCACCGTCTTGGTCAAACGACGCGCCTCATTACTCCACGTGCTCCACTCACTTTGCGTAAAGAGCGAGGGGACAAGTTCGGCCTTGATGCGTTTAAAGTCGGTCCTACCGCCATTGCTTCCGGCCAAAATCGTCAACGCCCAGATCATCTCAGACTTAATCTTTGCACGCAGCTTCTCCTTGGGCATCGTCGCCTTTAACACCCAAATATGGTGCTTATCCAGCCCCATCAAGCTAGTGGTGGCCATATCGAGCGCCATTTTGTGTCCGCGCTGTTTGGCAAAGTCGATTAGCACCTCGTCCTCAGTGATGCTCCGCACACGCCCCACACCCCAGTTGCGGTGGTAGACAAACTTGCCCTTATCCAAACTGATATGCTTATCAAAACTCTCCAGCGCCTCGGTGATAGGACGCCAATTTTGTGCCAAACAAGAGATCTTCAAGACCTCTTCTAAGCGAGAGTGCTCGGAATACTTCTGGCGATAGGCATCGACCAAATCACGACGGGCAATATTGTCCTTCGCATTCATCGAGAGGATCTTTTTGAGCTGAACAATCGCTAAATCGATCTGATCTTGCTTGCGCAAATGCAGATAGTACTCACGGATAAATTCGGAGGCACGCAAAGGATCAATCGTGCTCTCCACCTTGAGGATAATCGCATTGAAAACATCGTAAGCGCGTGGATCAAGAGCGAGTAACTTCACCCAGCTCTCATGAATACCCTGCACATGTTTACGGTGAATATAACGAAAAATCGCTTTTTTATAAAGAGCAATCGCGCTCTTTAGCTCACCGCGCCCTTCGTAGATTTGTGCCAGCTGAAACGCAACCGTCGCATTATTATAATCAACCTTAACCAATCGCTCTAAAACAGCAAAGTACTCATCCTCTTGCCCCGCCTGTAGATAGCGCTCGGCAAGATACTCCAGTGCACTCTTATTCTCGCCATAAGAGAGCATGCGATGACATAGATGCTCGACCACCGGCAGACGACCTTTTTGATAAAAGAGACTAATCAACTCCAAGAAGTCTGCCTCTTCCAACAACTGTTCACGCCACGCCAAAAGACCACCCAGATAAAGAGCCGTAATGCTCTGCTTGTGATTCTTCAACCACTCATCGCAGTGCTCACGCACCTGTTCAACTGCCTCCTTCTCGGTTATCTGCTCGATAAGGGCATCAATGCTCTCAAAACGGCTGATGGTAAAGTCGTTTATCGAGGCGCTTGTCCAACTCTCTTCTTCCAATAACTGCTGCACACGATCCAACAAAGGGTCTGTCATTCCACTCTCCACGTTTTTCTCACAACTTGTATTTTTTATAAACTCTTTCATCTAAAAATTTAATCTCAAATAGCACTTTCTCGATATTTTGACGCGTTACTTGCGCATCTACCTGATTGGCAACGAAGTAGTCGATAAGCCAAAAGAGGCGATAAATCAAGCGTGGCACGAGAAAGCCACGCTTTTCTGGATGCTCCTCCACCTGCGCGCGCAAGGCGTGGATACTATGATTAAGCCTTGCATACTCGCTATTGCTAAGCTCTCGACTGGTATCAAAGAGACCGAAAACCACGCCGTAAACGGCCATCCACTCAGCAAGATAGGTTTCAGGTAAATGCAGTTCACGCGTCTTTTGACGCAACTGCTTAATCATCACCGACTCTAAATTATCCATTAAAATCCGATCAGCACCATGAAAAAAAGCCTCTCTAAAGAGAATTTTGGCGCGCCCCTCTTCGTCGATAATGGCGTAACAATCAGCGAGTTCGGCAAGGGCGGAGGGATTTTTTGCATCCAGCTCCAAAACCAAGGCATAAATATCGATAGCTTCATCGTAATCGCCCCGGTATTTATAAGCTCTAGCCAAGGCAAAAGCATACTGTGCATCTTGCTCTAAACGCGGGTGTGTCTTAAGCTGTTCAATGACGTTGCCAAAGACTTGCATACGCACCACGTGGATCACCCGATCAAGCACGAGGGTATCGGACCGCACGATGTTTTTATAGAAATTGAGCCACGCCTCATAGGTGGCAGGGAAGAGCTCCAAGAGGGGTAGATGACGAAGCTTTTTCAGACGCGCATCCCAAAAATCGCAGGTCTTTACCATGAGCGAGGGCAGGCGACTATCAAGGTCGATAAAAATAGCCTTTTGCATGATCTCGCTAGCCGATGCGTAATTACCTTGTTGTATCTCACGCAATGCTTCCTCATAAAATGTATTGAGGGTAGGCTGATCAGGAGAAGAGTCATCGGCAGAGGGCTCGATATTTGGTGAAAATTCTTGATTTTCTGGTAAAGGTTTTTCTGCTACTTGACGACTACTTTGTAGTAGTGAGTCGTTGAGGAGGTGGTTAAAGTCAATTTTTTTCAAATCGATATGCGTCTTTTCAAGGGGCTGTGACTGGTTATAATCGAATTTTTCTTTTTGATCACGCATCGTATCTCCCCCTTAACAACAGTTTATCTGGATCTCTTCCATTAGGGGTGGGTAAATAGACTATCCCCTTCTCCCCCGATTTTAATAATACGCTTTTTTGGGGTGGTTATGCAAGGCTTTTTGAAAAAAAATCACAAAAAATTAGCGATATTTCTTATGTTCATGGAGAATAAAAAATAGCTTTACCATAAATAAACCGCTCCTATTACGTGGTTTTATCCTTTTACCAGAAAAATTTTGGCGATTTTATTTTTTTTGGTCAAAGATGCTCATGAAGCTTATCGACCTAGCCGATATTTACAAAGAGAAGCTTTTTTTAGTAGAATAGAAGTTAGTTAATTGATACAGGAGGCGTTAAATGTCCGATACAAATCTCATGAACGATATGGACGATGTTGCAGAAGCAGGTGGTAAAAAGAAAAAAGGGCGCTTAAGCCTTGGCGGTTCGATGGCAGGCGGTATTATCAAAATCCTTGCCTTTATTGCCGGTATTATCGGCGCGATTCTCTTTATTGTTGTCGTAAGTGTTATCACCTACAACGTAATGGATAAAGGCGCGCAAACCCAAGCACTCCAAGACGCTAGTGAGATCTACCATCCCCCCGGTAATCACGAATATGCTGATGTTATCAAAGTGCGTGGCCGCACTTCCGATCGCGTAGGACGTACCTTCATGATTGACGTTCGCCTTGGCTATCGCCCTGGAGATGAGAAGACCATCGCCGAACTCGCTCGTCGCACCCCACAGCTACAAGACCTATTACGCCAGTTCTTCAGCTCTCAAAAAGTAGAAAACCTCACCCCAGAGCGCGAAGATGCTCTCAAAGCTGAACTACGTAATCAAGTCAATAACATCTTAAGTCAAGGGCAGGTTACCGATGTCATCTTTACCGAGAAGATCATCGACTTTAGCTAAATTCAATTAATCGCTAAAAACCAAGAATAGGAAAACGAGCAAATGACTGAAGTTCTTTCGCAAGATGAAATAGACCAATTACTCACCACTTTTTCTGCAGGTAGCAGTTCTGGTATGGATGAGAATGTCCGCACCCCCCTCGAGGCAAAGCGCAATCGGAGCATAAAAATATACGACTTCAAGCGCCCCGATAAATTTAGCAAGGAGCAAATTCGCACTGTCTCCATCATGCACGAAACTTTCTCGCGCTTAGCTAGCACCAGCCTATCGGCACAGCTACGCGCCCTTGTCAGTGTGCACGTCGCCTCTGTCGACCAGCTCACCTACGAGGAGTTCTTGCGATCCATCCCAAACCCTACCGCCCTCTCGGTCATCAACATGGATCCCCTTAAAGGTTCTGCTATCCTAGAGATTGACCCCTCCATCACCTTCTCCATCATCGATCGCCTCTTTGGTGGTACGGGTGAGAGCAGTAAGATCAACCGCGAACTCACCGAAATTGAAGTAGCAGTTCTTGGTGGTATCGTTACACGCCTGCTAAGTAATATGAAAGAGGCTTGGAGTCAGGTCATCGAGCTACGCGCGCGCCTTGGACAAATTGAGACCAATCCGCAATTTGCACAAATCGTGCCACCTAGCGAGATGGTTATTTTAGTAACGATGGAGACCAAAATCGAAGAGATTGAGGGCATGATGAACTTCTGTATCCCCTATCTCACCATCGAACCTATTATTAGTAAGCTCTCGGCACAATATTGGTATGCATCGGTAAGGCGTGGCTTTACTACCGAAAATTTAACCACTCTTAAAGAGAAGCTCTCACGTATTAATGTGGATATTGTCGCCGAAATTGGACGTGTCGATATCCCTATGCGCGACATCATGGCGCTCAAGCTCGGCGATCTCCTACGTTTACCTCATGTTAAGTCCAGTAGCCCGCTTATTCTTAAAATTGGCGATCGATCCAAATTCGAGTGCCGTCCAGGAGTCGTTGGTCGACGTGTCTCTGTGCAAATTACACATAAATTAGAAGAAATTCATAGCGAAGAGTTCGACGAGCTCATCGCATCAGATCGGGAGGATGATTAGATATGATGGGAGACGGATCTCTATCTCAAGACGAAATCAATGCCCTACTCATGGGCGCTGCAGAAAACCACAAACAAGAAGAGCTCTTTTCAACAGAGACCTTAAACACCATAAAAGAGCTCTTCAGTCCCTTGGTGGATAATATCGAAGTTACGCTCAAAACCATGGCGGATAAAAATATTTCCGTAACGCTTGCCGACGTAAAAAGTAGCAATAAAGCCGACTTTCTCGAACGTTTTAATGAGAAGATCATCGATGCTGTTGCCTCTTTCTCTGGCGTGCTAGAGTGTAATCATCACTACCTCTTTGATGCCAATGAAGCAACCAAACTTACCGAGGAGCTTACCGGTCAAAAAGAGCATGTTGACTCTGAGGTTATCTCCACTTCTGCGCTCGCAGAGTTTCTCACGGCACTCTCCGACCAAACGACACAAGCCATCAGTGAAAAGCTAGGGCAAACGCTCGAAGCAACGCCAGTTAATGTTCAATTTATGGACGCAGGCTTAGCGCGCCTACCTTCTGATGACTTTATCTTCGTCTCCTACACCCTCAATATCGAGAGCGAGGCTATCAGCCTCTACACCATCATCGATCCACAACTCATCGACAAACTCTCGCAACCCAAAGCCTCTGCGCTACCCAAAGAAGAAGCCTACCTTGCCAATAGTCATCAACAAACCGGAGCTTCTCTCTCTGGTCAATCACAAGCCAATGTTGTTGGCTATTCAACACTCAATCAACCAACACCAGTTGTACAGGGGGTCAGTTTGCCTAACTTAGTAAGTGGAAGTGCTCCACAAGAGACCAAAAACATCGGTCTACTCATGGACGTAATGATGGAGGTTACCGTCGAACTTGGACGTACCCGTCAGCCTATTAAAGATATCTTAAGCATTGGAGAGGGAACTATCATCGAGCTGGATAAACTTGCCGGTGAGCCTGTTGACATCTTGGTAAACCACAACCGTATCGCTAAGGGAGAGGTTGTAGTTATCGACGAAAACTTTGGTGTGCGTATTACAGAAATCCTCTCGGGTGCAGACAAATTAACCGATCGATAGCCATGATGAACGTTTTTTCGCTCTTCTTGCGTAAATTCTTGATGCTAGCGATGCTCTTGATGGTTACCTTGCCTCTCTGTGCGCAATCAGAAGCTTCTCCACCAGAAGCTTCTGAGGTTTCCAATGAGCAAACGCTCCTGCTTGAGCCACTAACCGGCTCGCAAGGGGAGGTGCGTCCTCTTGCACAAAGTGGCTTTATGGCGTTAGTGCAAGCGATTTTAGCGCTGATTTTTGTCCTTGGCTTGGTCTATCTTACCATTTTCTTCTTGCGTAAACTTACGGGAAAAGAGGCACAAGTTAGCTCGCACATCCAAATCTTAGAGACACGTTCCATAAAGGCTGGTAATGCAATCAGCATCATTGAGATTGCCGATCGTCTCTTTATCGTGGGAGTCGGGGAGAACATCACCCCCATTGGGGAGATCACCGATCAAGAACAGCGCGATCTTATTAGGCTTGCACAAGCAAAAAAAGAGGCGCCGGTTCAAGAGCGTTTTTTCCAGATGCTCAAAGGCAAAATCCAAAAAAACGATGCCAATACTCCAGAGGAAATTACCTCATCACCGACGAGAAACAAAGATTTTTTGAAGGATTACACCTCGCGTTTGCACAACCCCTCTCATCAGGAGAAGAATAATCATGAATAAATTCATTCACCTCTTCCTCTTTCTTATCTTTTTCACGCCCCTTGTTTCAGCGCAAAACTTTGATATCCCCCTCTCCGATGATGGCGTTCCGGGTGGGCAAATCCCTATTCCAAATATCGGTTTCAGTGTTACACAACCCCAATCGGGCAGTGAGATGGCCTTTAGTGTCCAGATCATGCTCCTCTTGGCGGTCTTGAGCCTTGCACCATCTTTTATCATCCTCATGACCAGCTTTTTACGTATCTCCATTGTGCTCGACTTTGTTAAACGCGCGCTTAGCCTCCAGCAATCGCCACCCACGCAGGTCATTAACGGGTTAGCGCTCTTTATGACCATCCTCATTATGTGGCCTACCTTTAGTGAGGTCTACAACCAAGCCATCGCCCCTGCAGGGCGAGGAGAGATGACCGCTAGTCAAATGTACGTGCAAGCCGAGGCTCCCTTGCGTCGCTTTATGTTTGAACAAGTGCGCAAAAACCCCACCAATATCCAACTCTTTATGCGTTTACGAGGGCTTCCTGCACCCACCTCGCTGGCAGATATTCCTACCTATATTCTTATCCCCGCCTTTATCCTCCACGAGCTTACCGAGGCATTTAAAATGGGTATCTATATCTATATTCCCTTTATTATTATCGATATGGTCGTCGCATCCGCATTAATGGCGATGGGTATGATTATGTTACCGCCGGTGATGATTTCGATGCCCTTTAAACTGATTCTCTTTGTGATGGTTGATGGCTGGAGTTTACTAGCCGAACAGTTGATTCGAAGCTTTTTTCCAGGTGGCTAGGGAGGTATAATTAAATGATATCAGAAGTTACCATTGTTGCGCTCTTTCGCGAAGCGGTGATGCAAGTGCTGATGTTGGCAGCACCTGTCTTAATTATTGGCGCGGTGGTGGGTCTCATCCTCTCCATCTTTCAGGCGACTACGAGCATTCAAGATCAAACGCTAACCTTTGTTCCCAAAATTATCGCTATCTTCTTAACGCTTGCGCTCTTCTTCCCATGGATGATGCAGACGCTACGTGAGTATACCATCTCCCTCTTTTCGATGATCTCAACGCTCTCTTAACCATGAGGTTACACTAAAGTGCTCTCCGAAAGTACGCTTCCCCTGCTCTTTTTGATCTTCGCAAGAGTCTTTGCGATGATACAAATCGCCCCCGTCATCTCCTCGCAAGGGATTCCTTATGCGGTGAGAGCGGGCTTGGCCTTCTTTACTGCGACATTGGTTTTACCGATTCTACAAAGCCGTGGCTATCCCGTACCCACGGGGTACATCGACTTCTTTCTCCTCCTTACTGCCGAGGTGATTATTGGCTTGATTATTGGGTTTTATCTGGTGATGATCTTTATGCTCTTTGAATTGATTGCCCAAATGTTCTCCATACAGATGGGTTTTGCCGCCGCCGAGATGTTCGATCCCCTCACCAATAGCGAGTCGGCACTAGTGGGACAATTTCTCAATTTGGGCGCATTCTTTATCTTTTTGCAGACCTTCGGACTCCAGAAACTCTTCCTTATTGGGGTAGAGGGAAGCTTTTTACACCTTAATGCATCCACCTTTCTCTTTTCCCCAGAATCGCTTAGCCAAACGATGATTCAAGCCATGGCGATGACCTTTGGGCAAGCCCTCTTGATGGCACTGCCCATTATTGGCGCACTCTTTATGCTTAGTGTAACGATGGGTTTGATGGCGAAGGCCGCCCCACAGATGAACCTCCTGATGGTGGGTTTTCCTATCCAGATCTCTTTGGGACTCTTTATGCTCATCATCACGATTCCAGCACTATTCAACCTCTTTTCCTCGATTCTTGATCGCACGTGGGAGGTCATTGGATCGATTATTTTGGGGATGCGTTGATGATTGAACAAGATAAGCAATATACATCTTTACATCGTCCTGCCGACACCTTGACATGGTTTTCGCTCCAGCACTTTGCCAAAGCCGAAGACGAGGGACGCACCGAAGATCCCACGGATCGTAAAAAGCGCAAATCACGCGAAGAAGGTAAAGTTGCCAAGAGTGCCGACCTTACCCAAGCACTTACACTCTTTGTCGCTCTATTGACATTAGCCTTCTTTGGTAAATACATGGTAAGATTGCTTGCCGAGATGATGCACTTCTACTTCTCCCAGCTCACCGATCACCCTAGCCGTATCGAACAACCTAATCTTAGCGGCAATTTGGGATCGGCGTTTTACAGCTACTACTTTCGTAGCGTTGGCCCTATCTTTGCCACGACTTTTATCGTTGCGTTTGTCTCCATGGCGCTACAAGTAGGCTTTGTCTATGCACCAAAAGCCATTAAGCCCGACTTCAAAAAAATTGCACCCAACTTCGCAAAATACATAAGTAAAACATTCCTCTCCATCGAAGCTATTTATAATCTTTTTAAATCAATTTTTAAGGTTATCATCATCGGGTTTGTCGGCTACTTGACGATCTCTAGTTCGATTAACAAGCTCTCGGTGGCGGCCTATAGTTCAATTTCGCAGATAAGTACTTTTTTGATCTCCCGTATCTTTATTATGATGCTGATTGTCAGCATCTTTATGCTGGCGCTGGCAATTATCGACTTTATGTTTCAACGCCATCAATTTAAAGAGACCATCAAGATGACGAAGCAAGAGATCAAAGACGAGATGAAAGAAGATATGGGTAACCCGCACGTCAAGTCATTGATGCGTCAACGCATGATGGAGCTTTTGCGCAGTAGCATGATCCAAAACGTGCCCAAAGCCGACGTCATTATCACCAACCCGACACACTTTTCGGTCGCGCTGGAGTATACTTGGGGCGCGCCTGCTCCTCGTGTTACCGCTAAAGGCGAGGATCTTATGGCTCTAAAAATTCGAGAAATTGCGCAAGCTAATGATGTGCCTTTAGTCGAAAATCGCCCGCTGGCGCGCGCACTCTATGCGACCGTGGAGATTGGTGATGAGGTACCCGAAGAATTCCTCAAAATTGTTGCCGATATCCTCGCCTCGCTTCCCAAGATTCAAGCCAAAATGCGAGGCAATTAAGCGGTGCGCGCTATCCGACATCTCCTGATTACTGGTGGTTGTGGCTTTATTGGGGTCAACCTCATTCGTTACTTACTCTCCCCCAAAAGTGGATTTACTGGCGTTATCATTAATATCGATAAACTGACCTACGCCTCTCAACCGCACGCGCTTGTGGAGATGCCGACCGATCGCTATCACTTTATCCAAGGCGACATTAGTGATCTTCGCTTAGTTGAACAAATTCTTCAAGAGTATTCTATCGATACGATTTGCCATCTGGCCGCCGAGAGTCATGTCGATCGCAGCATCAATGCACCGTCGGCTTTTATGCAGAGCAATGTGATGGGAACATTCACGATTCTTGAGGCAATTCGACAGAACAACCCCCACATTTACCTCCACCATGTCAGCACTGACGAGGTCTTTGGCTCACTGCATGAAGATGAGCCGGCCTTCACCGAGCAATCGCCCTACCACCCCAATAATCCCTACAGCGCTAGCAAGGCCAGTAGCGATCATCTGGTTTGGGCGTATCGTCACACTTATGGCTTGCCTATCACCATGAGCCATGCGACAAATAATTATGGTGCGTATCAGCATCAGGAGAAATTTATTCCGCGCATGCTGGCAGGATTACTTCAACGTAAATCCCTTCCGCTCTATGGCGATGGTAGCCACCTGCGTGATTGGCTCCATGTGGAAGATCACGTACGGGCGATTTGGTGCATTCTCCAGATGGGGAAAATTGGGGAAAGCTACAATATCGGAGCAAATAATCCTTATTCTAATAAAGACTTGCTTCACTTATTGTGTCAGATAGTAGCCAATCAACAAACCGTTCCTGTTGAGGATCTCTACGCTCTCATCACACCCGTAGCCGATCGCTTGGGACATGATTATCGCTATGCCATCGATGCAAAAAAAATAGAAGTTGATCTAGGCTGGCGCGCCCAAATCAACTTTCAACAAGGCATAACCAATTACGTGCGCTGGTTTATCGAGACCTATCCCCATTAATTGCCTCGGCGATAACTGATTGCTTGATCGTAGGCGCGATCGTAGAGTTCGGCGCTCTTTTTCCACGAAAAATCCTGTGCCATCGCGCGCTTACGCATCTGTTGGATATGCTCAGGGCGCTGATAATAGGTCTCTACCGCATAGTTAACCGCCCACCAAAAACCATCCACATTATAATCATTAAAGAGCCAGCCTGTCCCCGCACCGTCCTCCACGCGATATGCCTCTACGGTATCGGCCAGGCCACCAGTTCTACGCACTATGGGTAGTGTTCCATAACGCAAACTATACATCTGATTGAGGCCACAAGGTTCGTAACGAGAGGGCATCAAAAAGAAGTCTGCACCGGCCTCTACCAAATGAGAGAGTGGTTCATCAAAAGTGATATGCACCGAAATTTGTTCCGGATAGCGCTGGGCAAAGGCGCGAAGCCCATCCTCCAAGCCCGCCTCCCCCGTACCAATGATCACCACTTGCACCTTAGGATGATAATGCATCAGTCGTTGCAGTACGCCCCAATCGCCAAGGAGTAACTCGGCACCTTTCTGGGAAACCAAACGCGAAACCATCGCCAAAATCGGATGCTCCTTCTCTTGCGGTAAACCCATGCGCTCTTGCAGACGCTGCTTGAGGATCGCTTTATTAGATAAATCCTCTGCGGAATAGTGGTGTGGTGCTAAAAAGCGATCAGTTTGGGGATTCCATACCTCCTCGTCGATACCATTCAAAATGCCCCAAATCTGTTCGTGTCGCTGACGTAACAACCAATCTTGCCCCTCGCCGTATGCATCAGACTGAATCTCTTGCGCATAAGTTGGGCTCACCGTGGTGATTAAGTTACTGGCGGTAATGCCCGCCTTCATCAAATTGATGCTATCTAGCGCCTCTAACCCTTGCATCAAAAAGTCGTGCCAGCCAATTTGCGCATAAAAGAGATCCGCTTTAGGAAACCATCCCTGATAGCCAAGATTATGGATCGTGAAGACCGAAGCTGTAGGGGCAAAATCACCCTCGCGCTCCCACGTATTTAGGTAGACAGGCACAAGTGCAGTGGGCCAATCGTGGGCGTGCATCACATCGGGAAACCACTGAAGTGCCTTACAGAGCTGAAATGCGCCACGACTAAGTAACGAAAATCGTGCAAAATTATCATCAAAACTGGAAGAAGGTGTCGCCCCGTAAATACCACTACGCCCAAAGTACCCCTCATGATCGAGAAAATAGACCGGTACGGATGAACGAGGTAAATGCCCCTCATAAATTGCGCACCACTCCTGCGACCAGCCCAACGGCACACCTAATGGTGCAGGATGGCGTTGCAAATCATCGCGCGAAATGTGGTAATATCGTGGAATAACCACCCGTACATCATGCCCCAACTTCGCCAAAGCAATCGCCAAAGAGCTCACCATATCGCCCAAGCCCCCGCTCTTAGCAAACGGCACTAACTCACTGCTAACAAAGAGTATCTTCTTCATCCCATTCCCCTTTTTTCATAAAAAAGACCCCCAGTTAAGGAGGTCGTTGACACATGCTTTACAAAAGAGACCTCGCTAAACTTTCAAACGATTGATGATGGTATCAAGCATTTGATCCACCACATTAACAAAGCGTGCACTCGCGGTAAAGCCATGTTGAAAACGTACTAAGTCGGCGAACTCTTCGTTAATATTGACACCGCTAATCGATTGGCGAATATCATCCAAATTTTTATTGATTGTGGAGAAAGCCGCGTGCGTCTCTTGCGCTTCAAAGCCTTTGGCACCAATCAAAGCAACCGAGTCCGCAAAGAAGTCATCAAAGCTCGTAAGCCGATCGATCATCACCTTTTCGTGGCGTAAATCAGCAATCGCGAGCGCCGAAGCGTTATTACCGATAGCCACCTCGCCACTACCGGCAAGCGGTTTGGCTGCTGCAACATTGTTAGCATCCGAGGCGATTTGCGCATTAACCGCAATCCATGCCGATGGACGTTGCAATGGTGTGGTTTGAAAACTAACGCCTTGCGTAACACGTAACTGCTCCTCGGCGGCATTAGGGTTTTGATAATCATACGCACCATCGGCGCCACTAGCATTTAATAGACCGGCATAACCCACCAAGAATTGCCCCGAATCCTCCACGTGGCGGATAACAAAGTCAGGCGTATTATCGCCATAGGATAAAGATCCTTTAAGCGATAAATTCCCATTCACATCCAAACGCGCCACCACATCAGCACCCGAGTAATTAATGCGATTGATGATATCCCCTACCGTGTCATTGGGGTTGTACGCGATGGTTACTAAGTCGCCATTGCCTGCCGAGAGAGTAATCTCCCCTGCAAGCCCCACCTGTTGCGTTGCCTTAAGCTGGTTTGCTCCAGAGATGCGGAAGAGATAGGTGCTGTCAAGCTGACCATCACCCGTAGTATCGATACTACCTGTTGCATTTTCGATATAATTATTCTGACGGAAAAAGTCAAGTCCACTATTCCCATTCATGCCCGCACCCTGCGCGTGTACATCATTAACTAAATCGATAAAATGCACCGTCATGGCATCGAGCTTACGTAGTTCGTCTTTCACATCGACATCGCGTAATTCGATAAGTGCGCCTAACTTACCCCCTGCTACACGATACGTATCGTGGTAGGAGTCGCGGTTATGAGGCGGATTAATATCGCCCCAGCGCACCATCGCTAAACCATCATTATTAGGATCAGCTTCGGCGGAGAGCGGGTTAACAAGCTCGCCCTGCACTAAGATACGCCCACCAATATGCACGCGAAACTCATCAGCATCTTGATGATCAACACTAACTGGTACAAGCACCGCTAGCTCACGGATCATCTGATCGCGTTTATCTAAGAGATCGTTAGGCTCATCACCAATCGCCTGTACGCGCGCAATCTGCACGTTGAGCTTGGCAATCGCTTCAGTCTTTTGATTAATCTCAGTTACGGTAAATTTAATATCATCATTGAGCAAAAGACGTTGCTCTTGAAGCATAGCATGGCGATGATTGATCGATTCGCTTAGTGCCTTACCATTTTGCACCACCTGCACCCGCGCGGCCAAACTCTCGGGATTCTCGGCGACATCTTGCCAGCTATTCCAGAAGTGATCCATAAAGGTACGCACGCTAACATCGTTAGGCTCGTTGTAGATCTTCTCTAACTTGTCCACATAAAAATCGCGTGTACGCCAGTAACCAAGGTCGTCGCTGGCAGAGATAACCTGATTTTCGTGGAGCACATCAAAGACGCGCTCGATGCGCGTGGTGGTAGGCCCTTGCCCCAATTGTCCGGGCACGTGTACACGAGCAAGCCCCGGATCATAGAGAGGATCGATGGTGCCAATGCGCACGCGCTGACGAGAGTAGCCCTCGGTATTAAGATTGGTGATGTTATGACCGGTAGTTTGCAGGGCGGTTTGGTGCGCAAACATACCGCGTTTGCCCATCTCTAAGCCCATGAATGTTGAATGCATTGACTCTATCCTCTTCTCTTTTTAAAGATCTTATCTTAAGTATCGATCCATTTTGTGATTAGCTTAATGATATTTTGCGTTATTTGATGCTGTCAAACAAGAATGAATCGGGATCTTGTAGGGCGCGTTTGCCGGTACGTTTGTAGGGGGCGGCGTTATTTTGCTGGGTAACTTGCGACTTGTTGATGACCTCATCGACGAGTTGCATGCGCACACGGCTATAGGCCTCTAGGCTCTTGAGGCGGCACTTCATTTTGTAGACCTCGGCGCGTAATTGCAGATAGCTACTCTTCATGCGTTCGCGCATATCTTCGGGGAAGAAAGCGACAAGCTCAAAGAAGCTACGATCGTTGGGCAAGGTGTAGGCAAGATAGAGGGATTGACAGAGCTCATCGCGCTTCTCTTCTACACTGGAGACATCTTGGGCAAGACGGGTCGACTCCTTGAGGATATTTTGTAATACCGGCCACTTCTTGCCCTGCACGGCCATACGCAACGCATCGTATCCAGCGTTAAACTCTTTGATCAAGCTAAGCTCTCGATCGATGGTCGCTTTTAGGGCGATAATTGTATCAATTGTTTGCATGCGATTTCTTTAACTCCTACCTTTTTCTATCGTCATCTAACACGGGGTTTCTTTATCAAGCGCGCGAAGTTTTGTGTATTTTCCCCAATTTATCTACTGAATAAAAAGGATTGAACGCACTGCTTGAGGCTTGTTATATCGTCAGCAGGCAAGCGATAATTAATAGGCAAGGAGCGTAAAAATGTCAATTGTCGTTTGGCATAATTTCGGCTCTCTTTTTTGATGCGTTCCTTAATTTCTGCCAAAGATAGTCCTTCCATAAAAAATTGTCGATAGCCAATTGCCTTGCTTGCCGGCATGGATGCATTAAGCCCCTTACGCTTGAGGTCTTCCACCTCTGCGACTAACCCCGCCTGCCACATTGCCTCCACCCGATCGTTGATGCGTGCATAAAGCTCCTCGCGCGGACGCACCAGTTCGATTAAACAAAAATCATACCTATCGCGCAATACGTCCTTCTCCAAGAGGAAGCTAGAGAGCGGTTTGCCACTGTCATAATAAACCTCTAGCGCACGGCTCACCCGATAGCTATCTTGCCACGCCAGACGCTCGGCACTTATTGGATCAATCGATGTAAGATGCGCATAGAGCGCCTCTTGCCCGATATCGCGCGCCATCTGCTCCACATAAGCACGACTAGCCTCACTAGCAGGAGGCGTGGTGGGTAGACCATAAAGAAAATGTCGCAAGTAATAGAGCGTCCCGCCACTTAATAGAGCAACCTTATCCTCACGCGCCAGATCGGCTATGATCGCATCACTTTTTTGCACAAAATCTGCCACATTCATCTGCTCGTCAAGATTGAGTAAATCGAGCATAAAATGAGGCAATATCGCGCGCTCTTCTAGGCTAGGCTTTGCCACGCCAATCGATAAATCACGATACATCGCTGAAGCGTCGGCATAAATCACCGCATCTACCAACTGCGACAACGCCAAAACCGCTGTACTCTTACCCACAGCGGTCGCCCCCAACAAGAGGATAACAGGTCGTTTAGATCGACTCGTTATGGTAATCAACTCTCTTCAACAATACTTCTTTTAGCGCTGCCGAGACATATTTTCCCTCACACTCTTCCACCGTCGGACTACCCGTTACCGTTAATTGCGCAGCGCGCTTGATGGCGGCGTTGGTCATCTCATAGACATTTCCAGTGTGATTCACAATCTCTTTTAATGGAATATTCAATTTTTTAGAAGCCATATCTCTCCCTTCTTCCACCTGATATGCCTTTACTATACCAAATATGCCATAACATTACAAGTCTATTCCTGCGATATCTTTACTTTCTTCGTCTTGGGTTTGGGGATAGGTAACTCTTCGCGTAAGATAAGTGCTGGTCTCTGACCATCCATAATCATCCTCTTATCACCTTGACAAAACCACATTCCCCCATTATAATATGATAACATAGAACGCCAAGAAAGATAAGGACGGACAGCGACCACCCATGCGAATAATCCAGTGATGCACCCATAACCCAGTAGCTCTCTAGCCCAGAGAGAATTAAGCCCCAAAACAGTCGTTGATTGCATGGGGTCGTGGATATCCCATCATGGAGAAATTTCTATGGCGCTCCTCTTAGAAGCCACCAACCTAAGTCATACCTTCACCGATCAAGAACTCTTTAGTTGTAAGCAATTGCAAATCTTTTCTGGCGATAAAATTGGGCTCATCGGAGCCAACGGATCGGGGAAATCGACACTACTCCACATCCTCTTTGGCACCTTCCCACCCGATCGCGGAACCGTTCGTCGTCTCTGCGACATCAACTACTTTACCCAATTCGACCCCCTCCCCACGCCCCCCGATGACGAACAACTGCGTCGCTATCACGTCATCAACAAAATCGATCAACCCAGCGTAAGTGGCGGCGAAGCCACCAAGATCAAGATTGCCCAGACCATCCAAGCCCACACCCCGCTCATCTTTGCCGACGAAATTACCACCCACCTCGATACCCCCAGCAAAAATCTTCTCCTTACCGATCTGCAGCGTTGCGAAACACTCCTGATTGTCAGCCACGACCGCCATCTGCTCGATCAAATTTGCAACAAAATCATCGCCATAGAAGATGGCATCATTCGCTCCTATCAGGGCAACTACAGCGACTATCTCGCCATCAAAGAACAAGAAAATGGCGAAGCAGAATTTGCCTATCAACAATACACCAAAGAGAAAAAGCGTCTGCAAGCCAGCGTAACCCGCGCCAAACAACGCGCCAACGCTATTAAATCTGCGCCCTCACGCATGGGTAATAGCGAAGCGCGATTACACAAAGGCGAGGTAAAGAGTCGCCAAAAGGTTGCCCATCGCCACGCCACCGTCTTAGAGCATCGCTTAAAATCGCTAGAGGTTAAACATAGCGTACCCCAAAAGCGTCTCTCCTTCGACTTTACCCTTACCCATCCGCTTGCCAACAAGTGGCTTATGCAAGCGGAGAATCTCACCTTTGCCTATCCCGATCAAGCTCCGCTCTACCAAGATGCACACTTTATCATCCCCAATGGCTCAAAAACCGCTCTCTATGGCGAAAATGGATGCGGTAAAAGTACGCTCATCAATCAGATCATTCACCAAGCATCGGGAATCCACCTCGTACCACAGGTGAAACTGGGCATCTTTAAGCAAGACCTCTCTAATATCATACCCGATAAAACCTTGTTCGATAACGCGATGCTCCATAGCGTGCGACCGCCAGCCATCGTCAGAGCGATGCTCGCGGGCATGGGCTTCTCCTCGGTAGATTATCACAAACGTGCTTCGCAACTCTCTGGGGGAGAGCGCGTAAAGTTGAGCCTCTGTAGCATCTTTGCCTCGCAGGCCAACCTCCTCCTCTTAGACGAGCCGACGAACTTCCTCGATATCCTCGCCGTCGAGACCCTACAACAAATGCTTAGTCATTATCCGGGCACGGTGATACTTGTCTCCCACGACCAAGCCCTCGTACAACGCATCGCCACCCGACTCATCATCTTTGATGAGGGAAACCTACGCACCCACGAAGGCGATCTAGCTAGCTATCTTATCACAAAAACCTAGCATCACATACGCACAAAAGAGAACGGCTCTCCCCCACGCATGCCATCAATCAAGATCGCGCTGGGAGAGGCATCGGCGATCACATTGACGCGCTCATCGGCAGGGCGAGAAAATGCCACAATCTGTAACTCCCCGTGATAGCGCGGATACGCCTGATTATCCACCGCAACTGTATAGGGTGCTCGGGTTTGTGGAGATCGTGCCTCAATGGGCAGAAGATGCTTCATCAACAAGCGAGACTCCTGCGATCGTACCACGCATTCACCCATATCCGTGCGATTCGTGTGCTCGGCTTGCAGTAATGCCACCTCACTTGGCTGGAGATCTGCTTGAGGTGTTACAAAGAGCGTCAATCGTCGGGGCGACAACAAACTACACTGTTCTAATTCCGCTACACTTGCCATCGCATCGCCAATAATCACATGTTCGGTGCCCAACTGCCACAAATGTTGCATGGCTACCGCTGGCAAGAGATTTCGATGTTGCTCTAGCGTGGGTAAGCCCGCATACAAAGGCGCACGTGGACGATAATGCGAAGCAACAAAGGCCATCGTAGAGAAGCCCATCTCGTGAAAAAAGTGATTTCTTTGCGCTAATAATTCTGCGCTAATGCCTGTATCCTCACGCGGATAGTAGTTATGACAGACCTCGACATGAGCCACATTTAGCCCTAAACGCACCAAATTTTGCCAATTTTCTTGGCTAATTACGCTGGCATTAAGCGATATTTTACAGGATAACTGATGCGAAAGCGCCACGATCTCCTCATCGCTAAAACCAAAATCTAAACGTAACGCATGCAGTGGCATCGTTGCCCAATCATATCGATCAAAATACTCTTTACTGGTATCGATCACCAACTTTAGCCCCAGCTTCTGGCAATGCGCGATCATCAAATCAACCTCACGCGCCAAACGCCTCTCATCGGCTTCGGGGATATGCAACGAACTAAAGACCAACCCAAACCCTAAGGCTTTCGCCGAATCTAAATAGCGCGCATACTCCGCCCACGCAATATCCAACCCAGGAAAAAGACTCACTCCTAACATGTCGACATTATAATAGATTTACATACCCGCTGTCAAGCTTTACTTATTTAGCATAATATGATAAGATGAATATTGACGAGAATAAATTTTCTCATCTATAATAGGAGTATGTCGTATGACCCATGAAGAACTTAGTAAGACCCTCTTACCCCTGCTCGGCGGTAAGGAGAACATCATCGCTGTAGCTAACTGTATGACACGTTTACGATTAACCCTTGTTGATCTGCGTAAAGTAGATAGCAGGGTGCTCAAACAAACCGAAGGCGTATTAGGTATCGTAGAAGATCTCAATTTCCAAATCATTATCGGTCCTGGCAAAGCGCAAAAAGTACGCGAAGCCTTCGAAATCGTCCTCAAAGAGCAGGGGTGGATCGCCCATCAAACCGCCACTACCGAACCAGACAACGATTGGCAAGCCAACAAAAACGCCCTCAAAGCTGGACAAAAACCCTCCAAAATGCGTAACTTCCTCAAGGTTATTGGTAATATCTTCTTTCCCCTTATTCCTGCCATCATCGCCGGCGGACTCTTTCGGGGCATCGCTAGTCTCACCAACCAGCTACTCATTGCAGAGGTTATGAAAAATGGCGGCACTCCGCTCCAGAGCATCGTCATTACGGTTCAGTTATTGAATCTTCTTGGCAACGCCTTTTGGAGTTACTTTGCTATCTTTACCGGAGTAAATGCCGCGAAACAATTTGGTGCTACCGAGGTTTTAGGCGGAATGATCGGTGCCATGAGTATTGATCCGCTGGTCAATACCATCGCGAACTCTTTTAACGGAGTTTTTGGAGATCTCGTGATCTACAACGCGCAAACGCCCTTACAATCCCTCTTAATCAGCGGAAAAGGCGGAGTCATTGGGGTGATTTTTGGCGTTTACCTTCTCTCCATCATCGAGAAACGACTACGAAAAATTATCCCCGATGTCCTCGATCTTGTTCTCACTGGCTTCTTGGCAATCCTCATCACAGGAATCCTCATGCTCTTTGCCGTCATGCCACTTGCCGGTCTCTTCTCCGACATCCTCATTAAAGGGCTCTCCTACCTCATCAACTCACCCTATACCATTGTCAATGTTATCTCTGGCTACGTGCTGGCTGCCCTCTTCTTGCCGATGGTTTTACTCGGGCTCCACCATGGGCTCATCCCGATCTACGATATTCAGTTACAACAGTTAGGCTATGTAACGCTCTTTCCCGTACTCGCGATGGCAGGGGCTGGACAAGTGGGAGCAACCATCGCAATTTACCTAAAAGCACGTCAAGTGCGTAATTTTCGTATGCAAAAGATTATCACAGGAGCGTTGCCTGCAGGATTTTTAGGGGTGGGCGAACCGCTTATCTATGGCGTAACCTTGCCCTTGGGGAAATCCTTTATCACCGCGGGATTAGGTGCAGGCTTTGGTGGCGCATGGATCATGCTTACTCAAGTGGGAACTACGGCATGGGGTCCCTCAGGCTTAGTGGGTCTACCCCTAACCAAAGACCCATCCTCCTTCGTCAACTACTTCATTGGCTTACTTATCGCCTACCTCATGGGCTTTATTATTACAATGATTGCCCTCAAGAAAGAGGATGTTGCTAACGTATAATCAACCTCTCAGCGAGTGCTAGCACGGTATAGCGCTCGCTTATTGTCCAATCACTACACTCTGATGCTCGCCCACATAAACCATCGCCTCGGCATAGAAAAAAGGAATCTCTGCAGGCAGGGTTACCACGCCATCGTTATGAATGGTGAGGGTGGTGGGCTTGAGCGCAATAAGCGGTTCGATGGTAATAATGCTGCCGGCTTTTAAGCGAGAAAAGGGCGATCCAGCATTGTAACAAAAGGCAATTGTCGGCTCCTCGTGCAACGCGTACCCCACCCCATGCCCACAAGCGCCCTCCACAATCGAGACGCCCGCTTGCATGGCGGCCAACTGCGCGGCTTGCACAATATTCAAGAGACGTTCCCCTGCTTTGGCGGCTTTGGCGGCAGCTTCTTGCACCGCGAGTGCGCCCTTCTTGAGCAGAAGGATTTCACGCCGATACGGCGGAAGGTGATAAATTCTAGCCAAGTCAGCATGATATCCCTGATAGAGAATCCAGATATCCAAAGTAAAGGCTTCGCCAGCTTGCAACGGTTCTTCCTGAAATATACGATGATCAGGGTGCACCTGTCCGAAACGACAAAAGGAGATCTGACTTGGGGCTAACGTTACACCTAATTGTAATGCATACGCTTGCGCCTGTGCTTTAAAATACGATGGAGTCATACCCACCACGATCAATGGCTCGAGGTAATCGAAAAGTTGCATCAATAACTGCGCCGACTGGCTAATGCCCACCACCCGCTGACGCAAACTCTCCTCATAAAGCTCACCCGTTGCAATGAGCCCAACTTTTAAACTCACAAAGATACTCCCCCGCTTCTCCTCATGCTCTTGCCTAGAACATCGGTATGAGCCAAGGAAAAATCAATGTTGCGACGCATTTATATCGGTAAAACATTACCATCTAGCCAAACGCCCAGCACACTGTTAATAATAGCTAAAAAGAGCATGACAAACATATAGAGCGTCTCGCCAAGAATGTGGTGAAGGCGAATTTTGCGATAACGACTGACCACAACACGTAAGATGATCATAAAGAGCGTGGCGACAAACGAAAAAGTTGCTGTATAACGCGTAATATCCAAAAGACGATACTGGGTGCTAGGCGTAAAGCGTTGATACATCCCGATAAGAAAGAAAAAGACAGCAAGCATACTGGTACGCATCATAATATTCACGATGCGCCGTAAGATAAGGCGATTGGCGTAGAGATAGCGCAACACTCTGCCTTGATAAGGATACTTCTCTTTGGCTTTTGGCATAATTATTCTATCGGTCATAGCGAGGAAAATCGGAAGGGAAATAACAAAAAAAGATGATTTTATCCCATATTTTAATATTAATATAAATTATAATACAGACACACATCTTTTATAAATATTTATAAAAAAATATTTAATTACTAAATTATAATTCATTTTATATTGACAAAAGAGTAAATTCATTTTATAATTATAAAATCTCAAAAGATACTTGGCAAATCATCATTTAATAAATCATCGGCACTAAGTGAGGAAAAAGAGACGAAAATTACCAAAAGACAAAAAATATTGATATTTTTTAATATTTATATAAATTATAATTCATATCAGTGTCTATATGCATAAATATCAATATTTAATAAATATTTGCATTATAATTTATTTTTTATTGACAAAATAAGAAAGTCATTCTATAATAGAAGAAAGGAGAGGTTGATGACCAGTAAAGAGAAGGCTACCTGTAAACGCATTATCCAACGCGCCATTCGAGATATTAAGGATCATCATGCGACGGCAATTCCTGGGGTCAATATTCCTTTAGATGTGCAGAGCGCCACACAGATGGTTTGCGAGCTTGCCGAGGTATTTCAAATGGAGCATTTGCATCGCGCTGGTGCCCAACGACTCTTGCTTTCTACCCTCTGGCAAGTATCGCGCAAGCATCCCCAAAAATATACCAAGAAAGAAATTACCCGTCTACCCATTTTAGAAGGATTTCTCTTTTGGGATGGGGAAGACCCCGCCCACACCCTGCTGCGTGAAAGTGGCTGGGCAATCGCTAAGGGCTTTGCGCTCAAACAAAAAGACAAATAGAGAAACATTTTCCGTCCTTTGCCCCACTTAGTCGCTTGAGTGGGGCTTTTTTTATATAAATTTATCGAAAATAACGCCAAAAGATATTGACTTAGTTTGCGTAATTAGCTATAATGAAGACCGATTGAATATCGAAGACTCCATGCGATGGTGATGAAATGGTAGACATGCTAGCTTGAGGTGCTAGTGGCCGCTCGGCCGTGGGGGTTCAAGTCCCCCCCGTCGCATTCCTAGTTACCCGTTAGCTTGCGTTGTAAAACGAAGGTAACCGTTAGATTTAACCCATCTAATGCCTAGCTAAGTGCCCGTTGCCAAGTCAAGTGGGACATCTAATAAAATCGATCGCGCTAAAGCTGGTCTCATTATATTGATGCACATCTCCTCTCTTGGTAGCACGCCATTATACGTTGTTATAATGATATTTTTTTAGGAGAGGTATGCAATGCCTACAATTAATCAGCTCGTTCGTCAAGGACGAAAGAGCAAAACCACAAAAACAAAGTCTCCTGCTTTGCAAAATTGTCCCCAAAAACGTGGCGTATGTGTGCGTGTTATCGTGCAAACCCCACGTAAACCAAACTCCGCTCAACGTAAGGTTGCGCGTGTGCGTCTATCTAACAAGATGGAAGTTTGGGCGTATATCCCCGGTATTGGCCACAACCTTCAAGAGCACAATGTCGTGCTTATTCGTGGTGGATTAGTAAAAGACCTTCCTGGTGTGCGTTATCACATTGTACGTGGAGCCAAAGACTCCCTTGGTGTTGATGGTCGCCGACAAGGTCGCAGTAAGTACGGCGCGAAGAAGCCAAAAACCTAACAACGCGTCAACCTACCTATCTCACCATTTAAAGGAGTTATGCTGAAAAATGCCAAGAAAAAAATATACCAAAATCGATCGTCCCGTAGAACCAGATCCAGTTTACAATAGTCAGGTGGTAACACGCTTTATCTCTCGCATGATGCTTAGCGGTAAGAAGAATGTCTGTCGCTCTATCATGTATGAAGCAATGGAAAAAGTTGCCGAAAAGGGTCAAAAAGAGGCTATTGAGATCTTTAATAAAGCGCTCGAAAATGTCAAACCCCTCGTTGAAGTTAAATCTCGCCGTGTCGGTGGTGCGACCTTCCAAGTACCCATCGAAGTAAAAGAGTCGCGCCGAGAAGCCCTCGCTATGCGCTGGATCATCGCCGCCTCTCGCAAGCGCAATGGTCGTAGCATGGCAGAAAAGCTCGCCAACGAACTCCTTGATGCCGCCAACAACACGGGTGCATCTTTCAAAAAGAAAGAGGATATGCACAAAATGGCCGAGGCCAACCGCGCCTTTGCTCACTACAAGTGGTGGTAGCCTAATAATTTTGATTCTCTCTTTTATTTTACAGAAGAGAGAATCATCTCTTTTTTTATGCAAAAGTCATTGACATAATTTCTTCCTTATAGTATGATATTAAGCATAATATTTTACAATTTTGAATGAGGGTTTCATGAAAAAATTATTTTTTGCTCTAATCTCCATCGCAGCACTTAGCTTAGTTAGCTGTGGCGGTAACAAAGACAATGCTGGTGCTGATAATAGCAACCAGTCTTCCACCAGCGCATCTAAGCCAGCCGCACCTAAGCTAGCCTATGTCTACTCCTACGCAGATGTTACTATTGGTACAATGGGATCTCTTCCGGTTACGCCACTTATCAATGGTCGCGACATGATGGAAGTAGCGCAAGATCCAAAGCTTGCTCAAGATTTGAAATTTGCAGAGATAATGCAAAATTCTACAGTTGAGTTTACTGTAGAAGATCCATCTATTATTAACTTTATGTCTGGTGGTGGCGTAGGTCCTACTAGCGCTGTAGGTGCTATTAGTGGGCAGAAAGCGGGTACTACAACCGTTAGCTATGTTGTTACTTACAAAGATACTACCTACGAGGGTACGTTTAACGTAACGGTTACTGAGTAATTGTTTTAATATAGACAACACTTTTTTAAAGCTCTCATTTCTTTGAGGGCTTTTTTTATTATCTGGATGAGAGATTTTTTTTCATTATCTAGCATTTTCTCCTCTACGAATAATCGCTAAAACGGCTCTTTTTGCTTGACACTATCTCGTGCTTTGGGCTAAGCTAACCTTATCACATACACGTGATTATGTGGGTTAGTTTGCATTATATACTTGACGCAAAGATATATCTTTTGTCTAGCAGTGTTGATGATCTTAAAGGGGGATATATAGATGAAAAAAATGTTCTTATTATGTACGTTGATCTTCGTACAGGTAAGCCAAATGCAGGCAATGACCATTGGACTGGGTGCGCGCGTGGGGGCGGAATTCTCCTTAAATAGTGCCTATCCGGGGGATCAGCCAATGATGGAGCAAATTTCTAAACTTTACAGCCATAAAGACGGGCAACTCTTTAGTGTGAACCTAGTTATGGGACTCTTAGCGGATTTTCGTTTTAGTTCATGGTTTTCGCTCTCGCCATCGGCACAGTTTGCGCTACAGCGACGCGCGAACCTTCAGATGGAGAACAACACTAATGCCAATGACATCAGTAATTTTCATCTGCGCTACAATACCTTAGACGTTGATTTATTAGCAAAATTTCACGCTAAATGGTGGTATCTGGGCATTGGTGCAGGACTTGCCTTTTACTCACCAGTAGCCTTTAATGTAGAGAGTGAAACGCTGGAGACTGATTTCTTTAAAATGCAACGAAAAATGGGTGTTAATGTGGTATTAGATAGTGGGCTTTATATTCCAATTGCACAATCGGAGCACCATCACCTGCTATTAAGCATGCGTACCACCTTCGATGTGCAGGGCATAAAGACTATCTATAATGTCATAAAAGAGGCTCCTGAAAATCCCTCTACCAGCGATATCATTGATATTTTGGGGCAACAAACTCATGTCTTTAGTCCACTGTCGATCTCTATGATGCTTGGTTATTTCGTTCAATTTTAGTTTCTTTGGAAGAAAAGGATCGTAAAATTTCCTTTTCTTCCTTTTTTAGCCAAATAACATATTGACTTCGTTTTACAAATAATATATATTGTATGTATTATTTAAAAAGGGAGTACAATCATGTCTCAACTACACAAAATTTTATTAATGATTCCGCTATTCATCGCAACCAATGTAGGATTAGTAAAGTCAGCTCATGCCTTCGATATCGGGGTGGGCGCGCGCCTTGGCTATGAAGCCTCGCTTAACTTGCACTGGCCTGGCGACGATTTATGGTTTGGAAACAATGGGCTAAGCTTAGAATGGCAGGGCTTCCTCAATCTCAGTAACAACTTTACTGCCGGTATCTTCGCAGACATTCGTCTAGCCTCATGGTTCTCCATTAGCCCAGCATTCAATTTTTCTACGGCACGTAAAATGCCAATGGATCTATCCGTTTATGATTACTTGGTGGAGGATGTGGTGGTAAGCATGAGTGCCAATACCTTCGATCTAGATCTTGTTGCTAAATTTCATATTGGCTGGTGGTACTTCGGCACAGGAGTGGGTCTAAGTATGACCACTGCCCCAACTTTTACGGCAATATCGGAAGATGGAAAGGAGAATTTCGATCCAGAAGGATTAATCCCAACGAAAGGCTTCACTGGATTTAGCCTTGTTCTCGATACAGGTCTTTACATTCCTATTGTCTCCAATAACCACAATGTCTTTATCGGATGGAGAACCACCATTCTACTTAACTCTATTTCTTATGTCACAAATCTTTTCTTCGGGGACGAGGAACAAGAAAGAAACAGTGCCTTTGCTATCTCCCCAGTAGCCACTAGCATCACCGTAGGGTACGTCTATCGATTTATCTAGGTAACCGCGAACTAGGAGTTCCTATGCTCAATCCTGCTATACAAAATATTATGTATAGTAGGTAGCTTTTTCTAAAAGAGGGTAAATTATGTCTCAACGATACAAAATTTTATTACTGATTCCCCTATTCATTATAGCAAACTTGGGTCTAGCTAAACCAGCCCAAGCTTTTGATATTAGTGTAGGAACACGCCTTGGTTATGAGCTGTCGGTCATCAATAAACGCTGGTCAGACGACGCTCTCTATTTAAACGGAGATCAATATAAAGTGGTTTGGTCGCGTATTCCCAGTGGTAGTAACTTCACGCTAGGTCTCTTCGCGGATCTTCGCTTAATTGATTGGTTTTCTCTCTCCCCTGCCCTCAACTTTTCCCTTAATCGTCAAACAAAAGTAAATCTATATGATGATGAGAAAGAAATGAACCGACCCATGCGTCTGGGTACACATACCTTAGATGTAGAGCTACTAGCAAAAATCCATGTGGCGCATTGGTATCTTGGGATGGGACTTGGGTTAAACATGAATAGTGCACCAACCCTCACCTCTAATTCAGCGCGAAAAAAAGTAAGTTACACCCCTGAAAATCTTGAAAAAAGAGGATTTATTGGATTTAATGTTGTCCTTGATACCGGCTTCTACCTCCCTTTTGCCGGAAAAAGACATAACATTTTTCTTGGTTGGCGCACCACCCTCACAGTTAATAGCCCAAATGAATTCAGGAACGAGAGCTTTAGTCTTACAACACCGGTTAGTACCAGCCTCACTGCAGGATACGTCTATCGATTTATCTAAGGAAGAGATCCCCAAAAACGTATGCTTCTCTTGACGCAATAGAAAAAATCGTTTACACTACTATTAGGATGAAAAAAGTAAATTATTTATTCATACTTATGGCTAGCTTGGGGCTAACTATCTTTAGTCGACCCCTGATGGCAGTAGAGATTGGTTTGGGTGCGCGTATAGGTTTTGAAGGTGCCTTAACTTCAGTTACCTTCCCCCTGCGTATTCCATATCAAGAAGGGCAACTTGGTCTCGATTATCTACAACCAATTAACGGAGCCGTAACAGGAGGGCTCTTTATGGATTTTCGTCTTACTCCTAAGTTCTCGATTACCCCCGCCCTAAACGTAAGTGTCAATCGTAAGAGTACCTATAGTATGTTATTTATTGATACCAAAACGAATGAGCAAACGCAGTTGGATGAAACCATCACCGCGGTAACACATAGCTTTGATGCAGAGATCTTATTGAAGTATCATGCAAAATGGTGGTACTTTGGTTTTGGTGCTGGGGTAAGCCTTAACACGAAGCCAACACTAACGTATAATACTACAGAGGAGGGTGCGCGTATTTTCCCAGAAATAGACAATACCAAAGCTCATTGGGGAGCTAATGTTATTTTTGATACGGGCTACTACTTTCCTATAGACTACTTTCAACGACACCATATTTTGTTGGGTTGGCGTACTACATTTGATGTCAAAGGTATTATTGATAGCGTTAAGATACAGACCGATCCGTATGATACAAACACCAATATTTATGCTATCAGTTGGGCAAGCATGGCCTTGAGCTTAGGATATGTTTTTTATATCCGATAAAAATAAGATGAAGAAGATCTTTTTAAAAAAATTTATTGACAAGTAGAAAAAATTATACGTTCTTTGGTATACGAATAAAAAAAAGGAGTATACAATGAAGAGTGTAAGTAAATTTTTACTATCATCATTATTCGTAGGGATCTCTCTATTAGGGATAACGAGTAAGGTAACCGCCTTTGAAGTGGGTCTTGGTATGAGAGCGGGAGTTGAGGCCTCATTCGACGTGCACTGGGCCGGGGATCAATTCATGCTTGGTAGTGGCGAGGGTGGCTGGAACGTTAAATATCAACACTTACCCTTTACCCTAAATTTTACGGGAGGATTTTTTGCCGATTTTCGCTTTGGGGAGTGCAACAATTTCGCCATAAGTCCGGGCTTTAACTTCGCGGTAGCTAGGCGCACCACCATGGATATAAAATATACCGAAGATGGCGCAGAAGCAACCATTAAGGTAAGCCACAGCTCTTTTGACTTAGAAGTACTCGCTAAATTCTTTTTAGGAATATGGTACGTAGGCGTAGGACCTGGAGTTACAATTAACACCGCCCCCATCTTTAAAGATATCGCCGATGGTGGCAACTTTGATCTAGGACGAGACTTTAAGCAAGCTTATGTCGGCATGAATTTTGTCCTAGATACCGGCTTCTACATTCCCCTTGGTGGCTACGATAACCACAACATCATGATTGGTTGGCGCACGGCGGTTGACGTAACGAGCTTTTATCACTACTTCTCCATGCTCTCTGCCATGCAAGACGACCGCGCCTATAGCCTAAAAGCAAACGGAATGACGCTCTTTAGTACCGCGCTTAGCGTAGGCTATGTCTACCGTTTTATTAACTAAGGATATGGTAATAGCACCATTGCATGAGTGATTCGGCATGCAAAAAGTAAATAAGCACCTTAACATATAAGGTGCTTAGATGAAGATTTAATATCTGCATAAGCATTATTCTGTCTTTTAAAATGACAATAAATTACAATAATTTCATTATTTATTTAAAATATACAAAAATTCATTGACTTTTTCTTAGAAATATGTTATTTTTAAGGAAAATCATATCCGAAAGAAGGAAAGATAAATGAAAATTTTCTCGATGAAAAAGACCGTTCTTGGTCTACTCCTCCTTGCAGGTGTTGCCTTAAACAGCAATGCAGTTGAAATTGGTATCGGTGTTCGTGTGGGTTTCGAGAATGAATTCACCACCCGTATGGAAAAGAATAGCGAAGGGACTTTTGGTAATGCTCAAGACGTCAAATTTGGCGCAGCGATGCAAGCAGGGCTCTTTGCAGATATTGGTCTTACCGAGTGGTTTGCTATCACCCCCGGTGTGAACGTCTCTCTCTTCCGTGGTGTCATGAATAAAACCTACGGCACTGATGCCGATGGAAACTGGGATAAAAATCAGTGGAGTAGCGCAAGCAGTAATTTTATGGCCATTGATGTGGATCTCCTAGCAAAATTAATGTACGGCAACTGGTATGGTGCTGTAGGTGTCGGTATGACCTTTACAACTGCTCCTACCATGACGTTTAAAGATTCCGATGGCTCTTCTGAAAAATTTAATAGTAATGCAACCAGTCGTATCAGTATGAATATTGTCATGGATACTGGTCTTTACTTTCCCTTGATGGATAGCGAAAACCACTTCCTCATCACGGGTATCCGCACTACCTACGACGTCTTTGCTCTATTCGCAAAAGAGATGAGCCGCAATCAAGCAATGAAGGCTATGGCTAATCCTTATGATATTAAATTTGCTGGTGCTTCTCCCTTTACTGCAGCATTTACCGTTGGGTACATGTTTAAGTTTGCTTAATTAAATCACTTAGTTTTTAACACCGAGAGGAGCAAATGCTCCTCTCTTTTTTGTATTATCATTTCATAAACCTACAAAAAAATTGCTAGGGAATAATCCCGAATCTTATTGTTTTGACTCACACATAATAAAAAAGAGGATGTTCCCATCCTCTTCACTCTTCTTGCGTTGTTGCTTAATTATGCGCGCAATACTTTATTGATTGCTTGTTCAATTGCAGTATCGGCAGTTTGCACGCTCTTTTGCGATGCCTCATACGCACGGTTCACGGTAATCATCGTTACCATCTCTTGCACCGCGTTCACCGAGGAGGTCTCTAAAAAGCCCTGCAACACTTGTGGACGGCGCTCACCTACTTGCAAGTCGCGCGCCTCACCCGAAAGCTCGGTAGCTTGCCACATGCTATTACCCACTTTATTCAAGTAGCGCTCGGCTGGTTGATCCATCGTATCGAAGAAGTGCACAATCCGTAAACGATCTACAACCTCACTCTGCGCCCAATCATTCTCGCGCGCCGTAATTACCGCACGTGGGTCGCCATCAATGGCGCTATTATGCAAAATCGTGCCATCTTTGTCTACCTTAAAGTTATGGAGCTTCACCTGAATCGGGCCGTTCTCGCCCAACACGCGATAGCCGTCCTTCGTCTCCAGATAGCCTTCCTTCCCCAACATAAACGATCCATTGCGGGTATAGCGCTCGCCATAAGGTGTCTCAATGACAAAAAAGCCCATCGCCAAGGTATCTTCATTATTCCCCAGCGCTAAATCAAAGGCATTCTCTGTCTGTTTAAAGCTGCCTTGCTCAAAAAGCGTGTACGTCTCGTTATACTCCACACCCATGCCTAGCTTACCCACAATCGGTGCGCTGTCGTAGCTACCGATAGGCAAGGTAACCCGTCCGTTGTCGTTTACCCGTTGAATGAGTAGCTCTGGAAAGGCCTTTAGGATTGATACGTCCTTTTTGTAGCCCGTCAAATCGACATTGGCTAAGTTGTTTGCCACCACATCTAAACGATGCTCATTTGCCTGCATGCCCGAGGCACCAATATATAATCCTCTAACCATTGCTCTTCCTCTTCTCTTTTAATGATACACCATATTGATAATTTATACAATCCTTTTTTAATTGCGCACCACATACGCATCGACAAAATCACTGCTGCGATCAAAAAGAGATCGCGACTGAAAGGCTCGGCGTAGAGTCTCCTGATCACGTAAGTAATCACGAAAGCGTTGGGCTTCAGCGATATTTTGCCAAGCGCCAAAGCGTAAGCGATAAAGCACCCGATCGCCTTGGGTTACCGTCTCAATCGTACCAGACAATCCTAACTCCTGCAGCGCCTCGGCCGCCGCCACCGCACGCGCTAAACTGCTAAAGCTTCCCGCCTGCACCCAATACTCCCCACGGGTAGAGCTCTTGCTAGGGGGCGAAGGGGTAGGGCTACTCGGCGTGCTAGCGCTCTTACCGTCATTGGTGTCTTTATCTTTTATCGGTGCATTAGTTACCGTATCGGTGATGGGGGGAACAACCGCGGGCGTATCTTCATCGGGAATAATAATCGCAATCGGTGCATCGTCGGGGTTATCCAAATTGGTACTCGGTACCTCATCCTTACCCTTACCAGGAAGTTCGGCAATAAGCGTGCCTTCATCCACGCGTGGAAAGAAGAGCGTGCCCACCCAAATGCTCGCACCCACGACCACGGCAGAGAGAATTAATGTAACAATTGTTCCCTTTTTTACCATCATTTTCCTGCTATTTTATCTAAGATAATGTTAAGCTCGCGCGCCAAATCCGCCAACGACTCATTGTTGTTAATGTAATATATATCGACATTTTTCCAGAAAAGTTGAGGCCTCAAGAGGCGTTGCGCCCAAATTCGTCGGATAACAAAGCCTAAACTCCGTTTATCCCGCACCAGCGCGCGCTTCATACGTTGACACAATTTCGCCTGCACATAGATAAGTGCGTCCACGCCTTCTACCTTAACCATCGGCAATAACGCAGCATTAATCACGATGCGTTCGCCAGCATGCTCTGCTAGCACTTGATGGATCTTCTCCACGACATAGGGATGGCTAATCTGATTGAGTGTATCGAGTTTCTTCTTATCACTAAAGACCACCCGTCCTAATTTCTTCCTGTCAAGGCCACCGGCATCATCAAAAATATCATCCTCCATAAAGGCCACGACAATCTCGCGCTCTTTTACCTGTAACGCCTCTTGACCTAGCTTATCCGCATCAATCACCAACCAGCCATCATCAGCAAGAAGGCGACTCACTGCATCTTTGCCACCGCACGCCTTACCACAAACCCCTAAAACCACAATGCACCTCTTTTACACATCAATGATAATTTTGCCATAGCCGGTGCGAATCTCCACCTCCGAAAGCCTCTGTCCTGAAGCACCCCCCCAAGATCCCACACTTGCCAGCTGTTTGGGTAGACGCTCACGTTTGCCGTTGATCGTTGCACCACCGGCTAATTGTCCGGCACGCAAAAAGATACGCCCACCTGTCATCCACAATAAAGAGATATCCCCATAAATGGTTTGTAGGTCGACAAAATCGAAGGCAACCTGCTCCAGACGTAACGCACCATGCGCACTCTTGGCAAAAACCTTGCGCCCTCGTACCCTATCCACCACAATATCGCCTTGTAATGTTTCAAGAAAGAGGCTCTGTAATAGCTCCACCCCACGCCCCTCAAGGGTAATATCGCCCATCAGCACTTTAAATCGATAAGGGACATGGCGAAAGGTTTTAGGAATCTCAAGATACATCGTAAGATTTGTCGCTGGGCTCTCCTTAATCACCTCACGATTCTCCCAGAGATCGCTAGCACGCTCTCCCAAAGCAAGCTCTTCACCCACTGACAACACACCAGATCCTTTATGATAACGTACCTTGTGGCGAAATTCTCGCGCGCCATCACCCACCAGACGCATGCCTAGTTGATGACCATCCACCCAAGAAATTCTTAAATGCACCTTCAAGAGATCGATCTCTAAACTCTGGATAGGCTCTCTACTTCGATAGATCTCCACCTCCTCGGCAGAGCCAAAACTCACCAAGCACATTATCCCGATCACGATTCCTACCCATCGCCACTCTCTCATCTTCTACCTCTAGGCTTATCATAACATATCTATCGCTTTTAACTCAAGCGCGCCCTGCAAAGATAAAGAAGATCTCACCACCAAGCAAGATCTTCTTTAACGCTTTTACGTAGAATCCAAATATGGCTAATACTAGTCGATAACTTTATGTCCTTTCCATTTACCACTGCGATAGCGTGCGTTAAAGAGTACCCATAAAATCACGACATAAGCAACTGCCGTAAGATAAATGGCATACTGCACCCACTCCCCAGTAAAATTCATCAAGATAAGAGGAGGAAGAATCATGGTGAATAATACCGTAACAGCAATGCGTGAGGAGAGATAACGCCCATCGCCCAACGCCTTAAGCGCCTGCATGTAGACATTAAAAAAGGCATCTGGAATCAACCATAAACCGGTAATCATTAAGAAATAACGGGCAATTCGCTTCGTCTCATCCAGCAATTCTAGGTCTAAGTGCTCCTCACCAGAACCGTATAGCGCGATTAAGAAATCGGGAATAAGCACAAAGATTAAAAGCATAATCGAGGCATAACTCACCGTTAAAATTAATACCCGACGTACAATCACATTGAGATTATGTAGCCGATTTGCCCCACGCTCTTGCGCCACAACCACGGCACCTGCCGTTGCCATAGAGACGACCGGCATATAAACAAAATTCTGTAACCCATAACCAATACCCGCGGCAGCCACCGTAGCATCGCCGAATTTACCCAAAGCTATCAGCAAGAAGGCATACCCTGTCGCCTCTAATCCCAGCTTCAATCCAGCCGGTACACCAAACTTAAGCATGCGCTTAATGATGTCAGGCTCGAAACGCGGACGTAAAATCCCCTTAAACTCGCGTGAAGCGAACAAGAAAAAGATAATCGCAAAGGTAACACTCGTGATAACTCCCAGCACCGAGGCTAATCCCGCACCGGCAATACCCATCTCCGGAAAGATGCCGTTACCAAAAATCAAGAAGTAGTCCATAACGATATTGACCAGGTTGCCCACAACTGCGACAATCATCGAAAAAAGGGTCTTACCGCGCCCAATAAAGAAGGCTACCAAGGCAAACTGAATCAACCCTACCGATTGCATAACAATCATATAACTAAAGTAGGTCTTCTCTTCTTGCACCAACAGTTCAGAATGATCAAAAAAAGGAAGCGCAAAAAATTCTCGGCTAATCGGCAAGGTAATGATCATAAATGCGCCAAAAACTAAAGCCAAAAAGAGTCCTGCCCACACCGGCGAGGCGAGCATATTCTTACGCTCTGCACCATAGTACTGCGCCACCATATCGTTAGCAAAGGCAATGGTACCATTAAAAAAGAAACCAATGGCTAATGCCAAGTCGCCTGCCGTACCTACAGCAGCAAAGGAGACCAAGTCGTAATGCGAGACAAAAATCCTGTCCGTAAGCAACATGGCCGCAAAAATTAATCCTTGCACCACCATCGGCAATGCAATCCGTAAAATTCGACGATAACTCGTGTTCTCCTGATCTATCATCGGGTTTAAAGTAGCGTTACTACCCATAAAATCACTCCTTATATAACATTAATCAAATCCATAATCGCTTTGCTGAAATGATAACTGTGAAGACCACTGCTTCCATGTTGCCACAATCAATTGCTTTGGCATCGGTTCTTTCTCCTACAAATAAAGCATTTAGGCATGTCTACGACCACCTTACTCAAATCATATATTTATTTTTAATATAAACTTTCTAAAAAACACTTACAAATATCCCTATACATAAATAACATACATCTTTCTACTTATTTAAGTTCAAACAAGTATACTCACATATAGATACCTTGCACGCATCGCACATTTCGTCGTTGAATGTTCTATTAAATCGTTTTTTATGCGGGGACTATCCCCAGAATTATGGTAACAACCACCTTTTTGCTCTGCACCAACAACCGATAAAACAACACGCTGAATGGTTGGTGGGAAAATTGTAGAAGAGAGCTCTGCAAACGTCTATCCAGAGCATCTCTTCTTCTACATTATACACTGACTACAAATTTTTTGCAACACCTTTTTTCAAGTTAATCAATCACGTGATTATCCTTCCACTTACCACTACGGTAGCGCAAGCCAAAAATAATCCAAAGGATAATGACATAGATAATCGTCATGCCGTAGATAACATACTTAGGCCACGCAGCGTCGATTCCACTAAGGAAAACAGCAGGCAAGGTAATCAATGCAAAGACCATAATAATCATCGTAATCGAGATAAAACGGCTATCTCCTAAGGCTTTAAGCGTTTGCATATAAGTGTTAAAGAAGACATCAGGCACTAGCCAAAGCCCCGTAATCAACAAGAAATAGCGCGCAATATGCTTTGTCTCGGCCAATAATTCGGGATCGGCACTATCGCCACTATCAAAAATTGTAATCAGCTGCTCTGGAAAACGCCACATAATAAAGAGCATCAACAAGCTATAAACCGATCCAATAATCATCACTTTACGTAAAATTAATCTAAAATTATGCATACGCAACGCGCCACGCTCTTGCCCAATTAAGATTGCGCCAGCGTTCGCTACCGAGGTTGTGGGTGAATAAACAATATTCTGTAGACCAAAGCTAACCGCAGAAGCGGCCAACGCTGCCGTACTAATCTTCCCTAAAAACATCTGCATAACCGTAAAGCCTAGCATCTCTAAGCCAACCTGTAAGCCTGCAGGCAAGCCCAACAGAAAGAGACGCTTGATAATTTCTGGTTGAAAACGCGGGCGCAACATATCTTCTTGTACGCGTTTAGCATCCACAAAAAACCAAATTGCAATCAATAAGCTCACCACCGCAGAGATCAAGGAGGCAAGCCCTGCTCCAGCAATGCCCATTTCGGGAAAAGGCCCAACCCCAAAAATTAACAACCAATCAAAGAGAATATTGCTCAAGTTACCCGCCACCATCACAATCATCATCTTATAGGTTTGACCAATGCCAATAAAGTAGCTCAACAGCGCCCGCTGAAAGAGCATCACCGCATACATCAAGATAATATAACGAAAGTATACCTGCTCTGCTTTGATTAACGCCTCTTCATGTCCAAAAAAAGAGAACTCAAAAATCTTCTGGGTCAGCGGTAACGTGATCACCAATAACACCGCAAAAATACTTGCCAAAAAGAGCCCCGCCCACACCGGTGCAGCCAACATATTTTTTCGCTTAGCCCCATAATACTGCGCAACAATATTGTTAGCAAACCCTACCGTTTCACCGGTAAAAAAGCCAAATGCCGTTGCAAGCCCACCCGCCGTACTCGCAGCGGCAAGATACATTACATCATAGTTACCCACAAAGATACGATCCACCAAGAGCATCACCGAGAACATTAATCCCTGAATCACCATCGGTATGGCTACCTTAAGTAATCGGCTATAACTCGTCCGCTCCTGATCCGTGTGGTACTTATCGACTATCGCGTCCATCTCTTTTACCTAATCCTTTTATCACGCTATTACAGTGAAATTAACCCGCTCTTTATGTTCATGTAATGTGGGTTTCAGAATAGTATAACCAATCTTTTTGATTTTGTCAAGTAATATTGTTAAAATCTATTCTCTTCTGACAAAAACGTGCGCCGAATCTTAGACTTTTGCGCCCCATGATCAAAGCTCTTCTGCACATGTTCTTGTACATTATACCCTTCATCCATCACAAAAACATAATGGATAACTCCCGACTCATCGTACACCGGATAGCATCGATAATCCCCGAGACTAAGCGTATCACTCTGAGTAGAAAAGTATGCTACATAACGCTTTACCTCAAAATCACTAATAATGTCTCCTAAATACTTACCCGCCTGCAACTCTAAGCCCAAGCGCTCGCGGGCGACACTACTATGCCCTAAAACAATGCCTCCAGCATCCACGATCACTAAGAACGGCTCTACCATCTCCTGCATCACATCAAATAAGACCTTCTGCGCACCTATCTTAAGCCGACGCTTTTCACTCAACTGCAAGGTTTGCGCCAAAATATCATTAAGATGGCGACCAAACTGCCCCAATATCCGCTCTACACGTTGAGGATTATAGGCGCTCGTGCCCGCAAGCTTTGCCATCCGCATCAACTCTCGATCCACCCGCTTAGAACTCGCATAAAGCCAGTGCATCATCAAAGCATAAACAACCAAAAAGACAATATGCATATACAAGTGTGTCTCACGCAAATATTTAATGCCGGGGTATTTACTAGAAATTACATAGTCGATATAGAGCAAAAAAACCAATTGAATCAACAGCGTGCTCATAAAGACGAAAAAAAATTTTCGGCTCGTTAATAAAATCAACTTACTCATTCTTGAACCTATCCATCGCGCTGGTAGAGCCCACCACAATCAAAATGTCGCTTGCTTCAATTTTATCTTCAGGGCCAGGCAATAGAATCTCCTCGCCTTGTGTGGGTAATCCCTCTTCGCTCACCAAGAGATGAATACGCCGAATCGCCACGATATTAATACCATACTGCTTGCGCAGGTCTAACTCGCGCAACTCTTTTCCAACCAATGCTTTATTGGCAACAACTTCAGCTAACATCACCGCATTACTAAGACGAATCACATCTAAAATATGCGGACTCGCCAACTGATGCGCCAAACGTTTACCACTCTCCTCTTCCACATTGATAATTTGATCAGCACCAACCTTTGTGAGCGCATGTGCATGAATCGTCGTCTCCGCACGCGCCACGATATAAGGAACGCCCACCTGTTTAAGATACAGCACCGCCAAAATCGCCACCTCAAATTGACTAAGCGCAACCAGCGCCACATCCACATCATCCAACGGCGCGCGAATCGTAAAAGATTCCTCCTCCGCATCAATTAGCAACGCTTGGGCAACGCGCCCCTTCACTAAGTCAAGCGCATTTTGATCGTTATCAATCGCAATCACGCTAAAACCTTTCTCTGCCAACGCCGTCGCTAGATGCACGCCAAATTGCCCCAAACCAATCACCGCAAAGACTCTATCCTTATCTTCTGCCATTGTCCACCTCTTTTCTATCCGATATACACATTGCCCAAAGGATAACTAGGCTCTTTCTTCACCTCGCGTTCTTGGGCAAAACTAAAGAGCGTAAGCGCACCCAAACGACCAATCAGCATTACCGACATAATCACAATACGTCCTAATACCGTAAGATCGCTGGTATAATTGAGCGAGGTGCCCACCGTGCCCAACGCCGATACCACCTCCCAAAAAATAGCAAAAGGCTCTTGCACTCGCTCGGTGATACTCAAGGCAAAGGTTGCCAATATCACCACTAAAATCGCACTGATAAAGAGAATATTAGCACGACGCACATCCTCCCAGCTAATGCTCATCTGACCAATTTTCGCCAAAGGACGCTGTTGAATAAAGGCACGGAATCCTGCAAAAATCACCAGTATCGTATTGAGTTTAATACCGCCTGCCGTTCCTCCAGATGCTCCACCAATAAACATTCCTAGTAAAAAGAGCCCTTGCGTAGAGAAGCGCAACGTGGTAAAATCGCGCGACATAAAGCCTGCAGTCTTGGCATCTACCGATAAAAAAGCACTCTCAATATACTGCTGTGCCGTACTAAGTACATAAATCGAGTGAGGATGCTCAAAGGCATAAAAGAGAAAGAAGAGGACAACCATCAACAATATCGATCCATAGCCACTACGTAACACTAGTGTGCTATTATTCATTGTTACCTGTGTGCGATTCAGATGATCTACCCCCTTGCTAAGATAACGACCAAGCGCGCGCTTCATGCGATTTAACTCATAAAAAATAAAGTTAAAGCCCACCACCCCAAAAATAATCAGCAAATTGATCATCCACAAAAAAGAGAAGTCAAATCTCAAGCTCTCTAGCGATCCCCCCGTAAAGAGCGAAAATCCTGCATTATTAAACGCCGATATGCTAAAAAAGATCCCATGCCCCAGCGCAGGCATCAAGAGATACTCCTGTACCACAAAAAAGTGCCAAACAAAATAACTCGCGCCAATCAACTCAATGATAAGCGTCGCCCAAATCACCCGTAGCGCAACCTTGCCCACATCCGAAACCGCATCATCGCTAAAGGAGTAGGCCAGCAAGGTACGCCCCGATAGCCCCACCGATCGTCGCACATAAAGCATAATCGATCCCAATAAGGCAATACCAATTCCCCCCAGTTGCACCGCCAAAACCAAGACCCCCAGCCCAAACGGACTAAACGTCGAAGCAATATCTACCGGCGCTAACCCCGTAACACAAATCGCCGATACCGTTAAAAAGAGCGCATTCAACGCGCTCAATCCCCCCTCTTGATATCCGTATTGCGAAATTGGCAGGAGAAGGAGCACCGTAAACAAGAGAATCAATGCGGTATAACTCAACACCATCATATGCGCAGGCCGTTGGAGAAGCATCCCGATATAGCGTTTAAGTTGCGCCTGATTAATTTGATGCAGATAAAAAGAGAGGCTGTGTATCAAGATAAACGCATAAAACACCTTCTGATGCCCCAAGCTATATTGGTAGTTTGGCAGACGAAGCCAACCATAGCTCAAGGTTACGGCACTCCAGAGTAAAATAACGAGAAAGCGTCGTAGCCACAGCCCGATCTGATCAGTGCGACTAACTAGCTGATAAATCACATCGGCAACCACCCAACTCATCAAAAGCTTAGGCATCCAACGCAAGAACCAATCTACCCGAAAGAGTATCTGTGCGTAGTCGCTACTAGCAAGGAAGATAAAGACAATCGAAAAGATCATCAGGAGAAGATTGGTACGACGAAAAAATTGTCGAACATTAACCCGCGCCACAACTGCTCCTACTGATTCGTTTGCCGATCGATCTCAAGGGTAACTTGACCAATCGGGACTTTCAACTGCTTGGCAATCTGCTCTACCGACCAGCCCTCTTCATACAATCGGATAATCGCCTCCTTCTTATTGACCGCCTTATTCTTTTTCGGTTTTGCAAGCGCAGGCTCATCCTCCTCGCTCTCGTCTACCGTATGAATCGTCTTGAGCGCGCTCTTGGCGTTACGATGGAGTTTATCCAAGCGCTCTTCGGCCTCGACAATCCAATCACGCATCACATCGATTTTTGCCACCCGATGCTCCATATCATGTACCCGCTCTTCAGAGCTCTCAAAGAATTTCAAGAGATAATCCACCTTGATGCGTTGCTCTTCGACCAGCTTCATTTGGCTACTCACCTCATCTAAATGCTGATGCATCTGTTCTACCTGTTGCATCGAGAGATCGATGGTTTCGGTCATGCGTTGCGCCCGTTGTGCCTGCTCTTCTAGCTTGGCCTCTTGCACTTGCATCAACTGAAGATCGCTCTGCATCGCCTGCGCTTGCTGGCTAAGTGATTGCTCCTGACTCTTCAAATTGACCAAATCTTGCTGAATATCATTAAGCTGTTCGTGTAACAACGCGATATTCTTCGCCTTACGCTCCACCCGCTCGTAGGTCTGCTCCACATGTCCAATCTGGGCGCTCATCTCTTCAAACTGCGCGCGCGCCTGTTGCATCAAGGCGATCTTATCATCAAGTTTACTGTTCGCCTCCAACGCCACATTGAGATTAAGCTGAATTTCTTGCACCTCTTCTCGACGAAGATCCATTTGCGCGCTCTGCATCTTGAGATCGTTAAGCGACTCTTCCAAAGACTCCTTAAAGCGCATAATCTCCTCAAAGAGCGGAGTGCTCTGGGCAAAGGCTTGCTGACGCTCCTCAATATCTACCAACTTCGCCGTCAAGGCAGAGGTCTGCTCATGGATAGTCGCCAAGACCTCATCGCGCATCGCCATCGCCTCTTGTGCCAAGAGCGTTGCACTCGATTTGGTCTGCTCCATCTGGGCGCTCACCTCGTCCTTAAACTGCTTGGCTTGGGCAATCACCGCCTCCTGAATCTGATTCACCTCTTCCTTCATGCTCACCATCGCGCTTTGGCTCTGATCCTCAAAGGAACTTGCCAACTGCGCCGCCTGCATGCTCAAGGCATCCAACTGCTCCACAATACGCTCGCGCTCGGCTTTGCCCTGCCCAATCACCAGATCGCGCTCTTGAGCAAACTCCTCTTGCAACATCGCAACATTCTCCTTGACCTTACTCTGCAACTCAAGATACTTATCTTGCAACTCTTTTTCAAGGGATTTTGCCGCCTCATCGCTCATCGTCTTCCACTGGAGTAACTCATGCTTGTAGCTATCGAGCATCTGAATCAACTCCTTACGCTCACTGCTAAGCTCGGCATCCAAGCCTTGCAATTGCGCTTGCGTCTGCTCCTTCACATGTGCCACTTGTACCACCACATGACGCTCAAACTCTTGCATCTCTTCGCCCATGTTGCCTTGGAAGTTGCGCAACTGTTGCTGACTTTGACTCTGGCTCTCCGCCAAATCCTTATGTAAACGTTCACGCTGATGATCCAAATCGGCTAAAAGTGCTTGTTGTACCTCCATCAAGCGCGTATCCAACTCTGCCTTAGCCCGACCACCAATCTCTTCCAGACGCTTCTGCATGCTCTGTTGAAGCTGTTGCACCTGTTCGTGCACCTGCTTAACCTCTTGATTCGTCGCAAGGATAAGTCCCTCGCTCTCTTCTTTAAAGAGACGTAGCTGCTCTTGTGTCTTGCCGGCTAGACTATCAAACTGTTCTTTATAACGACTCTGATAACTCTCACCCAACTCCATGCGCGCCTGATGCTGTTCTTGCTCAAGCATAGCAAGTTTAGTCTCATAAGTATACTGCCACTCTTGCACCTTGTTGCGTAGCGCCTCCTCCCGACGTACCACATCCTCGCTAAAGAGCTGTTCAAATTGCGCCAAGCGCCCACTGACTTGGTCAAGCGTCTCTTGACGCATCTGTGCTAAGCGATTTTCCAGCGCCGTAACCGCCTGCTCCACCGCCTGCATGCTCAATTGGGCGCGCTCCATCTCCTGACTATTACGCTCACGCAAATCGCTCTCAAGGCTAGTAAGATCAGTTAAAATACGCTGATTAACCTCGCCCACCATCTGGTGTAAATTACTCTCCAACTGGGCAATATTCTGCGTCATGCGCTCCAAGTTGAGCGTAGCTCGCTCCACCTCGCGCTCATGTTTATGATGAATATCGCTCTCAAAAGCCACCAACTGATGCCCAATGCGATCGCTTACCTCACTTAAACTCACGCGTAAAGAGTGCTCCAATTGATCCACATCGCTAATGAAACCCTCCAGGCGATGCATCTTCATTTTTAAGGAGTCCTCATAATCGTTGAGGCGATCCTCGATCGTACCCATCACATCCAAACTCAAGTCATCACCAGTCTGCTTCACCGTGCTACGGATCAACTGCTGAAGCTCCTCCTGTCCACGCAACAACTCTCGCAGAGCATTTTCGCGGATGCTCATCAACTGCTCGCCCAAGGTATTACGCAACTCCTCCAAGTGGTGCTGTTTCTCTCTTAAATCCAAAAGAGACTCTTCGGCCTCGCTGGTCATACTTACCAACTGGCTCTCCAACTTGCTACGATACTCCTTCACGCGCTCATCATTCTCTGCACCCAAACGCAATACCGTATCTTGGATAATGCGCGCGCGCTCCTCAAGCTGAACAATGCGCTGATCGAGCTTGGCGACCACCTCGCCCTCCATCGCCTCCATCCTCTCTTGCACCACCTGACGCATCGAGACCTCACGCTGACGCAACTGCTCTTCAATCTGTAATAAGAAAGCCTCCTGTTGCTCCTCAATACGTAATGACTCAGCCTCAAAATGCGCCTGATGCGCTTGATACACCGCACGCTCCGCCTCTGCCTTAGCCTCCAGCTCACGCATACGCTCGCTCATCTGCGCCTCATTCACCGTGAGACGCTCCTGAAAACCACTAAAGACCCGATCCTTACGCTCAATCAGTTCGGCAGAGAGTTGATCAATAACCTCTTGTAGACGCTCGCCTTGCAAGTGCGCTTGCGTAAGAAGATCGGCCTTTTGCGCCTCCAATGCACCCTTAAACTCTTCATTTTCGTGTAGAGCCTTCTCAAAGCGTTGCGCAAAATTCTCCTCAAAGTTATCTAACTGCTCGCTGACCACCTCTTTCTGTGCATTCACCTGCTCAAGCATCTGGGTAAATTGCGCTTGGGTCTGCTCCATGGCTAGGCGATACTGCGCTTCCTGCTCGTTCATCAGCTCCTTATAGCGATCAATCTGCTCATGGGTAAGCTCGGCGGTAATCTCTTTGAGCTCTTGCTCCGCCTTCTCCACCTGCGTACGCAAATGCGCTTGCATCGCCACCTTCTGTGCTTGAATTTCCTCTTGTGCCACTTGCGCATCGCCCAAGGCAATCGCTAGCTTCTCTTTGAGCTCTTGCTCAAACTGCACATAACGTTGCTCTAGGCTATCGCCGATGCCATCAAGATTCTCCCCAGCCGCCGCCACACGCGCAATAAGTGCTGCCTCTAACTCCTCACGCTTATGGGCAAATTCGCCTTCCAAACGAGAGAGTGCATCGCCTGCAATCGCAATACGTGAGGCTAACTCCTCATCAAATTCAGCCTGTTTCGCATCGAATTCCGCCTGCACCTGCCCAAGATTACGGATCGCCTCTTGCAAACGCTCGCTAAAGTCGCTCTCAAAATCACTCTGCTTATGCAACAATTGCTCTTCCAAATCACGCAACGACTCCATCGCCAAGGCAATGCGCCCATTGTAATCTTCCGAGAAGGCATCTTGCTTCGCACCAATCTTCGCATTAAATGCCTGCCAACTCGCATCAATCTGCTCCACACGTTGCGTAAACTGAAGCTCTAAGCCCTCTTGTTCATGCTTAAAGTGTTGCTCCAACTGGCGCGACTGCTCGCTAAATTCCTCCATCATTTGCGTAACACGCGTCGTGTAGATCTGCTCTTTCGCCTCAAAACTCTCCGAGAGATTCTGCCACAACTGCTGTGCATACGCCATGCGCTCTTCTACCAAGGCCGTATACTCGCTCTCCTTAGCCTTTGCTTCGGCACCAAAATCACGCATCTGCGCATCGTGCTTATCAAAATGCTGTAATAACTCCAGCTCTTGTTCGCTGGCGATGCTTTGCATGCGCTCTTTAAGACTTGCCAGATGTGCTTCTAACGCCTCGATATGCGCCTGACTTTCGGCATCTAACAGCATATTTTTATCCTGCACCGCCTCTTCTAAGCGAGAGAAGATGATAGAAATTTTCTCTTGCTCTTGCGCCATGCGTGCGTGCATCTGCTCGATATTTGCCTCAAAGGCACTCTTCTGCTCCGCCAAAGCTCGCGTAAGGCGATGTTGTTGCTCGCCCGCCTCACTATCCAACGACGCGATCAATGTCTGGGTACGCGCATGATACTCCTCACGCTCCAAGGCAATCGCTTCACTGGCCTCTTGCAAATTCGCCGTCCAACGCTCGCTCGCCTCTTGCCACTGCCCTTGATGCTCGGCAGTTAATCCACGCAACAGCTCTTCTTGCTCTACCACAAAAAGTTCCAACGTCTGGGCAAGCTCGCGCCACTGGGCTTGCTTAGCTTCATCCTCTTGCGATAGCTCATGCAGGCTCTGCGCAACCTTCGCTCTAGCCTGCTCCACCGTCGCTAAGAAGCCTTGCTCCTCGGCGATAAGCGCTTGCTGATGGCTCTGAATATCTTGCGTGATCTGCTCTTTACGTTGCTCTAGCTCAAGGCTAAAGAGCGCCAGTTCATCGGCAATTTTCTGATCAATCTCAACTTTATCTCTTTGTAAATGCTCAAGATGCTCACGCTCCCACGCACTAGCTTGCTCTTGTTGCGCACGATAGATCGCCTCTAGTTCGCTACTAAGCGCTTGCGCCTTAGCCAACGCCTCTTGACGATCGTTATCCATCGTGGCCATCGCCGACTGTACTCCTTGCAATGCCTGATGCACTTGACTAGAGAGATCTTCCTCATAAAGCTCGCTCATCTGCGCTAATTTGGATTTTAACACCGCAAAATTCTCCTGCAGTGCCTGCTCCTCTTCGCTAAAGGTTGTATGCAGAAGCCCTTGGTGCTCACTCCACCAGCTCTTATGCCCCTGATGTGCCTCCTTTAACTCACTTTGTAACGCCTCAATCGCCTTGTTAAAGTCGTTAAGACCACCTTCTGCCTCATCCAAATGCGCCTTCATTAAGAGCACCGCCTCGCGCTCCTCGTTGCCCAACTGCTCGGCAAAGACCTCCCAACGCTCTTTAAGCTCTTGTTGGTACTGCGCCTGCTCTTGCTCCAGCTGTGCCACGCGTAACAAGAGATGCTCTTGCGTCCCTTCCATGTCACTACGTACCCGCTGAAGCTTCTCTTGCAGGTGAAGTTGCTCTTCCTCCAGTTGCTCTTTTTGGAGCGAAAGCTCCTCGCGCATGGTTTGACTCAAGCTCTCCACCTCTTGGCGTACGCTCGATTGCAACTGCTCCATCTGGGCATCCAATCGACTCTCCTCATCGGCAATAAGCTTGCGCTTATCCTCCAACTCACTTAAAAGCTCATTGCTCAGCTCATCAGTACGCTTTGCCATCTGTTGATAAGCCTGCTCAAATTGTGCATCCACTTGCGTTTGAATTTGGGCAATCTTCTCTTCATGCTCCTGCACCTCGCTAGCAAAGAGATGGGTAAGCTCTTGCGTCTCTTGCCCCATCGTCTCTAGGCGATGCTGGAGCGCCTCCAGCGCCTGACTACCAAGCTCCTCCACCTCACTCAAACGCGATCGCATCTCATCAGTAAGACGCTCAAGCTCCTGATTAAACTGTTGCTGTTGCTCCTCGGCAAGCTCCTGATTGCTCTTTAAATCAGCCGTAAAGAGCTCCATCTCTTGCACCTGTTGCGCAAAGTTATCACGCAAACTACCCAGCTTAGCCTCCCAATCATTACGCATCTGCTGAGCTAACTCCTCTAAGCGCAACGTAACTTGCATGCGGAGATTTTCGCGTTGTTGCGTAAATTCTTCAAACGCACTGCTCTCCAAGCTGGCAATACGGCTCTCAATCAATTCTTGCGCCGCATCTAAACCCACGCTCTTTTTGAGAAGCTCGCGGTTTTGGTGCTCCAAGCGATCATTCATAATATTAAGCTCATGTTGCCAGGTCTGTTCCATCTGGGAGGCATCATCTTTGGCTTGAGCAATCTTCTCACCAAACATCTCACTAACCTGCAACATTTGACTACGCCACTGCTCACGCGTGGCAATCGCCTCTTCTTTAAATGCTCGCTCTTGCTCACTAAAGAGTTGCTGGAGACGCTCCTGTTGCTCCAGATGCTCACTCTCCATGGCTTGTGCGATCTCTTGGGTCTTCTCTTGTTGAGCGTGCACTTGTGCAAAGAGATCTTCTGAGGCCTTGAGCAACTCTTGGCGACGCTCTTCCATCTTGAGTGCCGCATCACCCAACTTATCGCGCCAAACCGATCCCGTGGTTTCAATGGCAGCATCAATATCGAGTTCGGCATGATTGACCCGCGCATCCAAAGCACGATTCAATGCCTCAAAGCGCTCGCGCCAACTCTCCTCCACACTCTTGGCATACAGCATCGCCTCTTCGCCTCGCTTATCCAAAGCATGACGCAACTCTTCCACCTGTTGCGACCAGAGCTCTTGCACTTGCTGCGCCTGATGGCTACTACGTTGATCGACACCATCCATCCAAGATTGAATCTCCGCATGCATCGTCTCAAATTGTTCGCGCCAACGCGCCTCAATTTCCGCGCGCATCTCACTGGCCAAGCCCTCGTGCTTATTCGCCTCTTCCCCCATCGCCAAAAGATCAGCCTGCCACTGCTCATCCAACTTTGCAATATTCTCTTGCAGAAGTTGCCACTTCTGTTGTAGCGCACTCTCCTCTTCTTCTAGACGTTGCTCAAAGGCCAGCTCTTGTAGCTCTAATTTTTCTAAAAGATTTTGGCTGATGTTCGCCTCTTGCTCTTCCAGTGAGGCTAAGTGGGACAAAAGCTCACTACGACGCTCCTCCACACCTTGCACCATCTGCTGATGCAACGCATGTAGCTCCCGATGTAAGTCGTCAATCTTTGCCACCAGTTGCGCCCGCTCTTGCTCAAGCTGTTGCGCTATCTCACCTCGATGCTCGCCCAACATCGCGCTAAACTCCGCCTCTTGTGCACCCTTCTGCCGTTGTAACTGCTCCACTAAATCTACCAAGCGTAAACTCTCTTCTTCGATACGCTCCTGTAAGATCACCTTCTCGCCCTGCCAGTAACGCTCCACCTCACTAGTGATATCGTGGCTACCCTGCTTAAATTCATCCATCTGCACGTGGAAGAGTTGCTTCATTGCCTCTAGTTGGATGAGAAGTTCTTCTTTTTCATCCGCCATTTGCGCCTCGATAGACTGGCTTTGCTGGAGAGTCTTTTCTGCAATCTCCCTAAATTGACGCGAAATCTCCGCCTCTTGCTCTTGCATGCTCGCTTGCAATGTCGCCCGCTGATCCTCTAGCTGTGCCTGCCACTCTTGCTCTAACTGCGCGTGCTTCTCATAAATTTGAGCTAAGGCAAGCGCCTCTTGCTCCTGATGACTCTGCCAAGCTCGCTCTAACTCCTCACGCTTATGCGAAAACTCATCAAGGCTAGCCTGCCACTGATTACGTAACTCCTCTTGCTCAAGCTCGCTCAACTGGGCAACCTCTTGCAAACGCGCCTCTTGCTCTTGCTGATTAAGCTCCATCTTCGCCTGCAACGCCTGCCATTGTTCGTGCCAGCTCTCCTCAAAGAGACGCACCTTCTCCAACGCAATACGCAACTGCTCACTAAGCTCACCATCAATAATCTGGCTCTTCTGATCAATCTGCTCTAATAACAACTGCGAACGACGATCAGCATCCTCAATGCGCTCCTGCAAGAGCGCATCCATGCTCTCCAGTTCACGCCCCCACTTCTCTTGAAGCTCCAAACTACGATCGGCAGCCTCATCGATACGACGAGATGCTTGCTCCTCTAACTGCTGAAATGCCTCTTGCCAACGCGACTCTACCTTGGTTTGACTATCACTTGCCTCGTCAATACGACGAGATGCTTGCTCCTCTAACTGCTGGAACGCCTCTTGCCAACGCGCCTCTATCTCCATCTTAGTAGCAATTGTTCGCTCTAAATCTATCTGCACTCGCTCCTGATAGGCATGAAATTCGCGTTGCCATGCTTGCTCTTGCTCTTGTGAAAAGTGTTCTGCCTTATATTTTTGCTCTAAGTAGAGATGCTCCCATTCGCTCTCTTTTGCCTGTAGCTCCAACTTTGTAAGCTCCACCGCATCGGAGGCCTCTTGCACCTGTGCCGTAAAAATCGCTTTAAGCTCGGCGATGCTCGCCTGCCAAGTATCCATCCCCTCACTACTTTCGGCGCTAAGTTCATGCGCGCGCTCTTCAAGGTGCGCCTTTAATGTATTAAATTTATCCGCCAAGAGCTCCTCTAACGTGCCACTCCAATGCTCCATACTCTGCAAGCGCTCCTGCACAATCACCTGATTACGCTCAAGTTGCTCTTGCCAAGCAAGTTCAAGTTCGCTAAGATGGCTCTGGGTCTGTGCGATCTTCTCCTGCATCTGCGACTCAAATTGATCAAAATTACTCTGCCAGCGATGCGACAACTCATCGGCAATCGCATTCACATCACCAAGGCGATGACCAACCTCACCCTCCACCTCGCGCATGCGTTGCGCCCACGCCTCTAGTGCCTCTTCTATCTTCGACTCACTATTACGCAACTGCTCACTCAAGCCCTCCGTGTAACTCTCATAGCGCTCGCGCCACGCCCCCTCTAATAACTCCGCCTGCTCACCAAGCGTCTTAAACTGAGCCTCGTAAATCGCCTTGATGCGTGCATGCTCTTCGCTCAACTCCTGTTTGCGTTGCTCACTCTCGCCTTCGGCATCCAACTGCCAGCTCGATAACGTCTCTTGCCAACGATCCTGCCAACGCTTCTGCTCCTCTTCAAAGGATAAAAAGAGCACATGTTGATTAGCATGCCAGAGCTCTTGCTTCTCTTGCCACGTGCGCAACGCCTGCTCCTGCTCGGCAAGGAGAGTCGCCTCCTTGGCACGCACCTCATCTTTAAGAAGCTCTTCTAAGAGACCCAATTGTCCGTTGATCTCGCTATTTAACGTGCTAAGTTGCTCCTGTTGCTCATGGAGCTGGGTACGCCAACGCTCATTTAACTGCTCAAACTCATTCTCGCGTTCTTGGATGCGTTGATGTAAATCCTCCACCGACGCAATAAGAGAAGACTGTGCCCGCTGACTCTCCTCATATCCTTGCGCAATCTGCTCCTTAAGTTGTCGCGCAACATCATCCACCTCACTAAGCCACTGCTCCTTTGCCGAAGAAATGCGATCGCGTAACTCCGCGCTCTCCTCAGAAAGCAACTCGCCTGTCTGTCTAAGCTCATCCACCCGCTCCAACGCGCTCAAGCTCTCCAAACGTAAAGACTCCTCCACTCGCTCCTTCATTTGCACCATCATCTGGGCAAGCTCCAACTCAATACGTTCTTGCGCATGGTTAATCTCCGTTAAGAAACGCAAATCACGCTCTTGCCACATCACCGAGAGATCGTTAAATTGCTCCTGCCAGCGATGCGCCACTTCGGCACGCTTTTCGTCCAGAAGTTGCTCTTGCGCCACCAATTGCTCTTGCACTTGCACCCGAATCTTCTCGACAAGTGCCATGCTCGCCTCATCCTCATCCGCAATCGACTGTTGCAACTGCGCCAAGCGCTCACGCCACTGCTCCTCGATGGTGCGCACCTCGGTGTGAAGATCGCTCTGTTTTTGCGCTAGACCATCGAGCATACCGCGCATCGTCTCTTCCAGCGCCTCTTGACTTGCCAGACTCTCTGCCTGCCAAACCTCTTGCTTACCCACAAGATCTTGACGGATCTCTTCATTGAGCGTTAAAAATTGTTGCTCAAAAGCAAGTTCCTGTTGATCAAAGTGCGCTTCTCGCTCGGCAAAACGCTCGCTAAAGGTTGCGAAACGTTCCTGCCAGCGCGCTTCTAAATGGGTCAACTCACCCAACGATTGATCGACGCGAAAAGTAAATTTCTGCTCAAGCTCGATAATTTTATTACCAAAAGCTGCCTCCACATCGCTCACCTCAAGCTTCTCGGCATCAATCAGCGACAACGTCTCCTCTTTCCAAGCTCGATAAGCTTCTAACCACTCATCACGCTCGCTAGTGAGTGCCTGCAAACCCGCATCCAAAAGTGTCTGGGCGCGCTCATTCGCCTCGGTGCCAAAGCGATCAAATTGACTAAACCACTGCTCCACCGCTTGAAGAGAGGTTTGGTGTTGTTCGTTCATTTTAAGCTGGAAGTCAGCGATTTCCGCCTCGAAGATCGCCTGTTGTTCGCCTAACTCGCGCTCATAACTCGAGACACGGGCGCTCCATTGCTGTTGACTAGCGGCCAACTCCTCCTGCATCTGCTCCATGGTAAGACGTTGTTCAGCTTGTAGCTCACCAGATTCTTCCATAAAGCTCGCCTTACGCTCTTCAAGCCAAGCATCCAACCGCGCAATCTCTTGCTGGGCGCGCCCTTGTAGCTCTTCTAACTGATGCGAGACCTGCTCCTGTCCCCCCACCAGCTGTTGGTGCCAACCCTGAATTTGCTCGGCAACGCGCGTAACATTATCACTAATAGCTTGATTAAATTGCTCCTGCACCACATCAATTTGGCTCTGATATCGTACCTTCTCTTCCTCTAAGCTCTTAGCATAATTTTCTGATAAACCTTGGTATTCGCTCTGCACCTCTTGCCACGCACCCTGCAGATCGTGGGAGAGATCTTTTAGTTGTTGACGCTCGCGCGTCATCTCTAGGTCGATATCGCTAAGACGCTCTTGCCAACGACTCTGTAACTCCAACACCTCCATCTGCACCTTGGCAAAGGCCGATTGCTCACTGGCAGCCACTTGTGTCGTGATAAACGTTTCCAAATCTTGATAGGTCGCGTCGATACTCTTCTGAAAGGCGTCGAGCTTATCCACACTCGCCTGCTCTTGCTCGATAAGATTTTGCTTAAGCTCCTGATGAAACTCCTCCAATGAGAGAAACTGTTGCTCAATGCCCGCTACTTCGTTATCGATCATCGCTTTACGCTCTTCTAATAATTGATGCGTATCGGTAACCTTGGTAGACAAAAGCTCGGTGAGTTCGCCCAGTTGACTTTGACTCAACTCTTGTAATTGCAATAAGTTAGCCTCAAATTGCGCGTGCACCACACTCTCCAAGTGCGATAACTGCTCGTTGACTAAATTATAGTTGCCCTCATAGCCCTGTTGCATGCGCGCCTCAACCTCTTGCAGTTGCTGGCTAAAGGCTTCATAGCGCTCATTAAGCGTTTGCGCTAAGGCATCGCTTTGGATAATTTTCTGGCTAAAGTGCGACTCTAGCGCCTCGGTGCGTGCCTCTAAATTCGCCTCGATGCTCTCGTATTTTTGCTCTTGAAGCTGGGCAAGCTGATGCCCCACATCGATGAGCGATTGCTCTAACTGTTCGGCTAGTAAGGATTTGTGCTCTTCAATATCTGATCGTAAAGCGTCGGCTCGTTTGTGCAACTCTTGATGATTGCGAGAGAAGTGTTCGCTAAGTTCCTGTTGATCTTGCTGAACCTGATGCCCAAAGTGTTCCTTCCAGCGTTCATATTCGGCGCGTAGCTCTTGTGCAGACTCCTGCCAACGTTGCTCTTCTTGTGCAATCTTTGTATCAATCTCTTTCTGTTTTACATCCAAGAGCGCATCAGCGTCTTGCAACCAGCGCTTATACTCCTCTTGCATATCCTCTAGCGCAACATTAAGCGCATTGTGATCACCAATAATCCGCTCGGCAAGCGCCACTCGTTCGCCATCAATCTGCGCCAACATCGCCTGCATGCGATCGGTCAACTGCTGATGCTCTTCATTGACCGTCGACTCAATATAACGGAGTTTCTGTGCTAGCTCATCGTTGATTGCCTGCACTAAATCGACCTGCTCAAGCGCCTGTGATTTCACCGTTGCCACCTGCTGGGCAACCTCGCCTTGCAATGTGCCATTAAGCTCTGCTACACGCTGGGCTAATAAGGTTTGAAGCTCACTAGCCTGTCCCCTAAATTCATGCTCCATAAAGGTTTCTAGGGAGTGCATCTGCTGGGCAAAGGCGTGATGTTCCGACTCCATCTTCATCGCCTGATCGGCAAGTTCATTAAAGCGATAGGCAAGATCCTCTTCCATGTCGCGATACTTTTGCGTAAAGGCGCTAAACTCCTCCACCTGATGCTCCAAAGCCTGCCCAAAGCGCGCTGACTCCTGTTGAAAGAGCGTATTGGTAAGCTCCTGAAGCTTACTAAATTGACTCTCAATATTCTCTTTAATTTGATAGAGACCCTCGCTCTCCATGCGCTTAGCTTGCTCTTCAAGTTGCGCCAAATGCCCTTGGTAGATCTCCTCAATGCGATGCATTTCGGCAGCAAAGGCTTTCAAGCTACTCATGAGGGTATGCTCTTTCTGCTCAATCACAGTGGCAAGCTCTGCCTTCAGCGACTCACCCATCGCCAACTGCTTAGCAACCTGCTCCTTTACATCGCCACTTTCTTGAACAATTAACTGGCTAAAGGCCTCACGTTGACTACGCAATGCCTCATCGTTGCGATCGGCTAAATCGATTAAGATACGATTCGCATGCGCCTCGATCTTCTCGACCTTCTCTTGGATCTTTTGGCTCTTCTTCATGGTTTCGTCAAGGATTTTGGCATCGTTTTTGAGATTCTCCAAGCTCTCAAAGACCTGATCACGCTCATTGGTAAAGCTCAAGACGAGATCTTTTACCTCGTTAAGTGCCTCGCCACGTGCCACAATCTCACGCACATCCTCTTCTACCCGCTTGAGGATCTCTCGCCCCGTTTTATCGTGGCTCTCTAGCTCGCCAAAGAGATCGTGCACTTGTTGGGTCGTCTGTTGCACGTACTCCTCAAGCTCCTGACGCTTCTTGTCAAAAAAGCGTTGCACCCCGCTGATGCTACGGCTATTTTTATCATTACGCTTGAGCGTAACTGCCAAGCCTATCGCGACAAACGATATTATCAAACTACCAATACTCAAAAAATCCATGTTATTTATCAACCTTTACAATGATGCAATCCAGTTTAACACCAAATCTGCAAATGATTTATATCCATAAAATGTGATATCGGCTAAACTATTCTTTACCGGCTTGCCCCATTTTAAATGAGCTGTATACATGCCGGCCGATTTAGCCCCTTCTACATCGTATTTATGGCTATTACCCACAAAGAGCACCTCTTCTGGGCGAACGTTTAGCTGTTGTGCAATGGCTAAGAAGCCTCTTGGGTCGGGCTTTAGGGCGCCGGCATCTTCGGAGCAGAGTTCCCCGTCCCAGATGCCATCTAAACCCAAATAACCCACCTTGGGATTGATAGGAAAATCGGAAAAGAGCGCCACTTTGAGACCCGCCTCTTTAAGGGCGAGAACGCTCTCTTTGCAGTGCTTATAGGGTTTGATCTTATGGAAAATTTGCTCCCAACGGGTGCGAAATTCCTCAATTTGTCGACGCGAAGTTGCCGTATCATAACGTCCGTGGCTATACTGCGACATCAATTGCCCCTGAAATTCCAGAAAGTCGACCCCCGCCTTCGCCACCTCATCAGGATGGGCATGAAGGTAGTGCCTTGCTTTATTCAAGCGTAAGAGTCTACGCCCATAACGAATAAAGAGCGGAATCGACATTATATGCATAAGCGTATTGGGGTAAACCGTCCCATCAACATCAAAGATGACTGCCTTAATTTTCATATCCTCTCAATTCTACCCTATTTTCAAGGAATCTTCAAGTTATCTCAAAAAAAAATCCCACATTCTCCTATAATCCTTATCGAATTTGTGCTAAGCCTCTTCTAATTTTGATGATTTTCGGCTATGATAAGAGCATGAATCGCTATTTCCTGCGCATTATGATTATCTTGTTGATACCCTTTTTTGGGGGTTGTCTCTCGACAAAGAATGTCAATCTTAGCGAGACGGGCACGCTCTTTAATAATAATCGCTCCTTCGATGCGCGGGAGGTCGAGGCAATGCGCATCTTACGGCTCAACATTGACCGTATCGAGCTACGCCCCGAAGATATCACCCGTTTGCAAGATCTCCTAGAGACCAATATGTTCTTTGTCCCCAACCCAGAAGCTAGCCAAAAGCAAGAGCCTATCAACACCGATAACCTCCCCTCCTTTGGCAAGCAAGAGTACGATGAGAATCGCATGAGAAGACCCTCGCCACCGCCACCAGCACCCTCTCGGCGCGAAACCCAAGTGCGTATCCTCGAAATTCAAGCCGTTATTCGCCTGCTCTCGCGCGACTACTCACCTCGTACTTTTTTACTTATCCTCGAACAACTCTCCTATCCCATGCCCGAAGAGGAACTCTCCCCCAATCAAGCCATTAGAGAAGAAGATAGAGACATGTATCACCCGATCCGCGAAGAAGCACTACGATATGTCTATAGCGCCGATGCAGAGATGTATCCCTACGTTTGGCAAATTATCCAAAGCGGTCGCCTACCCCCTCAAATGAGCGCGCGCCTTGTACCATTCTTTAGACGCGTACCCCATGGAGCGGTTTATCTCTTTACCTTACTGCAACGTGAAGAGACCGTAATTGTGGATACCGTCGTCCAAGAACTGGCCAGCATCTATCCAGACCATAATAATCCACAGCTCAAAGAGATTCTCGATCCAGCTAGATTTAATCAACATATAGCTGGTCCTTGGATCTTCTCCTATGAAGATTCCGATGCCTTTATTCTCGGCATTAACCTCATGAATTCTCCAGATCCTAAAGTGCAAGAAGCAACCAAGCGCGCCCTCTTTAGACGCCCGACACCATGGCTAACTCAAGAGGCTGTCAATACACTCGATACCCCCCAAACCCCCGCCGTACGCATGCTTCTTATTGAATTTTTAGCACGACAAAATCACCCGCTCTCGCTCTACTTTATCCACGAACTCCTGCTTCACCCACAATCTTCCGTGCGCTCCTTCGCTCACCAATTTATCATCACTGCGGATGCAACCTACTATCCCTATCTCATCGAACATCTCACCAATCCTGATACCCCCGAGCCCTTACTCCTTGCGCTCATGCCCTATACCCTCAATTTTCTACGCCTTAGCACCGCCGAAGTTATGCTTCCCCTTCTCGATCATCCTACTAGCGCCGTCAGCGTGCAAAGTCAGCAATTCTTTAGACAAATCATACAGCAAACAAATATCCAAGAACTCCTCCTCGAGACCTATCGGCAAAATCTCACTGCCAAGGCAAGCACGCTCTTTATCATGGAACTCTTTATGTCTAATGGATTAACGCAAATTATTACCTACGGAAAAACTGAAAAGGAGCTTGTCTATGAACCAAGTCTCTTCTTCCTTCTTACCCATGCCAATGACGATCTTTGGCAAACGAGCATCACGCAAGCAAAACCTGCCACGCTACAGGTCTTCCTTAATCGCATTGTCGACCTACAGCGACTTATTCAATCAAGTAGAGGGATCGATCAAACAAATAACATTATCCAGATAAGCAAAGAGCTAACCGAAGTAAATCGAAAACTGCAAGGGCAAAGAGAAGAGCAACAACGCCTCTTCAACCAAATTATCAATAACCGTGATAATAACCAAAGCTTAGACAATACACAAGAACTACGCCACCAACGTGATCAATTAACAGTAGCGTTACGACAAAATTTTTCTCGTGGAAATGCGCAACAAAAAGAAGCGTTTTTACGCTATCAAAGTATTATACAGGAGATAAATACCAGCCTCTTAAGTCTGCGCGTCGACCAACGCCCCATCGCCGAAACACTGCTAAGACGCGCTGGATTATCAACAGAGTGGATACAATCCTTCCAAATGTTACCACCGCTATAACTTAGCGAGGCATCAACACTTGGGAGCCGTTGTCATTATGAAAAATGAGTTCCTCCGCACGAAAGCTTCGTAAACTGAGTAAACTTTTAGGAAAGAGGCGTGTCTCTAAAACCTTAGCCTGCCCGATCAAAACAATACGCCCCGGAGAGCGACTAGATATGGAAAGTTTCTCTACCTCGCTATGAATCAACCCCTTACTATTACCCTCAAAATGTAACGATAAACTCTCCATACGTAAAATCCCACGCGTAGAAACATTGCCGTCAATTTGTAAAGTAACCTCATCCAAACCGTCTAATCCCAAAGAGAAGAGAATCTCATCCGTAGGATAAGGGAAGAAGCGTCGAGAGGGAATGATGTAAAGCGTATCTTCCTTAACCGAGAACTCCACACGCTCTAACAAGGGGGCTTTCATATTAGAAGCGATCCCTTGCATATTAGAGAGCGTAATATTAAATGGTCCCTGGACAATAATCTTGGAGTAAGAGCCAAGCGCGGATAGATCAACCAACTCCTCACCAGCTAAAAGACTATCCTCATCTATGGATAATTCTGGACCCATGCTAAGACAAGAAGATAAGAGAGCAAACAGCGCAACCACAAGAAGCCTATACTTACTGTACATATTATTCTTTGCCCCCCATTTATCTACATAACCCAAAAATAGACTATCCCAAAACTAGCGCTTACTGAATTGGAACTTGCGACGCGCACCACGTTGACCGTACTTCTTGCGCTCAACCATACGACTATCGCGAGTTAAGAAGCCGTTGGCTTTAATGGTTGCATGATTACTCTCATCATGAAGCACCAATGCGCGGGCTAAACCATGACGACAAGCACCAGCTTGACCACTTACGCCACCACCACGAATGGTTACCACAAGATCAAACTTGTTCATCGCATCTACCACCTGTAGTGGTTGCATAACCATCGCCACATGCTCTTTTACAGGGAAATACTCTTGAATATCCTTACCGTTGACGCGTACTTTACCACTACCGTTACGTAAGTAGACACGCGCTACTGCGGTTTTACGACGACCTACACCAATTGCTAAATTTACATTACTACTCATAAAATTTTATCTCTCTTAGCGAAAATGTTACCACTGATACGCAGTTGGTTGTTGTGCGGCGTGCGGATGTTTATCGCCACTATAAATTTTAATCGATCGGAACATACTGTTACCTAAAGTACCTTTAGGAAGCATTCCTTTAATAGCAAGACGCATCGGCGCATCTGGGCGACGCTGAAGCAACTTTTCGTAGCTAAAGGATCGCATTCCACCGGGGTAACCCGAGTGTCGATAATACATCTTTTTCTGGGTTTTATTTCCCGTCATTAGCGCTTTATCGGCGTTGACAATGACGACAAAGTCTCCAATTAGTTGATGCGGAGTATAGCATCCCTTATGTTTACCGCGGGCTAAGTAAGCAGCTTTCACAGCCACCTCACCTAATGGTCGGTCTGTAGCATCAATGATGTGCCACTCTCTTTTGACTTCTTGTGGCTTGACAAATACTGTTTTCATTCTGTAACGAGCATCCTATCATTTTGAATTCTTTATACTTAACTCCGATTATAGCACATTTATCTCGCTTCTGTCAAGGAAGATTACGTGATCTTAAAGATAAAAGCGATATTATGGGCGATTTCCTTGCTCTTTGCTCTTTTTTGTCGATATACTGGGTGATAATTTTACAAAAAGGATAGAGTTATGCGTTATTATTTTTTTATTTTTGGTGTTTTTGCGCTGGTCTCCTGCTCCGATCTTGCTTCTATGGAGATGCAACAGCAGTCGGAGGATCTTCAGGAGGCGCTTGGCGATCTTCAGGAAGCTAGTCTGGAATTTAGGCAGGCACATGATACCCTTATCCTTGCCCAAGCCGATCTTCAGGAAGCCAAGACGGATCTTGGTCTAGCCATCGAGGATCTTAGCCAAGCTATGCAAGATCTCCAGCTTGCCATTGCCGATTTTAACGAAGCGCACGCCGATCTCAAAGAGGCCTCATCGGATCTCACCCAAGCCGGCGCCGATCTTTTGCTTGCCGGCAAGGAGCTGAAAGAGCTCCTTCTCGATTATGAACTTATTAAAGAGACACCCTAAGAGCTACGCTTCTCTAAATAACGCAACAAATTGGTGATATCCGCAGGGTTGAGACCACTCAAACTCAACGCCTCTTGTAGCGTTTTTGGGCGACTCTCTGCCAACCGCGCGCGCGCCTCGGTGGAGAGGTTGCTAATCTGTTCATAGGCAAAATCGCTAGGAATACGCACCTTGGCATAGTGCGCCATCTTCTTCACCTCTTGCTCCTCTTGTTGCAGATAGCCCGCATAGCGCACATCCATGTAGATGCTCTTCTGCCAATTCTCCGGCAACTGATTAAATTCCACGCTACTTCTTTGCGCATCAGCAAGGCTATACGCTGGATCTTGTATCGCCTTCTCTAAGCTTCTGTCCTCTTTGCGACCATCTTGCCAGCGCGCCTTCTGCTTTTTGATCAGCTCCTTCACCACATCGATACGTGCCATCTTATCCTTAAACTGTTCGTATCGCTCCTCCGTGTGCAACCCTAATTGATATCCACGTAAAAAGAGGCGCTCATCGGCCTTATCATGACGCAAACGCATCCGATACTCCGCCCGACTAGTAAACATACGATAAGGCTCTTTTACGCCTTTTTGGGTGATATCATCCACCAAAATGCCCAAATAGGCATCGCTACGCGCCAACACAAAGAGCGGTTCGCCCCGCATCTTCAACACCGCATTTACCCCAGCCAAAAAGCCTTGACCGGCCGCCTCTTCATAGCCACTGGTACCATTTACCTGCCCGGCAAAGTAGAGACCTGCCATCTTTTTATGCTCCAAGCCCGCCGTCAGCTCGCGCGGATCAACATAATCATACTCCACTGCATAGCCGGGTTTCACCACCTCCACGCGCTCCATCCCAGGAATGGTGCGTAAAAATGCTTCTTGCAGATCTTCTGGCAAACCAGAGTATAACCCATTAAGATAAGCATCGTCGCTCTGGGCGCTCTCGGGTTCAATAAAAATATGATGGCGCTCTTTATCGGGAAAACGCATCACCTTCTCCTCAAAGCTCGGGCAATAGCGAGGCCCACTCGCAACCTCTGTCCAGATAGGCGACTGCTCAATGTTATCGCGAATAATTTTGTGCGCACGCTCATCGGTATGCACCATATAACAGGGCTTCTGCTCCACATTAAGCGCTTGCTGATCGCGACTAAAGCTAAAAGCCTGCGCAGGATCGCCAAATTGCGCCTGCATCTTCTCCAAATCTAAACTACGAAACCGCACCCGCGCCGAAGTGCTGGTACTAAAACGGTGCATCGAGAGACCATACTCGCGTAATTTTTTACCCAAACCAATGGCAGCAGGCTCACCAATACGCCCATAGGGTTGCTCCATCGTACCAATCATAATGCGCCCCTCCAAGAAGGTTCCGCTACAGAGAATCACCGCCTTAGCACGAATGGTACGTCCACGTTCGAGGCGAACACCATAGCAGACCTTCCCATCAGTGAGTAAATCGACCACCGTCTCTTGGTAGATAGAGAGCGAAGACTCCCCATCAAGCGCGATTCTCGCCCGCGCCGAGTAGAGATACTTATCAATCTGCGCACGTGGACTCTGGGCAGCACCACCCCTACTCTCATTCAACATACGATACTGCAACATGCTCGCATCGGCCAAGTGAGGCATCTCTCCACCCAGCGCATCTAGCTCGCGGACAATTGCCCCCTTCGCCAGACCACCAATCGCCGGATTACAACTAATACGCCCAATGCTCTCTATCGTCTGCGTAACCAAGAGCGTCTTTGCGCCCAGACGCGCCGCCGCCAAACTCGCCTCAATGCCAGCATGCCCCGCGCCAATCACAATAATATCAAAATCCATTCCTTACTCCTCATACCCTTGGTGCGAAACAACTATCTTATCACCAAGAAAAACGCTACACCATACCAGAAAATTCTTTGACTACTCTTCCTCTCGATGCAAAAAGAGTTGACCCATCAGCACCAAGCAGAACGCGACAACAAAGGCGAAAATTCCATACCAACGTAATGCAGGCTTCCGATCTACCACTTGGCGTACCACCTGACCCACCTCACGATTGTCGGCAAGATTCTCCACCCCACGCACCACGATTAGCGCCTCATTGGGGCGAAAAAAGCCAACTTTTCGTGCCTCCAAAATAATCGTCTCATCGTTATGCTCGTGGTCTGCCTTAATTGCCTCTAACATCACCTGCAACGAGAGCAACGCATCGAGATTCTCTTGCATTTGTTCGATCTCTCGCCGTTGCTGGGCTTGCAACCCAAAATTCATCGACCCAAGAAAGAGATCGACAAGCAATAAACTCAAAAGTCCAGCATAAAGCGCCCACCAAATCTTTTTATATCGAGATAACATACCTATCTACTCTGAATACTCAACTGCGCCTCACTCAAGCGTAGATACATCGGGCCTTGCGCGAAATCATCTGCCCCCAGCTCTTGATAATGCGCAAAAGCCAAGCGCGCCAAAAGTCCCGCCTTCGCCTCGTGCGCCGTTTCAAGCGGGATACACGCAAGGTCATCTCTAATAATCTCCTGCATAAAGCTATCCACGCCATAACCACTCACCCACCACTCAAGGGAAGAAACATCCGTCATCTTCTGGCTAAGCTCCAGTGCGCCAATATCCAAAGGCTCACTTATCGGCTTGCCAAAGTGAAAAAGTTGCGCATAATAACGATGCTTACGCGCATCCAGAATTACCGCACTGTAGGTATGCTTTTTAAGCTCTTCTGCATATACCAATAACGTAGATAGACTCACCAACGGCTTCTTGAGCGCATAGGCAATACCCTTGCCCGCCGCCATACCCACGCGCAACCCCGTAAAGGTGCCAGGACCACGCATCACCGTGATGAGATCGATCGCCTGAGGGGTAAGCTCTGCCTTAGCTACTAAACGCTGTAGGGTGGGGGTGAGTGCCTCTTGCTGTTTGCTATCGCCTACGATGCGCTCTTCATACAGAGTATCGCCACGCAAGAGCGCCACGCCTAGGTACGCCCCAGCACTGTCGATAGAAAGAATGTTAGGTTTGCTCAACTCCATACCACCGCCACCTTACGCGCATTGTCCGCCTCGATAGTGATCGAAATCTCCACCTTGGGCGAGGGAATTTCCGCTTCGATCAACTGCGGCCACTCAATTAAAAGGAGGGCGCGCCCAAGCTCTTCCTCGATGCCCAACTGATACCACGAATCAAGATCAGTAATGCGATAAAGATCGAGATGCTTAATTGGGATAGAGGCAGGGTAGTCGTGGACAATAGCAAACGATGGTGAGGCCACCATACCAGGCGAGACCCCAAAATAGCTCATCATGCCACGCACCAATAATGTCTTACCCGCCCCCAGCGTACCTTTAAGAAGCACCGTGGTTTGAGGCGTTAATCGCGAAGCCAACCTCTCTCCTAAAAGAAAGAGCTCATCCTCACTTGCACAGCGATAATACTCTGGCGCTTCCTTAATAGAGGTGTCCATTATTGTGCAACTCCAAAATACGCTCCTTTAACAAACGCACCAAAGGAATCAATGGGTACTCTGCCCCCTTAGGAAATGATGCAGTAATGCTCTTCTGTCCTAGTGGGTCGGTCTCCACGATAAAGTGAATAGGGACTTCAAAGTCGCCAATGGCTTCACTGCGAAAGTGCGCCTTACCATCATACTTCTGACGATAGTAGACCGCGTTCGGTTCTGGTTCTATCTCTCTAATTTCGATTAATTCCATAGCTTTTCATCCTCATCTACGTTCATAAATCATACACTAAATAGCTAATTTGATTCAAGCTCGATCGGCTCGTTTGTAAAAATTGTACATGTATTTGCTTTTGCTCGCCCAGTTGCACCAGCTTCTCCACCCGACCATAACAGACCACACGTTGCGTAGCGCCCATAAATTGTAAGTAGACAAATTGATGCAAAAGCAAATCTTGGCTACTTTTAAGCACCGCGCCCACCAGCGAGAGCTCTAAGAGAGAGCATAGTTCCTCTTTTTGGGCAGTAAATTGACGATTTCCCGTCTTATCTAAAAGCAGATCGGCTGGCGCAAGCAGAGCCTCGCGATCAAAACGGCGCGAAGGCGGGCGTTGATCAGCAAGAATCTCTATCGATTTGCTATGCGCAAAAAAGAGCGATAATTGCCCAGAATCTTCCTTTACCGTGCGTAGTTTTGCCGTAAAGTGATACTCAAAGTGCTGGGCATCGGTATAGAGAAACTCAAAAATCCCGCGATGGCTCAAAGTTGCCCACTGCTCTTGGGACATCTTCTCTAGCGCCACCGAAAACCCTAAATTTGTCAACTGTATGCACCGCGCGCGCAAAGATAATCGCACATTATCGGGCTTATTGATTAGTAGAAGCGCATCCATCGGTAAATCCTTGGTAGTCAACAAGCTAGGCGATACCTTCACCCGATCAAAAAAGCGTTTGATTTCGTAATATTGATACTGTAAAAGCTCGCGCTCTTTAAGGGAGATACTCAAATCCATCTCCACATCGTTGAGTGCCTTAAGAAGAATTTTATTAAGTAGTCGCGAATTCATCAGCGTATAGGCGCTCTCTTTGATGTGATAGTCGCGCACCAATTGCCACAAGAGTCGGCGAGGCTCACTCTTCATGCCAATACGTATCGCTTGATGATGAAAACGCCATTGTCGATAGCGCACGTAGAGCCATGAGCGGTAGAGCATCGCAAATAGCAGAGTCAAAGAGAGAAGAACAAGTAACGAATAAATCACCATCAACGTTAGGATTGCCCCAAAGAGAGCACGCGAAATTCTTCTTCTAACGTTTTTAAAGATTGGAGGCGCTCCACCAATTCATATTCAGCCAAATCCGCAGTAAGGATAAAATCTTTCGTATCAAATGCTTCCACCATCTGCGTCATAATGCCAAGGCTCTCCTCCAGCCAAGCATCCAGACGATCATAAAGCGCATCGTGGCTCTCCGGTAAGAGGCGACTGACCCGTTTTAGCTTCTGTAAAGCCTCGGTAAAGAGCAAAATCTCATAGGCAGAGGTCGCATCCTGATTGCTCTGAAGCGTAATCCCCATATCCAACATCGCTTGCTCTTTCTCTAGCAACGCCTGCATGCCATGCAACGTTACAGTAATGGGATCTTCAAGCTCAGCATTACGCTCGGCAAGGCAACGCACCACCACCGTAAGCGCTTTTTGATAGAGCGACGTCTCCTCTGCTTTGCCATCATATTGAGGGAGTCGGGCCAAAAGTTGGAAGAAGTCAGGCGAGAGAGAGAAATCTTGCAACCAAAATTCCACACTCTTTGCCCACTGCGTAATGTTGTGCGCGCATTTATCTAACTGACATCCCTTACCTGTTTCGATATGTTTAAGCAGAGTATTCGCACGCTTGCTCACCTCATCAAGATCTAAAATAACCGCGGTGGTTAAACTAAGCAACCCGATCTGCGTGATGGGTAATTGAGCATCAATACCACGACCTGCACCATCCACCAGCAACTGCTCAATCATCCGCCCCTGATTAAAGAGATAGAGGCGCAAGGTTGGGATAAGATCACCCAACACCTTCTCGCCATCTAGCTGATACGGCACATCTACTCCATCAATCTCTATCTTCACCTAACACCTCTTTAACGATTATTTTGACTACGATTCATACCCTCAATCTGACTCTGCAGGCGCTCCATTTCGCGTTGGGCATTCTCGGCAGCGGCAAAGTCACGGATCCACTGCTGGCGCTTGCGCTCGAGATCTTCATCAAAGGCAGTAAGGGCGTCGGTATGACGCTTAATTTCACTATCAAGCTGTTGTGAGCGCGTGGCAATCACACTACGAGGGCCAAAAGTGTACGTGCTTGCCGTCGCGCTTAACCCTGTGGGTAAAAATTGATCCTCTTCTTTGGTGGGATCAGGATTAGGGTTTGGCATACGACCACGCACCAAGCCCGTCTCATAGACACCTTGGGAAAGCGGAGCGCGGGCAAAAAAGTCGCGCACATCTTCCCAACTCTCATTAAGTGCGAATTCAAAGCGATCTTGATCGTGGATATTAAAGTAGCCTAAACGGTCGGCACCACTAGCCGAAGAGTTGAGTCGTCTGGTACTTACACCCATATTCGCAAAAATATACTGCTCTTCGCCATCCACACCAATAGGATAAGCCGAAATCATCATCGATTGCATACGGCTCTTTAACCCATTGAGCTGTTGATCGCCCTGCATCAACCCCAGAATCTCCTTAGCAAGTTCCACGTCGCGCTCGGTCGTGTAGTATCCCGTCTCTAAGATGCTCTCGTTATCACGTATCGTGGTGGCGGCATTGATATGAAAGACCGTCCAGTTGTAGTAAAAGAGGAACTCCTCAATCGCGCGGGTGGCCTTTTCTGTATCGTATTTTACACTTAAATCGACCACCTCATCGCTAGCACTACGTAGCTCAATAGTCTGCCCCGGAACGAGATCTTCAATCACATTGGTATCGCGCGTTACATCCACACCATCGATATTGAATTCGGCATCTTGCGCCCGAGAGACCGCATTAATCGGTGTCCAATCGGTGAGATTAGGAAAAGATAACTCCATACTATTAATCGTGATATCACGCACTCCATCCTGATTATTCAAGACAATGCCCTGCAGGCGCTGACCAGCAAATTGATCAAGAGATAACTCAATCATGCCATCCTCACCGGCGGTGTTGGCAAGCGAAGAGAGCGCAACTAAGCGATCATTAATACGCAAGAAAACATTATCATTAGGGCTAGAGACAGGCAGATCATAAGGGATATTGTCGGGGGTTACGGGGGTTAAGCGCCCCTCACGCAGAGCTTGATCGACATTTTGCCGATCAGCAGCCGCCAAGAAGGCAACATTCGGTCTAGGACGATCTTGTGTGCTATATTGTAGGCGTAAAATTGCGCCCTCTTGAATCCGATCATCATCGACCTCTACCGCCAAAGCCACGGTACGCCCCGAGCTAAGCAAAAGCTCTTCTTTGGGGTCGAAGAGTCGCCCAACCGCATTAGCACTACGTGAGTCACTCTCCACGCGTAAAGTGAGATCAACTTGATCGGTGATGAGCCCTAAATCAAACGCGAGCTCTTTCGCCTTGCCCTCAAAGTCGATAGCATTTTGCGCACCAATCAAGCGAGACTCTAAAAATATCGTCTGTTGATTAGCGTGGCTCTGTACCACTGAAGAGCGTAACACCTCAGGGTTGATCGCATTGAGCGCCTCACTAAAGGCTCTCAGGTCGCCTCCGGCAAAATTGACATTAATTTCCTCATCACCCACCCGAAATTGATAGATACCAGCCTCGATAGTACGGGTAACATCGACAGGCTGCGAAGAGAAGCGATCGGCACTGGCGATCTGCTTCACCTGAATCTGCATATCGACAGGCTCAATATCGCGACGCGGACGCACAATCGCCACATCTTCATTCGTGCTAGTTGCCATGCGATCGCGAAAGACATTATTAAGACCATACAGCTGACGGCTGGCCTCCTCAAGCTTTAATAAGCGATTATTCAGCTCCATCCAGACACTTTTGCGTAGTTTGCTCTGCTCTAAGCGCTCCTCGATGGGTTTGCGTCGCACTTTGGCAAGCTCCACCAAGCGCTCAATATATTGATCGTACTGGCTACTAACACCAGGGACACCTAATTCGGCCATCGCATGAACCTCCTGCGGTCTAATCGCTCATAGAATAAGCTATTTTTATCTTTTTGACAAGAGCTTTGTTTTAAAAGATATGGGAGAAGATTGCTCCTCTCCCATATTATCGGACAAAGAGGTGCTTAACCTAAGAGGCGCGTAACAGTTGCTGCACTCTGATTGGCTTGGGCAAGCATGGCAGTTCCAGCTTGATTGAGAATCTGCTCACGTGCAAGTTCGACCATGCCACTTGCCATATTGAGATCACGGATTTGGCTCTCGGTGGATTGTAGGTTTTCCGAAGCAATTGCTTGGGAACGAGAAGCCATCTCCATGCGGTTTTGATAGGCACCAAGATCGGCGCGCTGGCGATTAACCGTTTGGAGTGCGACATCAACCATCGCAATCGAGCTGTTAGCACCATCCATGGTCGAGACATCAACCAGCGACTCACCCTGATCGGTACCAATGCTTAACGCCTCTGGAGTCATTGCGCCCACGTACATGGTGGTAAATTGATCGGTGTTAGCACCCATATGGATACGCATTCCGCTCGTGCCTTCGCCAAAATCACCAGTCAAAAGCTTCATGGTGTTGAACTCGGCTTGGGATGCGATACGGCTAATCTCGGTTACCATCTGATCGACCTCAACCTGAATATATCCACGATCTTCTTCAGCGTAGATACCGTTGGCTGCCTGCACGGAGAGCTCACGGATACGTTGAAGCGCGTCGGTGGTGCCTTGTAGGTAGCCTTCTGTTGTTTGAATAAAAGAGACGCCATCATTCATGTTGCGTACGGCTTGGTTTAAGCCGCGTACTTGTGCGCGCATCTTTTCCGATACCGCGAGTCCCGAAGCGTCGTCGCCGGCGCGGGTAATGCGTTGACCTTGAGCCAATTTTTCCATGTCTTTACGCATAACCTGATTGGTGTTGTTGAGATTACGATTTGCGTTCATCGCACTCATGTTGTGATTGATAATCATTTGTTCCTCCTGATTAACATACTGACTCTCTTTTATTAAGAAAAAAAGAGACCCGTCTCTTATAAAGACGGGTTTTCATTATCAAACTTAAGCTAAATTTTAGTTAAGAAGACGAGTAACACTAGCTGTGCTCTGGTTAGCTTGTGCAAGCATAGCAGTACCAGCTTGGTTAAGGATTTGCTCACGAGCAAGCTCAACCATACCAGTTGCCATATTCAAATCACGAATTTGGCTCTCGGTGGATTGTAGGTTCTCCGAAGCAGTTGCCTGACTACGGGAAGCCATTTCCATGCGGTTCTGGTATGCACCAAGGTTAGAACGTTGTTCATTAACGGTTTTTAGAGCGTTATCAACGGTAGCGATCAAGGTGTTAGCGTTATCCATAGTGGTAACATCAGCACCCTCTACGCCAAGAGCCTCAGCGGTCATCGAATTAACATACATAAACGAGTATTGATCGGTGTTAGCACCCATGTGGATACGCATACCGTCAGTTCCCTCAGCCATGGTACCATCAAGAAGGTTCATGGTGTTGAACTGAGCTTGAGAAGCAATACGGTTGATCTCGGTTACCATTTGGGAAACCTCTACTTGGATATAACCACGATCTTCTTCAGCGTAGATACCGTTAGCAGCCTGTACGGAGAGCTCACGAATACGTTGTAGAGACTCGGTGGTACCTTGTAGGTAACCCTCGGTGGTTTGAATAAAAGAAACACCGTCATTGATGTTACGAACAGCTTGGTTTAAACCGCGAACTTGTGCGCGCATCTTCTCCGATACAGCAAGCCCCGAAGCGTCATCACCAGCGCGGGTGATGCGTTGACCTTGAGCCAACTTCTCCATGTCTTTGCGCATAACTTGATTGGTGTTGTCTAAGTTGCGATTTGCGTTCATCGCACTCATGTTGTGATTGATAATCATTTTTCTCCCTCCATAGATTCTGAAGTACAAAAATCCATTTTGCACTCATTCTTGGTTTTAGGCATTTCTGCCAGATTTATATTAAGTATAACATGTTTATAAAAAAAAGGGAAGTACCTAATGCAAAAATTCACATTCTTTCTGAAAATTTTTATCCTCTTATATTATAAATAAGAAAGAGCACATCAAACTGTACTCTTTCTCGAAATTTTTCTTTACAATTTGTGCAAATTATCCCAAAAGTCGCATCACACCAGAGCTACTTTGATTGGCTTGTGCCAGCATCGCCGTACCAGCTTGATTCAAAATTTGCTCACGACTTAACTCAACCATTCCGTTTGCCATATTCAAATCGCGAATCTGGCTCTCCGTAGATTGGAGATTCTCCGATGCCGTTGCCTGACTACGCGAGGCCATCTCCATACGGTTTTGATACGCACCCAAATTGGAGCGCTCGCTACTCACCATCTGTAGAGCGCGATCCACTGTCGCAATCGCAGTATTAGCCTCGTCCGCCGTAAGCAAGCTGATACCCTCCACACCCAGCGACTCCGCACTCATCGAGTTCACATACATCGACGAGTACTGATCCGTATTCGCGCCCATATGGATACGCATCCCTTCCGTCCCTTCGGCTAAATTCCCATCCAAAAGATTCATCGTGTTGAACTGCGCCTGTGAGGCAATTCGGTTAATCTCCGTTACCATCTGCGAAACCTCAACCTGAATATACCCACGATCCTCTTCGGCATAGATACCGTTAGCCGCCTGCACCGATAACTCTCGGATACGTTGTAGCGATTCTGTAGTGCCTTGCAGATACCCCTCGGTGGTCTGAATAAACGAAACACCATCATTAATGTTACGAACAGCCTGATTCAATCCACGCACCTGCGCGCGCATCTTCTCCGAAACCGCCAACCCAGAAGCATCATCGCCTGCGCGGGTAATACGTTGCCCCGTAGCAAGCTTCTCCATGTCCTTACGCATCACCTGATTGGTGTTGTTTAAATTTCGATTGGCGTTCATCGCACTCATATTATGATTGATAATCATTTTATATCCTCCATTCTTCTTGATTAGGCATAAAGTTTACTCCGCTGGCCAGCTTGCTCCCTCTACTCTTTTAATGTTACGCAAAAGTTAATTAAAAGTCAAGTTAATTGTTTAAATAGAAAGAATTAATTATGATTACTTTTTACACACAACATCCTATATATTGCCAACCTACTTTTTATAAAGAATAATGGCAAGAAAATCATCCCAACTTCCTTGCCTTTCGCTATTCCTAGATAAAAAATTCGCCTAAGAGACGCGCTCCATCGTAAACTGAAGCCACGCACTTGGTGGAATCACCGGTGGACGACCAGCCGCCCCATAGGCAAGCTCTGGTGGCAAAATGACAATACGTTTTTCCCCCACTTGCATCTGAAGCATCATCTCATCCCACCCCGCAATCACATAGCCATCGCCAGCAGGCACTTCAATCGGTTCGTTGCGTTGGTAGCTACTGTCAAAACGACTCCCACTAGGAAAGAGCACGCCATCATAATGCATACTCACCACCTGTCCGCGGTTTGGACGCTCGCCGCTCCCCGCCTTCTCGATAATATAATACACACCCAGCTCACTCACTTGGATATTCGGATACTGCTTCTTAATCTCAGCAATCATCGACGCATTCGCCTTCTCCTGCGTCGCGCGCTCTTTGGTTTTGTAATCCAAATCGATAGCATCAAAATTCGCCTGATCAATCACAAACGCCTGCGCCTTATCACCCTTACGCAAAATCGTAACCGTCTCGATACGATCATTCTGCTTGATCGCATTCACCACCTGCTGATCGATATCAGCAACCACTTGCCCAAAGATAGTATGCTTGCCATTCAAATGCGGTGTAGGCACGTGCGTAATAAAGAATTGACTTCCATTTGTCCCAGCACCCGCATTCGCCATCGCCAAGAGACCCGCACGATTAAAGGTGAGACCTTCCACAATTTCGTCAGCAAAGCGATAACCAGGCCCACCCGACCCACTCGCAGTTGGGTCTCCACCCTGAATCATAAAATTATCGATCACACGGTGAAAGGTCAAGCCATCGTAAAATGCCCCACTCTTATTCGCCTTACTCAAGCTTCCCATGGCTAATCCAGCAAAATTGACCACCGTCAACGGTGCCTGCTCGTAGAATAACTCTACCCAAATATCCCCACGGGTGGTGCTAATAACGGCATATAAGCCATCATTCAACGTCTTGATACGTTCGTCTCTGTCCATCTGACTTCCTTCAATGATTAAATTTTTCTGCTCACTTACACGTTTTTGCTCCGACGAAGCACTCTGAGCATCAGCACTCTTCTGACAGCTCAACAATCCCACACTCAACAGGGCAACCGCCCAAAGTTTATACATTCTCCTTACTCCCACCATTAAGCATAATCCTTGATACGAATATTAGGCACTTTCTCTTTAAGCGATTTCACAAATCCCTCGCGCGTTACATTATCTTTTAGGGCAACAAAGACGGTATCAAACCCAGCGATTAACCCCAAAATCTCATCAAAGCCAAGGTGTTCAATCGCCAAGCCCAGCGAGTTTGCAAAGCCCTCTGGCGAGCGAAAAACCGCCATATTTCCAGAAAAATCGAGCGACAGACAACCGCGCTCAATATCCAACTGTGATTCATTTAAATAATTATTCTGTGTCCCTCCCTCACCGGGGAGCATATAGCGGAATGAACCAAATTTATCCACCGTACGCCACACCTGTAGCGTACGCAAATCACGACTGAGCGTGGCCTGAGTAACCTTATAGCCCTCGTGCTCCAGCTGACTTTGAAGTTGCTCTTGGCTAGAAATATGCTTCTCCGCTATCAACCGCTCAATCAGTTTTAAACGATGAATTCTTGCTTTCACTGCTGTTATTCTCTCTTTATTTATAGAACTTATTGCATCGATTTTTATCGATATACCCTTATTATACCATATTTTTATACAAAAAGAGAAGATCTTTTTATCATTTATACCAAAGAAAATTGACGATGTGCGTAATTTTTAGATATTTATTCGCAAAAAACCTATCAATCTAAAATTTTGCTCGCTATCTGACTCACACGTTGTTGCCTCTGGGCTAAACTATAGCCAATCTCCTCGTCGCCTCCAAAGATCCTCACTTGCGACTTTGCCCGTGTAATCGCCGTATAAATCAGGCTTCGATCAAGCAAGCGCTTTGCGTTACTAGGAAGCAATACCGCCACGTTCTCATACTCCGATCCCTGACTTTTGTGTACCGTAATCGCATAAGCCACCTCATACGCACCTAGCTCCGTCGATAGATAACAGCGATAGGTCGATTCGCCCTCGCGAAAAAGTGCATAGTACGTGCCATCCAGCTTCAATATCACCCCCCGATCGCCATTTGCCAAGCCAAGTTCAGGTTGATTCACCGTAATCACAATCGGCATACCATCATACAAACTATCCAAAAAACCCAACCGCTTACGCACCTCTAAGTTAATGCTCTTCACACCATACGCGCCATCATGCACCGGTGTAATCACCGCAAACATATCATACATCGCAAAGAATGCTTTTGCTATTTCGATTTGCCTAGCATTCAACCCGAAGGTTGCATCATACGCGCCAAGCCTCGCTGTTTTAGGGATATACATAGCATACTGCTCTTTGACCCAGTCGTAAAATTTCGACGCATCTGTCGGCAATGCATGAAAAAAGAGACTCTCCGATTGGTGCGCACGCACCTCACTACGGATCTTTTCCACCTCTGCTTTATCCCCACGCAAAAAAGCTTGAGCTAGTCCCAAAATCGCCACATTCGATCGCTGACTTCCTTTCAAAAAGAGCATGTTTTTTGCTAAAGGATCATGCTTACCCGTCGGAATTTCTTGCGGATGTTGATGATAATAGACCAAGTCCGATAAAATCGCCCCACGCGCAACGCTCGGTAGTTGATCGGCATCGCCTAAAAAGATAACCTTACAACGCCTAGGTAGCGCGCTCAAGAGTTGCTCAAAAAGGTAGATATCCACCATGCTCATCTCGTCGACAATCACCACATCAACGCTAAGCGGATACGCTCGTCCATGGGTAAACGTGCCATCACTGCGATAGCCCAGCGCCCGATGCAGCGTACTCAACATTAAATCAAAGTGTGAAAACTTAGCCTCTTTATGCATCCCCTCTTGGATACGTGCCACCGCCTTTGCCGTAGGCGCGCTCACCAAAAGCGACAACCTCTTCCCAGCATGCCCTGCCCATAAATCCAAAAGTTTGAGCAATCGCACCAAAGAAAAGGTCTTCCCCGATCCTGGCCCACCGCTCAACAATAAGAAATCGCTCGCCAAAATGCGCGCCCCCGCCAAGGCGATCGCCTCATTCACAGACGAATCCGAAGCTTGCCAAGCATGCAACAACGCTTCTGGCTCTCTAACCTCAAACGCCGTAGCCGAAGAGCGCATGATCAGCTCATTTTTCATCAAATCAACCACACGTTCTTCCAAATTCCAAAAACGCCGTAAATAGAGATACCTCCCCGATAAAACCAAAGGAGTTGCTCGCTCTCCAGCCACATCCTCAAGACTAACCAGTTCGCAACTACGTAAACGCTCCAGCTCCTTATTGCTAAGTTCGAGCGCTAACGATCCCCCATCAACCGCAAGAAGCAGACGATGCAAGATCGTCTCTAATGCCATATATTCCCTAGGTAATCGCGCGATCAACTCCTGCAAGAGATATGCCGACAAGGGTGCAAGAGATGTCTCTTTTCTCTCCACTAAATTTCTAATTGTATCGATGCTAACCAAACTACTCCTCACGTTGAATAATGGATAGAACCTCTTGGGCACTCTTCGCGCGAATCAACTCTTGACAAAATGCCTTATCACGCGTAAGATGCGCAATCTCATTGAGCGCCTCAATATGCAACGACGCGTACTCCGGATTAGCCAAAATCAAAAAGAAGATCTTCGCCGGTGCCCCATCCAAACTATCAAAAGCGATGCCATCAGGGGCAATACCAATCGCCATAGCCACCTTCTCCACTTCGGTAGTCTTCGCATGTGGAATGGCAATCTCCCCACCCAATCCCGTCGAACCCTTCTGCTCGCGCGCCACCACGGCCATATAGGCCTCTTCTACATTACTAATAATGTTATCTTTTGCCAATATCATCACCAGCTCACGTAAAACGTCCTCTTTTTTGTGCGAAACTAATGGTGTTTTAATCCGATGTACATTTAATGTCTTCATTACATTCATCTCTTCTCTCCCTTAAGATAGCGACTCTCTGCTCTATCTTACAATGTATTATAAAGTTTGTCTACCCGCTTACTATCCTTAACCACCAAGACCGAACAGGAGACGTTGCGTAGCAGACGCTCCATCTCATTGTGATGCTCATCGCGCTTACTGCGAATCGAGGCCAACTCACCGATAACCAAGATGTTTATCTCCTCTTCCTTAACTACGCGTATCACCTCTTTATAAACCTCGCCCTCTTCGATAAGCGGATGCACCAGCACCCCCTTCTTTTGGGCTAAGTGAATCAACTCATCCAAATGCTTACGCGCATCGTTTTGCATATCTTGTAGATACTCCTCTTGCTCCAACTGCAAAAATATCTTCGCACGTACCAAATCATTAAGCGCCTTGGTATTAATCACATGCACGCCATAAAGTTCTAACTGATAAGACTTTGCCATGTAAATCGCATACTTCATAGCAGTAAGCGCCTCGTCTGTACCATCAGCGTAAACCAAAATTTTTGGTATACCCTCCATCTTCATCCTCCTTTACTGCCTCTTCTGTAGATGCTGTTTGACGCTCTTCATTAAGACAAACATATCGCGCTCGCTCTCCTCTAAATGCGACTCTATCACCCGAATTTGTCCCTGCGCACTAGGAATAGCGATACGATCTAGCGCATTAACCTTACGGATCGTACGCTTGACCTCGTGCGCCAAACGCATAATACCAATCTTTAGCTCCGCCAGACGCCCCATCAGCTGTACCGCCTGCTTAAAGGCGATCACGGCTTCATCAAGCGCCGATCCCGCACCATATCCACTGTAATAAGGGGGATGATCGACAAAATGCGTAGTAACCGCAGGAATACTCACTCCCATAATGCGCCGATTATCCACCACAATTTCACTCTCAATGTTCACCGTTAATGCCTGTGCGTAGGCATTGAGTCGCCCATTGGCCACCACCGAGTCGCGTAATGCCTTATACGCACTCGCTAATAGCGCGTCTGCCCGCTCCTCAAACTCCGTAGCCTGATCAATCAATCGCATCAACTCCATAATCAAAATCGTGCGCTTTTGATCGAGTAACTCATAGCCCTGTTTAGCAAATTTGAGCTCATCTTTAAGCTTATTGAGATTCGTCTTGGTAGGGGCGTATTGGTGCTTAGTGGCCATAATATTGCTCAATCTCCTCTTCGGTTAGACGCGTCAACTCCTCCTTAGGTAGCATCGAGACCAAGCGCCAACCACGCTCCAATGTCTCTTCAATCGTACGATTCTCCTCAAAGCCTTGCGCCCCAAAATCACGCTCAAACGCCTCGCCAAAAGCGATATAGCTCTTATCCAAATCGGTCAACTCATCCTCACCAATCACCGAGGCTAAATTGCGGACATCTTTGACATAACTATATGCAGCAAAGAGTTGTGCCGATAGATGTGGATGATCAGCCCGAGTAAGCCCCTCACCAATACCGTCCTTCATCAAGCGCGATAAACTCGCCAAACTAGCAATCGGTGGATAGATGCCTTGCGCATGCATCATGCGATCAAAGACAATTTGTCCCTCGGTAATATATCCTGTCAGATCGGGAATGGGGTGCGAAATGTCATCATTAGGCATCGTGAGAATAGGAATTTGCGTAATCGATCCCTTCTTGCCTTTAAGCATGCCAGCGCGCTCATAAAGCTCGGCTAAGTCAGAATAGAGATACCCCGGATAGCCCTTACGGCTAGGAATCTCCGATCGCATAGTAGAGATCTCGCGCAGACTCTCGCAGTAGTTAGCCATGTCAATCATAATCACCAAGACGTGCTTATCACAATCAAAGGCCAAGTGTTCGGCCAAGGTGAGCGCGACACGCGGGGTAATGGTGCGTTCCACACTTGGATCATCCGCCAGACTCAAAAAGAGCGCCACATTGCCCAACACCCCCGACTCCTCAAAGGTCTTGGTAAAGTAATGCGCCACATCACTCTTTACACCCATCGCAGCAAAAACCACGCAAAATTCCTCGGTGCCATCGCCCCCCGTAATCTTCGCCTGACGCGCAATCTGCGCCGCCAACCGCTCGTGAGGCATACCGTTCCCACTAAAAATAGGAAGCTTCTGCCCACGAATCAAGGTATTCATCCCGTCGATAAGGCTAATGCCCGTCTGGATAAAATTCTTGGGATACAGACGCGAAGCAGGGTTCATCGGCAAACCATTGACATTAAGTTCTTTTGTAGGGATAATCTCCGCTCCGCCATCAATCGGGCGCCCCAAACCGTCAAAAACTCTGCCCAGCATGCTCTCGCTCACGCCAAGCATCAAAGGTTGCCCCGAAAATTTTACGCGCGTATCTGGCAAATTGAGCCCCGTGGTGCTCTCAAACAACTGCACCACCACCACATCTTTACTGGTATCAAGCACATTCCCTAAGCGAACGTTTCCCTCTTTATCAGAACACTCCACCAGCTCTTGATAGCCAATATTGTGCGTATTTTTAATATAAATTAATGGACCATTAATCTCGCTAATACCCACATACTCGCGCTTAGCAAGTAAGGCACGATCAATACTATCCTTTGAACTAAGCATCTCTTCCCTCCGTCTGGCTAATTGCTTGCTCTAATGCTAGCTCCATGGCATCAAACTCTTCTAATTGCTCGTTCGGTACGGTAAGTTTCATTCGCACCAATGCGCGCACCGCATCAAGCTGGCGGATATGCACCAAGTGCGCGCCATTACGAATCGCTTGACTGCCCAGTTGCCAATAGCGCACAATGAGTCCAAGCATTTTAGCCTGTTTCTGCATCGTAGAAAATTGATCCACCTTATCAAAAGCGCTCTGCTGTAAAAAGGCATTTTTAAACATCGTACAAACCTCTAAGACAAATTGCTGGCTCTCAGGCAATGCATCGGCACCCACCAGCTTAACCACTTGTTGCAACTTGTCCTCCTTCAATAGTAATTCTACCATGGTATTACGATTTTTGGTAAATTCTTCGCTCACCTCACGTTGCCACCACCCTTGCAGATCAGGCAAATACTCCGAATAGCTGTCGATCCAACTAATGCTAGGAAAGTGCCTTGCATAAGCCAGCGATCGATCGAGCGCCCAAAAGGCACGCACAAAGCGTTTGGTGTGCTGAGTTACCGGCTCGGAGAAATCTCCCCCCGGAGGCGATACCGCACCAATAATCGTTACCGATCCGTGGCTATGATTGAGGTTGCACATCAACCCCGCACGCTCATAAAAAGCTGCGATTCTTGTGGGAAGATAGGCAGGAAAGCCCTCTTCAGCAGGCATCTCTTCCATACGACCTGAGAGCTCACGCATCGCCTCTGCCCAACGACTCGTAGAATCTGCCATAATCGCCACGTGATAGCCCATATCCCGATAATACTCGGCGATGGTAACCCCCGTATAGACACTCGCCTCACGCGCAGAGACCGGCATATTACTGGTATTGGCGATCAAAATCGTACGCTCCATCAAGCTCTTGCCAGTTCTAGGGTCAATCAAGTGCGGAAATTCATTCAACACATCCGTCATCTCATTCCCACGTTCGCCACAGCCAATATAGACAATAATATCCGCATCACACCACTTTGCTACCGCATGTTGCGTCATTGTCTTACCCGCGCCAAAAGGACCTGGTAACGCTACCGCACCACCTTTTGCTAACGGAAAGAGCGTATCGATAACCCGTTGCCCTGTAATCAGAGGAATATCCAAAGGTAGACGCTCCTTAACCGGACGTGGTGTGCGAATCGACCAACGCTGAACCATAGTGAGCTCGTACTCTTTACCCTGTGCACTCTTGACCTTGAAGATTACCTCGTCAACAAGGTACTCACCGGCGACTTGCACCATCTCCACCGTAGCGCCATTACCCACATGCGCAGGTAACATTATGCGATGTTCCACCGCACTACTCTCTGGAACCACCCCAAGCACATCACCAACATTCACCTTATTCCCTTGCGTAACCTTGGGGGTAAATGACCAACGCTTTTCATAGCTGATCGCAGGCGCACTAATGCCTCGAGCCATAAAGGCACCACTGGCAGCCTCCAATGCTTGTAGGGGTCGCTGAATACCATCATAGATCGATCCAATCAACCCCGGAGCAAGCTCTACACTCAAGGGCATGCCCTCGCCATAAACCTCATCCCCCGGTGCAATCCCCACCGAACTCTCATACACCTGCACCACCGCACTATCGCCAGCTAGCTTAACCACCTCACCGATAATACGCTCTTTGCCTACGTGGGCTAGCTCCATCATCATGGCGTCGCTCACCCCGTCGATATGCACTACCGGGCCAGTTACGCGTTTTACTCGTCCTATTAATCGCTCCATCTCTTCCCTCTTAAAATAGCTTGCTTGCAGCTAGACGACTCAACCTAGCCCGCTCTCTTGCAAAACGCGCGCCAAAAGTGTTATCACACAAGCGTCTGCCGTCTTGCGAGCTAACTATCGGCCCAACGCCAGCATGCACGCCAGATGGATGCAAGGCAAGCTCTACTTGCATTCCCAGCTCATCATTCGCTCTACGTATCAATTTATGCATCATTTGCTCATCCCACAGAGACAAATCCAATTTACCCAACTGTACGTACAACTGAGCATCGGCAACCACCTGCATACCTTCAAAAATCCAGTATTCTAAACGCTCCAGATAAGCCGGCGTAGCGGTGCGGTGTATCAATTGTTGATAGCACTCCTCCATCACCTCGCTCATGATACGACTATGCAAAGCTAAGGTCATCTGCTTCGTCTCGTTAGTCAGACGCTGGGCTACATCTCGCTCTAGCTGATTGCTCTCCTGACGCTTCTCTTGCTCTAACTGCTCTTTAAAGGTAGCAAGCTTGGCATCAAACTCACGGCGCAATCTCACCTCTTCTGCCTTGGCCTGAGCCTCCAGCGTCGCAATGCGCCCTTGGCTCTGCTCGTCAATCGCTCCGATCATCTGAACTTTCGCACTCTCATTGTCCATGCTACGCTCCTATATTTTGATGCCCATCGCCTGTACCGCAAGGTCATGCAAAGATTGACGGTTGGGATCACGCCCTTGTGTGCCTGGAATCTCGCAGATCAGCGGGAACTGATGCGAGAAGATGTAGGCATCGACCTCCTCTCGAATCAAATCCGCGATCGTATCCTCCATAAGCACGATACCCAAGCCCTTCATCGCAAGCACGCGCTGGAAAGTCTCCCTAGCACTCGCTTCGTCGTGCACCACCGCACCCTCCACCCCGGCTAAGTGAAAGCCTAATACCACATCATCACTACCCATCACAAAGTACTGCATCGCTATGCCACGCGACCCTTTAGCCGTTGAGCATGATCACAAAAGCCATCGCAAAGCCCATGATAACCACACCTTCGCCTAAGGCAACAAAGATAAAGGCTTGACCTAGCATCTTTGGCTTCTCGCTGATAACGCCTAAAGCAGCCGCGCCAACACTAGCAATTGCAATGCCTGCACCTAAGGCCGCAAGTCCAAATGCAATGCCCGCCCCCAATAAGCCCATACCATTAGCCGCCTTGGGTGCCGCCACCTCTTGCTGCGTAGGCGTTGCCTCTTGGGCATGCACTTTCTGTCCACCAAAAACCATCAATACAGTCGCCATCGCCAAAACCAACGCGATAAAACTAGCTCCCGTGATCCACGCAAATTTCTTCTGTGCTCCATCCATGGTTACACGCTCCTTACCTTAATATAATCTATATTTTTTGCTCTTTCATCAAATAAAATTCACACTGTCTACAAATACACCAACGCTAAAACTAGCTCTGCTTACCCGTCTCTTCATGCAGAGAGATAGGTTGATAGATGCGACCACCGCTCTCAAAGTATCTACTAAAGAATTCGTAAAACTGCAAACGCATGCTATTAACTGCCGCCAACAAGCCCTCCAAGGCGATAACCAAGACGTTGGCAAAGACGATGATGACAATCGAGAGCCATAAATACGGACTCTGCTGGGCCATCGAGTAAAAGACACTCATTAAGACCACATGCACCATTCCCATCGCACCAATACGAATAAAACTCACCGTGCTCGAGAAGTAGCCAATCATCATCTCATAAAGCTCAAAGAGCCACTGCAACGGCCAGACCACTATCTGTTTAAAAGCTAAGGATCGCTTCTCTTTCTTGTTCTCTTCTAGCGTATGTTTCACGGGAATCAGGATAAAGCTTACCGCAATGCCGACAAGCAACAGTGGGACAAGATCACGATAAGGATAGCTCTCCAGCCCCTGCGTGAGGGCATCCCAAATCATGTGCATTGCCGAGGCGTAAAAGAGCGCACCCAAGAGACCATTAGCGCCAAAAACCAGCGCAAAATAGTTCTTCTTCCGTACTTGATTGATCGCGTTAAAGAGAAAGCCTGTACCAATCACCACAAACCCAATCTTAAAGCTCAAGGCAAAGATGCCATAAATCGATTGAATCGAACTAGCAGTCGTATGATGCGGTTCCCCCGTCATCACGATACCATGCAGATCAAACCAGACCGGTGCCAACCATTGAAAGCCAAAGTAACTGCCAAACATCACGCCAAAAAATATCGCCGACAAACCGCAGTACGTAACAATCTTTCCCGCATTCATCAGCGATGCTCCAGCACTTTTTGCTTTGTATGCTCTTCGCCAGAGGTAGATCCCCAAAAAGAAGATCACCAGACCCTGCCCTGCATCAGCAAACATCAAGCCAAACATTAAGGTAAAGAAGATCGAGACCATAAAGGTTGGGTCTACTTGACCATATTTAACAACACCATAGGTATTTACCAAAAGTTCATACGGACGACTAACTACGTTATTTTTCAACTTAGTAGGAGGCTCGGCTTGCACCTCGCTCTTGCTAGCATCGACAGGCACCGCCTCTAATTGAATAATCGCACGCCCTTGTGTCGCTTCTTTGAGTGCCTCTATCACCACCATTTTTTCTGAAGCTGGCACCCACCCGGAAAAGATCACTGTCGTGTTTGTACTGTTGAATTGCCCCTGAATCTGCTCATAAAGCTCCTTAGCGCGTAACGCCAACCAAGCACTCTGTAAACTCGCTTGCTCGGACTGCAATAAATTCTCCACCAGCGAACTACGTTGCTCTTGCTCTTGCACAAGCCCCTGAAGACTTGCTTCTAGCTGTGTGCGAAAACGCTCACGCAAGGAAACCTCGTCTAAGTTGCTAGGTGCAAGCTCACTCAAGCGATAGCGCTCCAAAATCTTCATAATTTCGGGGGCATCGCTTTTATTAAAAAGAAGCTCCAACGCTAGCTCATTGACATGATTGGTCTCTAAGCTGACAAGGCTAAAGCTCTTCAATTTTTTCTGTAAATTTGGCGCGTAGACCAAAGGGATAAGACCTCGATAACTTAGGAGCGCATGCTCCACTTGATTGTCGGTATAACTAAGCAGACGCTTCTGGAGAATGCGCATCTCATGTAAACGTTGTTGTACACGACGTTGCTCTTCGCGAATAGAGGCAATCTTGGTATTCAGCTCCCCCACAAGATTCTCTACTCGGGAGAGATCTAACGCGGGTAATTCTCGAGAGACCTCCAGATCTCGCGTATCAGGATAAGCTATCTTACCTAACTCTAGGAGCGTGCCACAGCGCCTGCGTAAATCGGCGATCTTATTCTGTGTTGTACTCTTGCTATATTGGCGCACCCCTTCCTGATCACGATAGTGCGCATCAATAGCAAATTCCACCGCACCAACTGCTAAGAGGCGCTTAGTAACACTATCCACATCCTGACTAAGCACAATCGCCGAGAGATACTCCATCTTTTCCGTTAATAACATCGCATTTACCTCATTTTACTCTAATCGTGTCATCTGCATAATTTGATCGGAAGAAATTGCATACACCTTGGCATTGATAATCGAAAGAATCGTTCGTCTATCATGCTCTACCAAAAAGAAATAGGCAACAATCGGCGCACAAGAGAAGGGCGGATAACTTAACGCGCGCTTGCCACTCGTGTATAAAAGTTCGCGCTCGGCAAGCATTAACAGAAGGGAAATAGGCTCTTCCTCATGAGCCGTTAGCGCCGGATACCACTCTACTAAGAGCTTGCGTAATTGATCCTCATCATGGATCACATCCATCCAGAGCTTTGGCTGGAGCCGACTGCCTCCTGACAAAAATTCCGCCTCCATTTGCACATTTTTATCGACATGGTAAGCAACCAATCCTCGACCAAATTGCAAATTTTCCATATCAATATACGCACCCATCAGTTGTTGCATCATGATACGCTCGCCAGCAGGCAATAAGTGAATGACGCGCTGAATATCAGTAAATACATAGCGGTCTAGCGCGACCTCAAGCGCATAAAGCGTGCGATCGCTAAGAATTGTTGCCTCATGCGCATGAAGAATTTGGGCATAGGGCGTCTCTTTAAGATGCTCACGCATCTCGTCGAGCGTAGCGCTCGCCATCAGCGTCTCATAGGAGATATCGTATGCTAGGAGCATCTGCCCGCTAGGCAAAGAGATGCTTCTTAACGGTTTTTGTAGGATCTCCCGATAAAACCAGACGCGTAACGCCGTCTTAAGGAGTGCAGTCTCATGCATCATTAAGAGCGACTTCATAAAATCTTGCACCGAGGCACTCAATCCCAAACTCAAATGAGAGAGTAAGCGCATCTGGCTCTGCGTAAAGGCTTGTTCGGCAAGAATTAAATCGCCACTTTGTTGATAAGATTGATAGAAGTCATCGTAATAGGTGCCACGTAAATGGGCTAGACTCTCCTCTAAAGAGCCCGCCTGAATCATCTTGACAAGCAAAGATTTATCCAATAAATACGAAAGACGAGAGCGTAAACGAGCATTAATATAAGCGTAGCGTTGCACTTGGAACATTTACGACTCCTATGGGGTTGTCCAGAAGGTCTCAACTAAAAGGCTAACCACCTCACCCTTCTTGGCATCTAAAAGGAGCGCCTCTTGCGAGAGAAGGCTCTGCTGTGTCTCTATCTTTTGCTGAAGATCCTGCTCCATTTGCACTCTCATCGCATCGATTTCCCGTCGCTGCTGCGCCAGAAGAGTACTCTTTTGGACGCGAAAATCCTCATACAACTGGCGCTCCAACATCTGTTTTTGTTGCGCCAAATCCGCAATCTTCGCCGAAAGTCTCTTCGCCCCCGCCTGCTCTGCCTCTAAAATCTCTGTAAGTTCGCTCTGTAACATAGACCACCCCTACTCCTTTTTCCTCTCCCTAAACAAGCCCAAAAGAAGCATCAGCACCCTGCACCGACCCTCTTCCTATTTATTAATAGTACTCGATTTTTTATTTTTGACAAGTACCTTCCAATAAAATTAACGTATTTTCGCTAAAATCGTGCAAATTTTTCATCGATCTAACTTTTTACTTGACAAAAGTGCCCTTTTTTTATAGAATAAAAGAGGATTGTTGTGTTTTTACTTAGTAAGATAAAAGATCTAGCACAAAAGTCCGATCATTCGCATGCCAGCCTAAAACGCATGTGCAAATCACTTTTATCATAAAGATGAGGTATAAAAAGAATGGCAGTTCCTAAGTACAAACCCAGCAAAGCGCGCACCAAACGTCGTCGCACCATCAACATGCGCCTAGCAAGCCCAGAACTAAGCACCTGTAGCAATTGTGGCAATAGCGTCAGCCGCCACCGTGTTTGCCAAAAGTGTGGCTTCTATCGCGGACGTCAAATTATCGACATTTAACCCGTAACTAAGAGATAAAATTCACGTTTTATCTTTATTCTTATCTAATTCCGTAGCAACCCTACGGCAAACTTTATTAAACAGGAGAGGTGTTTTTATGCATACAGAAGAGGAACTTTTTGAGCAACTCAAAAAAATCATTGTAGAAAAACTCAAAGTAGAAGATCCAGCCAAGGTTACCAAAGAGGCACGCTTTAGAGAGGATCTCAATGCAGATAGCTTAGATACATACGATCTAGTCTACTCAATCGAGGAAGAGATGGAGATTACCATTCCTGCCGAAAAAGCCACAGACTTTGAAAAAGTTGGCGATGCTCTTGCCTTTATCGTCTCGCAAAAGAACTAAACGGCGTTGAAACATCAACATCATACTCTGCTGAAACATCAGCAGAGTCTTCTTCAAACCTGTCAAGAGAAATTCAAAATCTCTTTCTTCGATAAATCTCTTCTCCTCCAAGCACTCTCCCACAGCTCTTACGCTAACGAACAAAGGAGTCCGCTTGCAAGTAATGAGCGTCTTGAATTCCTTGGTGATGCTGTCCTCGATCTCGTTATGGTAGAGTATCTTTTTCATCAGTTTCCCGAACATAGCGAGGGGTTACTCACCCGCATGAAGGCAAACCTCGTCTGCGAGGCGATGCTTGCAAAAATTGCCCAACATATCGACTTAGGACGCTGTTTACTCCTCAACAAAGGCGAAGAGCGCGATGGTGGTCGCCAGAAAAGTGCCCTCCTTGCCGATGCGATGGAAGCTCTCTTTGGTGCGCTCTACCTCGATCAAGGCCTCAATATTGCGCGTATTTTCATCCTCCAGCTCTATCAACCTTACTTTCATGACCTTGCGGAGAACCTGCTCACCAAAGATGCCAAGTCTAAACTCAATGAATGTCGACAAAAAGGGGGGAACACCCTCCCAGAATATCGTGTCATCCGTGAATGGGGCGATGATCACGCCAAGCAGTATGAGGTCGGTATCTTTTTTGATGAAACATTGGTGGCAACAGGCACTGGACAGAACAAAAAAGAGGCCTCTCAAGATGCCGCGCACAATGCCTATCAACATGTCTGTAAAGGGATGAAGCATGAATAACCTAGATCCGCGCTATTTTACAAGGAGATACCTATGTCAAATCCCGATGCGTGGGGTACGCTTTATATCGTCGCCACGCCCATTGGCAACCTAGAAGATCTCACGTTTCGCGCCTTAAGAATACTCAAAGAGGTCTCCTACATTGGGTGTGAGGATACGCGTAAAACATCTAAGTTATTACATCATTATGATATATCACAAAAACGTTTACTCGCCTGTCATCGCCATAACGAGCGCGCTTCGGCGCAGGGTATTATCAAGCTTTTAGAGGCCGGACATGACGTTGCCTACTGTAGTGACTCTGGCACCCCCGGTATCAGCGATCCGGGGGCGAGGCTGGTGGAGAGTGTCTTGCTCGCGGGTGGACAGGTGCATCCCATTCCGGGAGTCAGTGCCTTAGCTACACTCTTTTCGGTGATGGGCACCAATGATGAAACGCTTCTTTTTGCTGGATTTCTTCCTCAACGCGGGCAAAAACGCACCAAGCGTCTCCAAGAATTGCTCACCATGCAGAGTGCAATATTGCTCTATGAATCCCCTTATCGTGCGGAAAATTTACTTAAAGAACTTGCCGAACTTGCCCCCGATCGTCATCTCATTGTCGGCAGGGAGATGACCAAACTCTATGAGGAATTTTGGCGCGGATCTGCTCAGAGCCTTGCCCATGAGCGAATCGGTACACCTTTTATTGGCGAGTTTGCATTAATTATTACATATAATCATAAATGTTAAGAATAAATCAGGCGATAATTAAAGAGACGAGCTAATCAAGGAGTTACCATGAATATCAATCGGATCAATCCGCTAGATCCTCTGTTTTCAGTCAAGAAACCTGAAGCCATGGGGCGTGTTGAGCGTAGTGAACGCGGACAATCGATTCAAGTCTCCTCAGATGCTCAATTAGCACACGAGAGACTCTACGCGCTGGAAGCAGTGCGTCGTGCACCAGATGTGCGAGCTGATGAAATTGTCCGAGTACAGGCAGCCATTGCTGACCCGAATTATCTTAACGATAAGATTGAGGCACTTGCCGACCGTCTTTTAGATGCTTGGAATTGGTAGCTGATGACCTAGTAAACCTAGCGTACTAGCCGTTACAAGGGGGAGCAAATGCTCCCCCTTGTGCTTTATAAATCATTGTAACAGCATAATTTAATCTTGTAACTAAGGCTCACAATGATCCATCCACGGGAAACAATTCGCATAGGGAAGCTTATTGGCCTCAAGATCCAAAATAATCGGAATTAAGTGATGATTCCCTAACAATCGCTCTACTAAAAAAGCGTACATATTATCCATACTCGGATCATGCTGATGCTCTGGCCAGAGAAACTCGCGTCCAAAACTGCCACCCCAAGCTAACTTAACGACAATATCTTGTTCTCGATTAAATGTATAAATATACCTTTCGAGATAGGATTTAGGCAAGTAATTCTTAATCGCACCATTAGCACCGAGCGCACCGAAGGTAACCGCATAAATTTCTCGATTAAGATTTGCCACAAGGTTGAGCATAAGTGCACGACTGGCCGTAGCTTGCGCCAGTAATGCGCCAAAAGAGTGCCCTACCATTAAGATTTTATAGTCTTGATAGTTTGGCTCGGTGAGTACGGTAAGAAAGAGTTGCCACGCCTGCCTTAGCTGACTATTGAGCACAAAATTTTGCGGACTCAAAGAGAAATAACTATCGGTGAGCATCTCGTTGATCATTCGAGATTGATAAGCTTTGAGAGCTTGCTCTTGCTTATGAGGATCTTTGATTTTCCAGATCTTCTCTAGCTGTTTTTGGCGCTCTTCTTGGCGATGATCGCTACTCTCGGCACGCTGAAAAAAGCGCGAAAGTACCGCACTTGCATCGGCACGAAAGTCTAAATACTCGGTGGTTGAATCAAAATAGATCACCACCAAACGCTCTTCTGCATACGATCGTACCATCCAATCAAAGCCGTCATAACCACTGATACGATCATAACGCGTCTCGTGCAGTCCCTCTAAAATATCCACAAACGTGTAGGCACTAAGCGTGATAGGCTCTCCAAAAAAGAGCAACAACAATGTGCAGATCCATCCTCTCATTCTTTCTAGATTAACGAATTTTTGAAGAAAATGCAAGGCTATTGAGCAAAATCCCTTTCTTTTTTTAGTGATTTATTGTATATTGTTACACATGAGAAGAGAACATCCCTACCGCTATCTCCTGTTGCTATTAATTTTATTGCCATTTAATCTTTACGCTTCTGGCGATGATAGCCCAGAAGATCCGCCACATCCCCTATCCGTACACTTCTCGCCTAAGCATACGGCGGGTTTTATTGGCATCGATTTAGGGGGTGGCTTAACCCAAGAACCCCGAAGTGTCTTTAATGGTAGTATTCATGGCGGCATTACCTTCTACTATAAGGATATGCAGGCAGAGTTGATGAATTCCGTGATGGGGCTCTTTTTAAACACCTCCCTCTACGCCGGATTTGACTTAAATGTATCTAAAAAACGTATCGCTTGGGCACCAAAAATTGGCGTTGCCCAATTACTTGGCCCCATCATTATCGGGTTAGAGACCTTCTTTTATACGCCCTCTAACTTTCAAGAGTACGACATCCGTCTCTACCCATTCTTTGGCGTATCGATCCTAAACATTGTCTCGCTCACCGCAGGCCCAGCCTTACACGTGGGCGGAACGAAGATCGATCAAATCTCTAGCTGGCGTGTCTACTTTACGATACGTATGCCTATCGAGTTGATACGTTATTTTATGGGATTATAAGCAATTATTCCAAACAATACGCTACTGCCAAGTCATCTCTAGCCACTCCTTACCGGCTAAAAAATCTATCACCGAGAGTTCTTGCTCGATGCGCTGATTCTTTATCACGGTAGAACCTTTGCTGGTCTGCAACGAGGCATTCTTCGCATTCTTAGGCAATGTTAAGGTGAACGTCATGGTGGCGCGCTCTAGCTCTTGGGCAAGGCGATTACGCTCATTTTGCGTTGCCCCAAAGATATTGGCCAGCTGTTGGATATACGCACTACGACTACTCGCGCTCCACTGGCTAGGCACTTTAGGCAAGATACTCATCGAGGCATAAAAAAGTTCAAGCTCTACCTCGCTCATCGCCAAACGTAAGCGATAGGTTTGGTTCTCCTGATAGAATTGGATCGCCTTAAACCCTGCCTCACTAAATTCCTGTTGAAATCGTGCTAAATCGTTAATGGCAAAGCGATAAGACAAACGATTTCCAGCTAATCGACGTAACTGTTGATTCTGGACATACGGCAATAAAAACGCAAGCGCCTCATCAAAAGCCGAGGGCAACCCATCCTCACGAGGCGCAACCCCCATCATAACGTCGAGATCTTCAAAGTAGCTCATCATCACGCTCGAGAGCGCGCCCTCACTGGCAAAGCTGATGCTAAATTGCCCCGCCTTCGGCTCACGGATGGTCATATCGCTCTTTCCAGCGCAACTGCTCAATATCATCAACAATAAAAGAAAAAATCCTACTCTCGATCGCATGTAACTCCTCTCTAATCCTCAAAATAGATATAAATATGAGGCTCAATTAACGGTGTGGCAAAGGCAACCACCTGCCAGCGCTTATCAATAAGCTGTAAGGTGATCTGATTCTCGAGGGTCTGCCCATCTTGAAAGGTGAGCGTATATTTCGCGCGGGCCTCGCTCTCTTGGTCATTGAGGCTAAATTCAGTAACCAATACACTACTGTTAGCGTAACGTTGACGCTCGGTAAGGGAAAAGGCATCGGCGTGTCCCTCAAGCAAAGCAACCTGCTCTAAGGCAGATCCCTGCGCCAGATGCGATAAGGGATCGAAGTTAAGCTGATAGAGATGGCGTACAAAATCATTTGCCACACCTTCAGGCGAGTCACTTATCCCCAATACCCCACGGCACGATAAAGGCAACACCAGCGCCCACATCCACAATAGATAAAATTTCCTCATGCTCCTAGTATAGCCTCAATGGCGCGAATAGACAAGAGGTTGCCAACAATGGTGATTGTAGCGCCAAAGAGAGATTTGATTGACAACGTGATGATTTATGTAGTATAATAAAGAAAATAATTTCTTTTAAAAAGGAGTTTTCTTAATGAAACGATTTGTATTGATGCTAGCCCTAGTAGCGCTAGCCACTAGCCCCCTTGCCGCGCAATTTAGCCCAGATGCGTATGGTTTGAAAAATTGGACGAGGATAGAGTATCGTGCCAACGACCCCGTCTACGGTAAGAGCATCTGGCGATATTGGACTACAGGTTATTCCCAGTACCGCTACCCCGCACTGCAGCAAGATAGATATGGCGTTAGAATCTATATCTATGCGATAGAGAACGCCGAGGGCATCCACTACCTCTTGCGCTATGAGACTAGCCACTACGAGATTAGAGACAACCTCTCTTCAGTTAACCTCATACTCCGCATTGATGATAATGGTTATAGGTTACCTGCACGCGTCGAGAAGACGGTGGATCACAACGGGCGCGTTCTCTCTTTCGACTTTTACGTACCCCTTAGCGAAGAGGATATACAGAATATTGGGGGCGTAACAAGCTACTTTGCCGTCTGGCCTGAGATTAATGACGTGCAGCTCAATAATACCCATCATGCCAAAGATTATAGAACAAAAAGCGCTATTAAATACTTCCAAAACGAGATGCAAAACATTATGGAGCCTCGCGATAAAAAGGTCAAAAAGAAATTTATTACGGGTACGCCGTTTACTTTTTAGTGTATTTTTTGGGTGGCTACACTTCGTAGCCACTATCTAGCCCAAAGCTCACACTGCGCATCAGTTTGACAGAACATAACTTTTTGTGTAGACTGTAAGCATCATGAAGAGTAAATATCCCCTTAACCTAACCCCCTTTATCCGCAGTGCTCCCTGGGGGGGCGATGGCGCGCTCTTGCCTTTTTTGGCTAGCCTCGCCATCAAAAAAGCAAAAGAGAGCCATCCCCTTGCTGAGCTTTGGTATAGCGCCTACCCCTTAGCACCTAGCACGACGGTAGTAGAAAAGAAGAGTTTCACCCTTCACCAGCTGTTGCATCAACAGAGCGCCTTATTGTTGGGCGACACCACCGATCGCAACCTGCCATTTATCATCAAGATTCTCCACGCCGAGCGCGCGCAACCGTTGCATCTCCACCCCAATGAGGCACAAGCCAAGGCAGGCATGCTCCTCGAGAACCAAGCTCATCTCGCGCCAGAGAAGCGCCTCTTCCATGACGCGTTTGCCAAGAGTGAGCTCCTCTATGCTCTCGACCCGCAAGTGGAGATCCTCGCAGGATTTTTACCTTTTGCCGAAATTCAAGAGCGCTTGGAGCTCTTTAGCATTGCCTCGTTGCAGAAGATGGCGCAACCTTTTTATCAATCGCCCACGCCCCAGAGCTTGCAAGCCTTGCTTATGCAACTCTTTACACTGCCAGCCAAAGAGCAACAGGTGCTTGCCCAACAAATTCTGCGCATTGCCGACGACTACCAAGAGATCTTTAGCTATGCATCACAGATTGTCCATTTAGCGGGAGAAAATCCAGAAGATCTCACATTAATCATGCCCCTCTTCTTGCAACACCAGCTCTTAATGTGTGATGAAAGCATCCTCATTGCTCCGCAAACACCCCACCTCATCCTACGTGGCTTGATGGTAGAGATTAGCACCCCCAGCGACAACATGCTCCCCTTAGCCTCGCCGTCTAGTCATCATCCCGCATCGTTCTGGTCGCACCTCGATCTTACGCTTCCTCAACCTAACCTTATCCAGCGCGACCGCCACAACCCTGATCTTCCCCTAAGCAACCTTCCCTTTCATATACAAATGGTACACCTCGAAGAGAGTCATTTTATCAACGGCAAGAATCAGCCACTCATTCTCCTCGCGCTCAAAGGAAAAGCGCGTCTCTCCAGTGCGTCGGGAAATCGCTTACGAGACAAGCTCCCCATCGACGACATCGCCCTCACGCGTGGTGAGGCGATCTTTCTCCCCCACGAGGCCGGTGGCTACACCCTAGAGGGGCGCGGACTATTTCTCTTGGTTTGGAGATTATAAGAGAATTGTTCGCTCTTACTCCGACAAATTCTATAAAAAGAAGAAGGTTTTATCATGCATAAAAAAAGAAAATTGCTCTCCCTCCTCTTAGGTACGCTCCTGTTGAGTACACTAACCAGCTGTAATCGAGCGCCCAAAACGCTCAACTTGACAATATATCAACCGTTGCCAAGTCTCCAAGCGTTTGTCCAACAAGAGACATTTTTCACCGAGATCGCCACCATCGGATTCAACACCATCATGCTCAATAGTACGCAATTCTCCCGTGAGCAACTGGAGCAAGCTGTCGCCCTCGCGCATCAAGCTAATCTCTTTGTGATCATCGAGTTACCTTATACACCAAGCCTCACTCAACAGATACATCACTGGGTGCGTAATCACCAAGTTGACGGCATTATCCTCGACAGCACCGATAACATCAACGATGCCGAACGCAAAGAGCTACAAACCCTCATCAAGCAGAGCGCCACACTCAACCAAAAAGAGAAGCAGGCGTGGGGAACAGCTGGCTATCTCATTGGACGTAGCCACCAAACCAGTTGGGAATTTTTTACCGAAGCGACCTTTGGACACAACGGCCGACGCAAGGAGATGCAAATCTTCCTCAACACGCTAGGGCAACAGAGCCTCGAGCAAGCGCTCATCACCCAAAACGAATCTCCGCAAATCCTCATCCACTTCCACAATCTACGCTCCCTCTACGGCGAACGCGCGCAAGCCATCACCACAACCCCGCCCAGCATCATCGCCAACACCCCCAAGAGCGCCCCACTCCTCTGGTTTATCGGTACGCTCCCCCAGCCTTTCCACTACACCGGTATGCTCCACCCCCAAGACGATCGTCTCCTTCAGCAAGAGCTTCCCACTATTCTTAAAATCCGTCAGCAAGAACCCTTGCTCCAACGCGCCAAACTCATGCTCTTAGGCCACTCTACCACCATTTACAGCGATGTGCTCTACCAGGGCAACCAACAGATGGTGCGCGTCTTTAATTTTGGCGACGACCACTCCATTCTCAATCTCGCGGTGGTGAGCAATGTGGTGCGTGGCAAACGACTTATCGATGTGATGACAGGCGAAGAAATTCCACGCATCAATCGTGGGTTTCGCATTCCTATAGACGGCGGGGCGAGTCGCCTCTTTTACGTACGCTAAAAGATATCTTCTTACCTCAAATAAAAAAGAGCGCCCCATCAGGCGCTCTCTATGGTTATGTTACATTAAGAAGGCATCTCTTCAGGATTGTAATACTCTTTCCATACCATCCAGTTTAGGTAACTATGAGTAATAAAATCAACAATTTGCTTTTGACGATCTTCTAAAGCTGATCTCTTCCAACTTCTACGCTTATTATACTCCACAAAAACACCATGATATTGCGCTAAAGAAGGATGATTATCCTTCGTAATACACGCTTGAACACACTCCTGTTTTTCCTTAAAAGACTTATTACTTAGCTCACTGTTAAGTGATTTTGCTACCAAAGTAAGATTTCCCCAGCCATATAAACGATCATAAAAAACCTCTAAATCTTTTTCTTTGTCAAAATTTATATCACTCCAGAAAGAATAGCCTTCAATCTCCAAATTCCGATTCAAACTCTGGGGAGCAATATGTTCGATGCTTTTAGGCATATCCTCCCACCTAATTAGTTCTAATCCCTGCTCGGCACGCAACTGCAACTCCCAGCGCCACAAAATGTAATAAACAATTGACCCATGCGGTCTTCTTAGTAGCTTTTCATAAACCACCGACTCTCCCAAAGCGTAAGGATGTTGCCATTCTCCCTCCACTTCAAAAGAATTGATATACAACCTATTTAGAAAATGCCACATATACTCAGCAACAGATCCATGATGCTCCTTACTATCAAGCCACCAACGCATCCAATCTCGTAAAAAACCATGCTCAAATCGCTTGCTATGATTCACACAATTAACTCTAACCAGCAATTGTTCAAAGGCAAAAAAGAGTTGCTGATAAGCAAACGATATCTTATTTTTGTTAAATGGTTCTAGCTCATTTTGCAAGAAAAAGAAAGGATAAAAAGACTCCCCCTTAGAAAGAATAGTAACACTTTTAGCAACGGAGAATTGTCCCTCATCTTTAAGATAATCACTAAAATCTAGTAATGTCTTAAACGCCTTCTCTAAATGTGCTGTAAAAGTATCTAAATATTCCATAATAGCTACTTTGTCATTCTTTAAACTCTTTCCCACTGCATCGCTAAAGTGTTCTTCAAAGCTACGCTTATTCTTTTCAAAATGAAAGTAAAACGCGTCCAAACAAGCATAAAGCACTTGATCTTCATTAAGCCCTAATTTAGCGAGCTTATCACTACCATCAGAATCTTCTAGGTTCTCCTCGACGTTCACACCAATTCTAATCTTTTCAATATTCTGATAAATGTTGGTGAATCGATCATAAAAGCGTTTTAAACGCACAAAGTCTGCCCCATTGCGATAATACTGAAAAGCAACAAAGGCCTTAACTTTCTCTAGCTCTGTAAGCACTTTACCGCGATCGTTTTGAAAAGTAAAAATATGCGTGGCTTCTATAAGATTCTCAATTTCATGAATCGTAACCTGTGCACTAGCTAACACAGCAACCATCGTATCTATTTCGGTGGACTCCCTCTCTTGGAGTTGCTTGGAAAAATATCGATAAGCTGCTGATAATCGTTCAGCAGATAAAGTAGTTTCACGTACTTTTAACTCCTTAGCATCTACGTCTTTCACTTTTATCAAGCTAGAAAAAAATTCTTGATCATACGCTACTGTATGGAATTTATCTAGAAATTTTTGAATAAACGATACTGTTTTGGCGCTTAAATTATGGCGATGAATGCTGGCTAGAAAAAGCGCAACGGTAGTAAGTCGTTGTTGCCCATCAATCATTTGTCCATCATTACGTCCAGACTCCTTAAGCATCAAAAAGTGCCCATAATAGTAAGGAATTCCTTTAGTAGCTATTCCTGCTCTAGAGTCATCTAGCGCTTCCTCAATATCTTTTAAAAAGCGTGTATAGTGCTTTTTATCCCAGCTATACGCTCGCTGAAAATCCGGCACAATGAGCTGATCATAACAATTAACCAAATCAGATAAAGTAGTCATTTTTAAAATTGTGTCTCCTTTTTATATTAACATAAAATCTATTCATTTTATAATAACACAAAAAACACATAAACACAACACACTTATTAAACAATACATATTAATTAATTCTACTTGCCCAAACAAAACTGACGAAACATCGCGTCCATGGCATCTTGTTGCATATCCGTGCCAATGAGTTGGGCAAAATATCCGCTGGCTTTTCGCAACGTAAAGGCCACCAAATCGAGGGCATCTTCCTTAGCAAGCGCCTCGCACTCTACCAACGTGTTAAGCGCCTGTTGTACAATTTCCCGCTGACGCAACGAACCCAAAAGTGCATGCTCGCGACGTTTAGCCACGCCATCGGGGTCGATATGCGCGACCAGCTTTGCCAACATCTCCTCCAACCCCAACCCTTTTAATACCGATATCGCCAAGCGTTCCTCCATTCCAACTTGCGCATCTCTAGCCAATGCATCGCGCTTATTCTCTAACCAAATCAACTTATCTCTATACATTAGCATAAAATCATCATCGGCAGGTTGCGCTGGTGTAGTAAGATAGAGAATCACATCCGCCTGAGCTAAGAGTTCATAGCTCTTCTGGATGCCCATCTGCTCAATCGCCTGCGCACTCTCGCGCAAGCCCGCAGTATCTACCAAACGAATCGGATAACCGTGCACATCCAGCGTTACCTCAATATAATCACGTGTCGTACCAGCTTCTGGCGAGACAATCGCCCGCTCACTGCCCACCAACCAGTTAAAGAGCGAACTCTTACCCACGTTCGGTTCTCCGGCCAAGACCACCAACGCACCCTCTTGCAAAATTTGTCCAATCGGCTCTTCTTTAAGATAGCGAAATAATTGTTCGCGCAAGCTATCTAATGGTAGCCAGACAAAAGGCTCTAGCTCCTCTTCAGGATAATCTAAATAGGCCTCCACCGCCCCCAAACGATCGATAATGGCTTGATAGATCGCACCGAATTCCTTGCCCAAGCCACCCGATAATCGATGCAATGCCGATTGTGCCGCCAGCGCTGTCTGTGCCATGATCAACTCATGCACTGCCTCGGCTTGGGTTAAATCCATCTTGCCATGCTTCACCGCACGATACGAAAATTCCCCCGGAAGCGCCAACCGAAAACCACAACTCACTAAGTAATGAAGAATTGTCTCAATTAAATGTGGATTACCATGACAATAGATCTCACAAGCCTCCTCGCCCGTGTAGCCTGCTCCATGGGTAAAAGGAGCAATCATCACCTCATCAAGCGTTTGGTTGCTCTGCCTGTCAACCAGTTTACCAAAAACCATGCGGTGCGACTGGTCTAACTTTCCCGTAAAGCTCGACGCTAATAAGGCCAGCGTGCCCTCCCCACTCAGGCGAATTACTGCCAGTGCCGAACGTCCCCAAGGCGTTGCCAGTGCTACAATCGGCTCGTTGGTATAGAGTGCTTCCATCGCAGATGTCTCCTCGCTTTATCGATAAAATTGCCAAATTGATATCATTATCGGCTAAATAAATTGCTACTTGAGAGAAAAAAATTTATTTCCTCCTTGTGGATAAGAGAAAAAATTTTTATTATCTTGTGGATAACTTGGGCATAAATGAATTTATTTTTGCACAACAGCTAAAGTTTATATGCCTATCAACCTATACAAATAAAAGATAAAAAAATAATTCCATACTAATCAACGCTTTAACAAAAAGCATTCCGATAGCATGCTCCTCACTACCTCCAACACTTATCCACAAAAAAATTTTGTAACTTGTGGATAACTTGTGATAATTATGTGGCTTAGTTGTCGATGTTATAAGCAAGAGAGAAAAAAGTCATTGGTTCAATGCGCTCTCCTCCGTCCGTTACGAGGTATGCATTTATGTCTAGCAACATCATTCAGGATTTGCCGAAAATTGAACTGCATCGGCACATCGAGGGTTCGTTTCATCCACCCACGCTCTTCCAAATTGCCCAAAAAAATCGTCTCGATTTTCCCCAAGAATTTGAAGCCTTCAAAGAGCAACTCCAATTTCCCAAAGATTCCAAGCCCGACTTCGCGCTATTCCTAAGTAAATTCTACAACAAGTGGTACAACGATCTCGATGATGTCTACACCGTCGTCTACAACTCTTTTCTTAATATAGATCAGAATGAAAATCTATTCTATAGTGAAATTCGCTTCAACCCCTTTCACTTCTGCATCAACAAAGGTTTCGATCCCGTTGATACGCTCAAGACCTTCCTCATGGCCGCCCGTAGCGCCATCCGCGAAAAACAGAGCCACACCAAACTCCTCATGACCATCAACCGTGGCTTCTACCCTGAAGAGCGTTACATGGAAGTCTTTAAACAGTTTGTCGATAAGGTCGACCTCACCGGCATTATTGGCATCGATCTTGCGGGTGATGAGGTCAATTTTCCACCCGAAAAATTTCAACATTTCTTCCAGCTCATCCAGAGTCATGGATTGCCTGCCACCATCCACGCAGGAGAAGTTACCTCTGCCGATCAAATTTGGACAGCCATCGACAAACTGCACGCCAAACGTATCGGGCACGGCGTAAAAGTTACCGATGACCCAAACCTAATTGCTTATGCTAAAGAGAAAAGTATCGCGTTTGAGATGTGTCCGATTAGTAATTATCAAACCGGTGCAGTACCCGACACCGCCAACCATCCCATCCGCGATCTCCTACGGGAAGGTCTCTGCGTAACCCTCAATAGCGACGACCCCACCGTGCAAAATGCCACCCTTGTTGACGACTATAACGCTTGTCATCACCAAATGGGGCTCTCTATCGACGAGCTTAAAGCGCTCAACCTCAACTCTATCCAAGCCTCGTTCTTACCACCCAAAGAGAAAATCGACCTAGAAAAGAACTTTTTGCAAGCTTGGGGAAAAGTTACTTCAGCACACTAAGTAATAGTAAGATAAATCAGAGTCTAGCACAATAAATATGTTAGACTCTGCTATTTACCTAGCAATTACCCAAGGAGTTCATCTCTTCGGCATAGACATAGGCAAGGATGGGTTCTTTCATCGTAAAGGGCATGTTACGATCAGCTTGAATGTGGATGCGCGACTGGTTGTACTCGTGGTCATAGTAGACATCTTTGGTGGTGCCACACATTACCAAGTCGCGGTCGCCTAGCCGAAACTGAAGCTTGATATGAAGCCCCACCTGCCCACGCCCCTCGGCAATAATAGCAGCCCCGCCCTCGGAAATATCACGAATCACACACTCAAAGCCCGCCGCCTGACGCTCAATCTCATAATTGGCTTGCTGATGCGCAGGAATTAAAAAAAATCTTGCAGGCGCGTCCAACTTAATACGTGGATGCGCGCGTCGTACATATTGCTGGATATGTCGCGTATGTTGAAGATCGAGGTACAATCCCTTTTTTCGTAATAATTTACTAGAAAAACGATACCCCGCATCAGAACGCCAAAAGTAGACAATAACCTCATCAGAGATCTCATCCACCTCATCAAGCAAACGTATCTGCAACGCATGATTCTCCTTGCCCATCACTTTGGCATTTTTACGACACCCATTCGTAAATTCCACTGTCAAGATCATGCCCATCTCTAAAGATTCAGTACTACTCTTGCCTGAAGTCTGTTTTTTCGCCAGACTTGCGCTATGAAGTTGATGCTCCAGTTTAGTATATGCACCGTAAAGACGTTCTAACAAGCCACTATGCTCTTGCATCAGTGCCTTTTGTCCAGAAACAACCGCAATCACTTGCAAGAGCGCGGACTTACTACGAAAAAATCCTGAGAGACGCAGACGCTTTTTCATGATATATTTAAGGAGAAGTAAGCGCTCCTTAGGGGAGAAGTAATAGCGTCTAGCCTCAGCACAAAAGATAGCAATGCGTATGATATACCACAATCCTATCGCCAAAGCTAGCCAGCCCACTACACGCAATATCTCTATCCAGTTATAACTCATAGCTTAATAATATCGTTATTTACTTAAATAATCAATCACTTTTCTTTAGAGCACCAAGAATAAAATACAACATCGCGCCCAAAAGAATCATGCTAAAAGACATCAACTGCCCCATGGAGAAATTGAACCAACTAACAAAGACCCCCGGTGTATCCTTACCAGCCCCCAGCGCAATGATGTAACCAAGCTGACTATCAGGTTCGCGTAAATACTCAATAAAAAAGCGCGCAACACCATAGCCCATCAAGTAAAAGGCAAAAACCTGCCCCGGTACACGCACGCGCGGTCGCACGATAAAGACCAAAACTAATCCCAAAATCACGCCCTCAAAGAGCGCCTCGTACAGCTGACTCGGGTGGCGCGGTAGGTTAATATATGCGCCACTAATCTCCATTCCCGCTTGACTTGCAATATCACGCACCCAAGCAAGTCGGGTAGCAAAGGGCGTGGCATCTGGAAAGATCATTCCTAATGGCCCTGCGGTCGCCTTACCATACAACTCGGCATTGGCAAAATTCCCCAAACGTCCAAAGGTGTAGCCAAAAGGAATGACTGCAGAAAAGAGATCGGTTACACGCCAAAAAGAGATGCGATGCTTTCTCACATAAAGCAATACTCCAACAAACGCGCCCACCGCTCCGCCGTGATAGGAAAGTCCAGAGATACCAAATTGTCCATTTTGATAAGGAATAATGATCGTCCAAGGTGCTTGCATATAAGAGGAAAAATCGTAAAAGAGCACGTAAAATGCTCTAGCACCAATAATTAAGCCAAGCATGCCACTAAAAAGAATATCGGCTAACTGCTCTTTTTTGGCTAAAAAGGGCTCTTTCTCATGCAAGCGCTTGGCAAGAATATAGGTAAGCAAAAAGGCAATAATATAGCCCAGCGCGTACCAACGCAACGTAAATGTTCCTATATGAAAATTGGGAAAAATCTCAGGTTTTAACCAACTGGGATAGTGCATATTGATAGTACTCCTTATGGTACAAAAATTATTGAATTTGAAAGAAAAAGCGATCGAGATGATCCATGCGCTCTTTACTTAAACGGCTGTATGGGGTAATGGGATACTCCTCAAAGACACGTCGGTAATAGTTATAAGATCGGCGTAGATCGCGCGCTTGCGTGTGATTTTCAAAGATCTGCGCCAAGCGATAGAGTACCTCCGCACTCACCGGATCGGCTCGAAAACGTGCGACAAAAGTCTCACCCAGTTCGGTTGCTAAAAGGTGATAAATTTGCTCTTGCCATAAGAGGTCGAACGCACGCTTAAGCTCCGCTTGCCCTAATGTGTTTTTTTGCTCTCGCAACGCCTGCGCTTGCGCGGCAATCGCTTGTGCACTTTGCGACTGATAAATAATCTCTTCTAATGTCATCGCTGCTTGTACCTCGGAGCTAGGCGCAGATTGTGGCGCGGGAGATGCGGTAGACGTTCGATACGGATCAATCACCACGGTAACTTCACGCTTTTCATAACCACTGGGCAACTGTCGGCTAAACTCTAGCGTATAGCTCCCCGATTCCATCGCACGCAAGGTATAGCGTGTAGCATTATTCTCTAACATCGTACGCTCTACCACTTGCAATCGCCCGGTAACATTGGTAATCAACACCCAACCGCGTTCGGTAAGATCGATGTTAAAAAAGAGTCCCGTCTGGCTACGCACCAGATGATTCTGCGGAGCTGGGGTTTGCGTGCTCTCCGCTGGTGGTGGGCTAGCGGTGGTAGGAGGCGTAGCGGTGGCAGGCGGAGTAATTACGCGCACCGGAAGCTTGCTGGTTGGGTTACCTGATGCAGAGGATGATGGAGGTGTTCCTTGATTGGTTGAAGGATTACTCGCGCTAGGTGTTGATGCCGTGGATTTAGCAGGGGTGCTTGGCTTAGCGGGCGTACTCGCTTTAGGGGGATTGCCACTTGCCGAGGGCGTGGTTGCCTTAGGCGCTGGGGGCGTAGTCGGTTTCTTCTCGGCAGGAGGTGTCCCTTGATTGCTCGAGGAATTCTGCTTTGATGGTGTCGTCGGGGAAGTATTTGCAGGTGGATTGGGAGTAGTAGGCGTTGATGCCGTGGGTTTAGCAGGGGTGCTTGGCTTAGCGGGCGTATTCGCTTTAGGGGGATTACTGCTTGCCGAGGGCGTGGTTGCCTTAGGCGCTGGGGGCGTAGTCGGTTTCTTCTCGGCAGGAGGTGTCCCTTGATTGGTTGAAGGATTCTGCTTTGGTGGTGTCGTCGGGGAAGTATTTGCAGGTGGATTGGGAGTAGCAGGCGTTGATGCCGCGGGTTTAGCGGGTGTATTCGTTTTAGGGGGATTACTACTTGCCGAAGGCGTGGTTACCTTTGGCGCTGGGGACGTAGTAGGCTTTTTCTCGGCAGGAGGTGTTCCTTGATTGGTTGAAGGTTTACTCGCGCTAGGCGTTGATGTTGTGGGCTTAGCAGGGGTACTCGATGGCAACTCTTTTTTGGGTGTAACCTTTGGTGTTGGTGAGCTATCAGGGGAGGCCGTCTCACCACGCTCGCCTTGTAAACGGTTAATAACCTCTGCTTGCTCAATGGACTGCGTATCTAACATGGCGGGGTTCGCCGAACGCATGCCTCTCGATTCAGTACTCATTAGCGCAACAGGATTTTGCGCAATCATCGGATAATCGTCGATCTTCTGTGGCGCTTGCATCTGGAGACCTAAATGAACACCCCCTAAAAGCAAAACCACTGCACCTAAAAATCCTACTAATTTACGTCGCATCTTCTCTTCCTTGAGCTCTAAAAATTTGGATCTTCGGCACGAACACTCGCAATATAATCGCGTAAATTTTGCCGACTGCGATCAGGGAGTTGCTCAAATGCCAGCGCTTGTGGATCAATCCAGAGCTCACCAAGCAGCGCCATGCGCTCTTCCAATGAGACCGAGCTACGCCATGGTTGATAACGTGCGGTGAAGTCCAGAGGCTCTTCGGGAAAGATATAATCTTGAATGGTGGGCAGGCGTAACAATGCTTGATACTCCGAAGGCGAGAAGAGTCGTTGCTGACTCTCAAGCTGTTTGAGTAATTTCTTATTACGGTAGCTATCCACAATTTGAATACCGTTAATCACTAATGTAATGAATAAGACCGACCCAATAAAGATCCAAACGTTGCGCTTGCCAAAGAGGCGAAAAGGACTTATCTTTTTCATGAAAGATTTTTTGCGTTTTTTTGGGGCTTTTTCTTTAGCCATATCGTCTTACCTCGTACCTAGGAGTTTTCTTTCTTCTCATTTATCCTTGATTATCGGCAGATTGACGACGTTTAACAACCACTTTTCGCACAACTTTTGGAGCGTCCTCACTCTTTTTACGATATTTTTCGATGAGTTTGGGATCGCGCAAGGGCTCATTGTCGCGGATCTCTTTGCGTTCAAAGAGGCGTTTTTTCATGCGTTGGTACTGACGAATGAACATGGCTAGGCTCTCAGCGTCGATGCGTACCGTGCGGGCAAAGGCTTCGCTGGTTTGCTTGAATTTACGCTCGGCGATGACCACCTGTAACATACGCGCGCGTCGATGCAAGGAGAATTTAAAGTAGCGCTCACCAGAACCACTGCTACTCTTGATTGCCCAACTATCGGGAAGCTCTTTACTGGCAAAGCTCTGCTTCTCAAGTTGCTCTAAGAGCGTCTGCGCTTTGAGCAAGTGTGTCTCGAAAAAGTTGAGATCTTCTTCAAAAACATTCAGTGCAAAGCGATCAAAACCCTCACTCTCATTCTTCACACTCTCGGCGATCACCAAAAATAGATCGCGAAAGCGGTTCTCTTTGACATTGATAAAGTATGTCTTCTGCCCATGTTGTGTGTAAATCACACTCGAATCAATCTCACCTCGTTCACCCATGCTCTCTATTATGCTCTAAAATGGCATCTTATTCAAGTCTTACCTTTAAAATCTTGCAATTTTGGCCGATATTATAGAGTAAGATGAGAGACTACAGAGCTATTATTGTCCTTTTTTGGGGACTTTTCACCCTAACGCCCTCGGTTAATGCGACTATTAACACGCGGATTGTCTATACTGAACAGTGGTATCGCCTCTACCATCAGCATCTTTTGCGCTCTCCTAGTGACGAATTTGAAAACCTCGTCTACCTAGAGCACGCCTTAAATGCCGAATTTAGCCACCCGCTCTACGCCCTTGCCAAGATAGAGAGCGCCGATCAGTGGCAACTTTATCGCTATCTCTTTAAGATGCACCTCAACTTACAGATGGTACGTACCTACATGGCGCTTGCCGATAAGTACGATCGAAGAAACGTGCCCTTTTATAGCGCCCCCTGGAAAGAGCAGAGCCTCAAAAATCTCGATATCGCCGAGAACTACTACCAACGCGCGCGCTACTTTTGGGACGAAGCCCTTATTTGGATCGAGCAGATGGATAATCCCGACTTTCGCTGGATTTATATCCCCGAAATAAGCAACTGGCACAACGAGCGTACCTTAATTCGGGAAAACAAATTAGACTTTGCCAAAATCCTCGATCGCCACTTAGCCAAACTTCAAGAGAATCGCGAAAAATTACACGCTTTGTAAAAGATAAAATATCCCCTCTCCAAAAAAGAAGAAGAGCATGTTACCATGCTCTTCCCTTATATCTTATTATCTTAACTTCACACTAGAGCCCTAGCTAATGTTGAATTTTAAGACCATCTCTTTAAGCTTCTCTACCAAAAGGAGCGTCTCCTCGGCAACCGCATTGATGTGCTTGGTGTCGACATCCGCCTCGGTAACGCCCTTAAGCTGAACATCTACATAACCACTAATCTGGTTAGAGAGCTGGCTCAAGACGCGCACGGAATTACGCAACGTGAGGTCGGCCTCTTGTTGCTGACGTGTTTGAGACTTAATCGATTCAGAAGTTTCGCTCAAAGAAGAGAGCGCACCAACAATATTGGAAGAGTCTTGCGCCTGATTAATCATCGCCTGCGCAATATCAAGGGTGATACTATTAGACTTCTCAATACCCTTAGAAATAACCTCCAAAGAGTCTTGAACGTGCACCGCCGTCTCTAATCCGTTGCTAACCGTCTCACTCATACTCTGAACATAACCACGGATAACCTTAGATTGAACCGTAGCATTCTCCGAAAGGCTACGCACCTCATTAGCAACCACGGCAAATCCACGGCCATACTCACCAGCATGGGCTGCCTCAATCGAAGCATTCATCGCAAGAAGATTCGTCTGGCTAGCCACACGAGAGATCAAACTCACACCCTCGATAACCTTATCATTTGCCTCTTCAATTGCTTGCATTGCGCGCATCGCAGCCTGCATCGCCTCGGTACCCTGATTGGTAACACTAACCAAATCTTGCGCGACCTTCTTGGCCTCTTCGGTCATGTTACGTACCTCGTTTACACTCTGTGCAAACTTCTCCACCGAAGTGGTCGTCTCCGCGATAAAGGCATTCTGCCCATCTACCCCGTCAATAATCGCAGCAATCGAGTTCGTAAGTGTTTGAAGCTGATAATTAACCGTCTCCATGGAACTATTTTGCTCCGAAATACTCGTATTCACCAGATCACTTTGCTTACGTAAGTCAAGCATCGTGGTCGCCGAGGTCTTACCTGCGGTAGTAATCTCATTAGAAGCCAGCAAGACCTTCTCTGCAGTATCTTTAAGCCCAAGTGCCAACTCCTCTACATAACCAATAAGCAAGTTGACATAACCAGTCATGTAGCCTACGTCGTTAAATTCGGCAATATAAATACGAGAACGCAAAGAAGACTCACCACGGATAATCGAACGCACCGTGTAAGAGAGGTTATCAATCTGACGCTTAATGCTTCCCATAATCGTATCGAAAATAAAGCCCGCCATAATCGTCAAAAAGCCAATTAACGTAATAAAAAGTGTCAACTCTTTAAGGAGCATATCCTCAAAACTCTGCGTGCCCAAGTAGTGCACATTACCCAAGGTAACGTTTACACGATACTTATTACGATCTGCCAAATCTTGTAAGTATTTCAAGTAGCCACTATCTACCAGATGGCTTCCATCCTCATTAAAAACAATAGACCCGTCATTAACATCAGCTGCACGACTAAAAATCTCCGCCGATTTCGCCTGAATCATCGTCGGCATCGTCTTAACAAAATTCGCAGAGAGCATCAAGTTCACCACAATCACAATGGCATAACCAAGCGTCTTTTTACGAATACTCTGTGGTTGATGATCGCCCATCGTGGATTGCTCAAGCGCAAGATAGACCGGCACAAAAAAGCGATCGGTTAAGGCACTGACCGAGACCGTAATCATCAATACCGCAGAAACTGCCCACAATGCATTGCCCCAAATCTCTACCAAGCTAGAACCAAATGCCTTAAGAACAAAGTCGTGCACCGCAATCACCGCACCAACAACCACAAACCAACGAAAAATACCTATGTTTCTTCTAATCAAGCTCTTCTGTCTGGCGATAGAGCGTATATCTTCTTCGGTATCCTGTGGCATACTCTCTAGAAGCTCCCACTCCTTCACCACACGGATGCGTAAATACAGATACAAAACAAACATACCACCTACCATCGCCAAGCCAAAACGAAGCAACCCTTCCGTCAATAAGTAGTTCAACCAAGTATCCGCACTCAAATTAGCACCATAAAAAGAAAAACTTAATAAGCGCAAAATTCGAATGATAAAGTTGTAAAACCCAGCGAAGGCTGCGCTCAATATCGCAACCCTAAATGCGATTCGATTATTCATCAACCACTCTCCTCTCTCTCTCTTTTCTCATTTTAATTTACCACACGAATACGCATAGTATTTTCTTGTACCTGTCCATCCACAGTTGTTACTCTCAGTACCATGTTTAACTGTCCCTCCAATAATTGCGTACTAGCCACATTCAATAATCCCTCTTCATTATATAATTTCTTAATCATTACCGGCTTTCCTTCGGACAAATACGCCAAGCCTCCCTCCTCTCGCATACTGCTAAAATCAAGAGTACCCACGCTATTACCCAGCACCTGTAGCGAGACTTCGCGCACTGCCAGCCGACTACCCACGTCATTAAGCGTGTAGATAGATGCGTATAATGTGCCCTCCATGCTAGGCAAAACCGCCCCATTATATACGGGATAGCGCTCTCCAAGAGCATTCACCATCACCAGCTGATCCACTATCACACGACCACTCATACGACCAAGCGACAAAAACAATCCAGGGTTTACATAGCGACGCACCCGACTATCGAAGAGATACAGTTCATAAACATTTGTCGACAACGCCAACACATCTTCCCCAAAAAGACGCATCACCTGCGCACTCTTGATGCTAGCAGGCAGACTCTGCGTGTAATCAATGGAGGTATACACCGAGTAGAGCTCTTCCTCATGGGCAACAAGCACCGTGCCACTGCTGCGCGAAGGAATCAGGCTCTGCGCATCTTGACTAAACAAGATCTCCCCCGTCTCAATAGGTTGTAGCATATCTTCTTGCGTACGTAAACGTAATCCACGCGCAACCATGCTCCCAGAAGCGACTCTCTGCCCAAAATTTTCCAACACTTGCGCATCCTCGGTAGGCCAAGTGTATGCAAAGAGCGAAGGTATACTCGCGATAACTAGCAGTAAAATTAAAAGACTTCTCATTTTTGCCACGTCACTTCCATCATCACTCCATCAATACCCATGAAAAATTTATCGCCTTGCGCAAGCAAAACTGTCCGATCTTCACTCTCAAAAGGGATATCCGCAAAGAGATACTCGCCATCTGCGGAGTAGAGCTGTAGTCGCTTCTCTTGCCCCACCATACTCACCACACCAAACATATTCGCCACAATATCAGGAACAAAGAGCTCTAAACTTCCGGCTAAAACAAATTCTTTTAATTGCTCTACTCTTTTACTATCGGATATTTGAAAGATAAAAAGTTTATTTTCTCCTTCATAATAGACAAATTTTTCTGCTTTATCGAAAAAAAGTGGCACACCGCGCCGTATTTCGTCGGTGGGGCGGTGCACAATACGCGTATAGCCATTGATTCCTTTGCGAAAGAGGATGAAGCGTTGCTGGTTAATTCCGGCAATCGTCGCAATATATTGCCCGCTAGGACTAATTTTTACACCATAGATGCCTAAATACTCGCTACCCACAATCTGATGTTGATCGATACGTTGGCCATCTCTATCCAAAAGCGTGATATTCCCGACAATATCACCAATGGCAATTAGATTCTCATTGGCATCAAAGGAGCTAATAAACGCGCCCACTTCATAATGCCACAGAAGCGCACCATGAGCATCATAGCGCGAAACTTCGCCGGTAATGTTATTAACAAAATAGAGATCCTCGCCAAAAAAGAGCGGGACGCCTGCCTGTGCAATCGAAGCAATAAGCGTGCCGTCGGGGCGGTAATAGCGATTATCCGTATTCGATTGGGAGTAGAGAACGTAACCGTCTGCACTGTGTGCAAGCCGATCTTCGACTAAAAATTTCGATCGCAAAGCAAATTCACTATCTATATAGCCTAAATAACCCGATAATGCAAAGGAGGAGAGTCTCTCCTCATCAAAGGTATCACTTACCTGCGCGCTAGGCAGGGCGATTGCTTGCACGGCAACAAAGTATCGCTCTTTACCTAGGCGAATAGGCAGAAAGAGGAAATGTATAACAAAGAGCAATAATATGAGTCCGTCTATGGTTCGTTTCATCGTTTCTTGATATCCTTAATCTATCATAACCTTAATTCAAGCTTTAAGTCAATCTATTTAGGAGCAAAAATTGTTAAATCTAAAAACTAAAGAAGAACTTATTCACCATGCCGTCCAGGCAAGCGATAAATCGTATAGTCCCTACTCGCACTTTGCGGTGGGCGCTGCCCTGCTTACCAACGACGAAACGATCATTACAGGGGCAAATATCGAGAATATCTCGTTTGGATTGAGTAACTGCGCCGAACGTTCGGCGATCTTTAGCGCCCTTAGTCAAGGCATTACCGAATTTAAGGCGATTGCGATCTTCTCGCCTCAAGCAAAAACGCCTTTGCAACCCTGTGGCGCTTGTCGACAGGTGCTTGCCGAATTTGTCCCCGAAAGCTTCCCCATCCTGCTCATCAGCCAGAACAAAGAGGTTACCGAAACTACCCTCGGTGCGCTCTTCCCCATGAGCTTTCAATCCCTAGGCGATGCCAAATCTCACACCAGTAAATAGGATAAAAAATAAAGGAATTTCTCTTGCCCCTCACCTCACACCAACGAGTACGTCAAAAAGTGTAGAAATTCCTCCATCACCAAAAACGCCCGTCGCTCCAAGGCCTCTACGCTATCCTCCGGCGTATGCCATGTGCGCCAACTAGCCGGGAGAAGTGGATAGATCAACTTACGAAACTCCTCACTTAGATAACCCTTCTCCAGTGCCTGCATGGCACGCTCATTTTTGACCACCTCATGCCAATTGCTATGCGCTAAGGCTGCCTCACAGGCGGGCAAAACCGAAAAATAGACCGCTGGGTAGCCATTGAGCAAAAAACCCAAATCATCCGAAAAGAGCGCATAAATCCAATCGGCAGGTCGCCCTTGAAACGCCCGTAAAATGCTCGCGCCATTGTTTATCGCCTGATACGCTTCATCGTAAAAATCCTTACCAATCAGCCGTTGCTTCAAACTCTGATCCAACAACAGCGACCCCGCCCCCCCAATAGCAATCGTATCCCCAATCCCACACATATCAAAGACATAGAACTGCGTATGCTCCAGCCCACGACTCTTAAAAAAGCGCGCCAGCTGAAACGCTCCTTGCGAACTAATCGGACCATTAAGAATCTCCTCCCCATCGGTAAAGAGGATCTGCACCTGCCCATGATCACGCTCGTGCGCTAGCCTACCAGCATGCGCTAATAGTTGAAAAACCGCCGCCCCATTATCGTTTCCCCCCGGACTATGCGGAACTTTGTCGTAGTGCGCCACAAAAATCTTCGTAACCCGACGTGGATCATACGCCCCCTCAAAGCGCACCAAGAGATGACGCCTACCCAAGAGCTCAATCTTCTTGCCTCGGATACCACAGCGCATCAGCCAACGACGCAGATACTCAAATCGATCTTCGCTCTGGCTAAATTCGCGCATATCCTTCATCAACTCTGCAGGTAGATCACTCTTCATGAATACGTTTGCCCTACTCTCTCCACGACCTACTGGGTATCGTTGCTAGGGCGTATGGATTTTCTTTAAATTCTCTAATAGATTAACCAAAAATCGACAAACGTGGCTGTGCCCAACGGTATCCGTAAAAGAGCATAATACCAATAGGCGTATGCACCGACCCCTTAGGGCGCTCCGTATCTACATAATTAAGCGGTTTATAGTGCGGATTGAGCTTCCAATCCATGCGCAAACTTGTACCCACATAGCCGGCATTTTTAGGCAGATTATACTCCACACCCAGCTCTACGACAACCCCCATGCCCACCGCATTCAAAAAATAATCGGCAAAATTGACCTTCTGGGTCTCCCCGCTGATCGTCTCGGTGAGAGGTCCTACGCCCGTGCTTAATGCCAGACCAACCCCCGCCGTAAAGATAACGTAAGAACCCACAGGCAAGCGCCCCTTAATAAGGATATCAAAATCCATTGTTGTCCAACTTAACTGGTAGTTCTCTCGACGAAATCCATGCCGCAAGCCAATCATAAAGTCGCTCTGAATTGCCAGATACTTCATAAAAGCATACTCAGCAAATACGCCCGCATGACCCTTCATCAATAGACCATTGGAAGGTTGCCCCAATGGCCCAGACGCCCAATTAAATCCCACGCCTCCCTTAATACCCAACGCCCAGTGCGCATCATCATTTGAGGAAAACGCACTTGTTCCACTCTGAGCAAAGCTTCCAGCTCCGCCCAGCACTATCAGCATTAAGATTGTCGCTATCTTCTTCATACATTATCCTTCTTTCCTTGCCTTACGTTCATCCAAGCCCCAACGTGCCTGCTATCAGGATAAAACATATTAAAATACTCTGTCAAGACGATAGCTAGGGGATTTTACTAAAATTCACGATTTATTGCCCTGTTATGCCCTCTTTCTTAGCAAATTTCTCCACAAAAAAGGTCAGCGCACCATCACCCGTAACATTGGCAGCCGTACCAAAGGAGTCCTGCGCCAGATAGATAGCAATCATCAGGCTTAAAAGCGTGGCATCAAAACCTAAAATACTCTGCAATACTCCAGAAGCGGCCATAATCGATCCCCCAGGAACACCGGGTGCTGCTACCATCATGATGGAGGCGCTAAAGATAAACGAGATCATTGTCGCAGTCTCGATAGAATGCCCCATCAACAACGAGACCGCCAAGGCACTGGTGGTAATCGTAATGATGCTACCAGGCATATGAATCGTCGTAAAGAGCGGAACCGTAAAGTTGACAATATTCTCATCTGCGCCGTTCTTAATCGTGCACTGGCGCGTTACTGGCATCGTTGCCACGCTAGATTGCGTACCAATTGCCGCAAAGTAAGCAGGAAGCATCGTTTTTAGCATGACAAAGGGATTCTTCCCACGCATCGTACCAGCCAGCGTATAATGAACAATCAACATAATCCAGTGCATCGCAATAATAAGCACGAAAATAAGCGCCATCACCCCCAACACTTGCAACGCCTCGCCGTCAAACGCCATGCTCATAAAGATACCCGCAATATGGAAAGGTAAGAGCGGAATAATGATACTGCCAATAATCTTCTCGACAATCTTTTGAAAGGAGTTAAGCACCTCGTACAACGCACCACGCTCGCCCAGTGTAGAGACCCCAATCCCCAAAATAAACGCAGCAATCAACGCGCTGGTAATGGGGAAGAGTGCTGGCATATCGATGCTAAAGAGCCTCTCCAGTGCCAAACCGCCCTCTTGCCTAGTAATCTCTAAAGACATAAAGCCATTGTCCAAAAGCCTTGGAATCACCGTACTGCCCACACCATAAGCAAAGAGACCAGCAAGTACCGTACTCGTATATGCAAGCAGTACGGCAAAGCCAAGCATCTTACCAGCACCACGCCCCAGTTCGGCAATCCCCACCGAGACAAACGCCACAATCAACAACGGCACCACGAACCCTAAGAAATTACCAAAAATGCCATTAAATGTTACCAAAATGCGCCCTGGAATCATTGCCCACAGCATCCCCTGATCGGCCATCTGCCGAATGGCGATACCCAAGAAAAATCCCAGTGCAATCGCAATGAGTAACTTTACAATCAACGGTACTCTTTTCATCCTCTACCCCACTTATCTGATATTTTAAACGTAGCTAAACCACGCTTATCTTCATCGTCCCAACCCAAGACCATCAACCCTTAAATGCTATGGATACCCACGCAAACGCGCGTTACAACCTATACATATTTTATATCGTATCATGCGAAAAGGCTTATGTCAACTATTTTGTGTCGATAGCCCTACCCTTGTTCTTGGCTAAACGCGTATCCCAATAAATTCAAAGACAAAATCGCTGTCATCATAAAGAGAAGCGGAGCATAGGCAAGGTGAGGATAACTAAAAAAATATTGCTTTGCCTCGCTTAAGGCGTAGCCCCAGCTTGGATTTGGCGGCATAACCCCCAACCCTAAAAAGCTCAAGCTCGCCTCGCTCAAAATAACCATGGCTAATGCCGTAACCACCGTGTGGATCATCGGTTGCCAGAGCGCCGGTAGATAGTGATAGACCAGCAAATGCCATCCCCGCTTCCCTAGCGACTGCGCAACAGCGAGATACTCCAAGCCCTGTTGCTCATGGATAGTAGCAATCATCACCTTGAGAAAACGCGGACTCATCGCAATACCCAACAACAAGATCATCGCGCCCAAACCATTCCCCCAAATCACAATCATCACTAACGCAAAGAGAATTGTAGGAAAGATCAAGATAAAATCCATCACAACTCGCGCGAAAAAGCCCAACCACCGCGCCCATACCACGCTCATCACCACCAGCAAGAAGCCTATTCCAAAGGCCAAACTCACCGCACCAAAAGCAATCACCAGCGCCGTACGACCGGCCACCATCATCCTGCTCAAAAGATCGCGTCCTAAGAGATCTGTTCCCAATAAGTGTTCCACACGAGGCGTAAGCAAACGCTTATCCTCCTGTATCATCATCGCATCATAAGGCGTCCACCACCACGAGAGCAACGCAGGCACCACCACCCATAAGAGCCCCAGCAACCCCAGCCAAAAAGAAATTCGCCTATACAGTTGCACCATCACCCACCGCCTGTTGTGCTCGAGGATTAAGCTTATACAAGATCACCTCCAGCACCATGTTACTGATCGAAACCATCAAGACAAAATAGAGCGTAATGCCCTGCACCAAAGGCAAGTCGCGCGCACTAACCGCGTTAATCAAGAGTTGCCCTAGCCCCGGTAACATAAAGAGCATTTCGATGATAATACTTCCACTTAAGAGATCAATCCAAATCAAACCTAACATCATCACCGTAGACGTTAAACTCCCGCGTAGCGCATGCCCAAAACGCAATCGCCTCTCCGAGAGTCCACGCGCCAACCCGCTCACCACGTAGCGCTGACGAATTTCTCGTTGCCAGCTAGAGATAAGATAACGTGCCAGATACGCACTCTGGACAAATGCCAAAACCAGCGCAGGGGCAAAATAATCACGCCAATCAAGCTCCAGATAAAAGAGCGAAAACCATCCCAACTTAATACTAAAGATCTGAATCACCATCATGCCCAGCCAAAACTGCGGAATCGCCAAGAAAATCTGACTCAACCAGATGACCCACGTAATCACAGTACGTCGGCGCAATATCATCACAAAAGAGGCAATAATAAACGAAAACCCAATCGTTAAGCTCATTGAGACAAGCGTAAGCCTTAGCGTAACCCCCGCGTGTCGAGCAATAAGATCGACCACAGGCTCTTTATAGCGCGTGGAAATACCCAAATCGCCCTGCATCGCGCGCGCCAGCCAGTCGACAAAGCGTATCCAAAGCGATCGATCTAAACCCATCTCGGTGCGAAGCGTTGCCAATAACAGCTCATCTGCCTCTACCCCAACACTCAACAAAGCCGCATCCCCCGGAATCACACTAAAGACAACAAAAAGACTCACCACCGCCAAAAGCGCCAAAAAACACGTATAACAGAGTCGCCTTGTCAAAAAAAGCCATCGATTCGCGTGTTTCATACCCTATGCCAAAGAATATTCTCGTACCCGAAAGGTGCGAAGTGGATACATCTGCCAACCCCGTAAATCCTTACGCATCACGGCAGCCAACCATGGATCAAAAAGAAAGAGCGCCACCGCCTCTTGCGCTAAAATCGCCTGCGCCTCATGGTAGGCGACAACTTCTTCCTCAAACGAGGTACTCCTTAATGCGCGATGCAAACTCTCCTCAAATCCCTGATGTGTAAAACCAGTAAACGCCGTCTGCGATTGCTGACTATATCGCACCAATTGCTGATAAGCACTCAACTTACCTGTCAAGCCCACAATCGTCGCTTGATACTTGCCACCTTGATACACCTCGCTCAACCAACTCGCCCATTCAATCGCCTCAATCTCCATAACCACGCCCACCGCCGATAATTGCGTGGCTAAAATTTCGGCATTACGTAAGTGTATCGCATAGTTGCTAGGCACATGTACGCGAAAACGCAAAGGATTTTGCTCATGATAACCAGCCGCTTGGAGAAGCTCTTGCGCTTTTTCTGGATTATAAGGATAAAAGTTCGCCAAGCCATGGTGATAAAATGCGCCCAACACTGGCGACATGCCCGTATCCAAGCGCTCTGCCTCGCCGTTAAATAAGAGATTAATCAACCGCTCTTTATCGATTGCATGATTAAGCGCCTGACGCACGCGCTTATCGTTAAATGGTGCCACGCGATGATTCATCGCCAGTAAGACCGTCAAATTTTGCGGCGTAAGAATCACCTGTAGAGCATCTACCATCTGGTTATCCAACGAGGTAGGATCAATCTGTACGGCTAAATCAATTGCCCCACTGCGCAAGCCGAGAAGGATGCCGGCACTCTCCTTAATAATGATAAAATCGACGGCTTCAAAATAAGAGAGCCCCGCCTCATGTAAAAATGAATCATCAAAGCGCTCCAGACGCACCACTCGCCCCGCATCATAACGGACAAAACGATACGCGCCCGTCCCGCTATGTGGATTTTCCCCCTCCGAGGCACTAAAGATCCACGTTGTCGCCACTAAATTGAGAAAGTCGGCACTGGACTCGCGCAAACGAATCTCTACGATATGCGTATCAAGTGCTTCCACGCTCTCTACCAACGCAAAACGACTGCTATACTGCGCATAAGTTTGATAGGTATGTACCACATCCTTGGCAGTAAGCAGTTCACCATGATGAAAGATCACATCATCGCGCAAATGAAAGAGAAATCGCTGATTCTCCTCAAACGCTTGCCACTCCTTGGCTAAATGCGGATGCACACGACCAGCTACATCATAACGAAGCAGTGCGTCAAAGACATTGTCAAAGAGCGCAATGACATCCGCAGAGGTCATCTGCAGAGGATTCGTCGTCTCAGGCTCGATGGTAATGGCAACACGTAATAGCCGATCGCTTGCCCGCTCTTGTCCACCACGACAACTGACCACCATCAACAATCCCCATAACAGCACACGAAATCGACGCATCGATTGCCTCCTTGTTGTGCAATTTTTTATAAATTAAATTTAAAAAAGATTACATCACCATCTTGCACCACATACTCCTTGCCCTCTTGACGCAACTTACCCTTGCTCTTAATCGCCGATTCACTGCCTAATGCAAAGAGATCCTCGCAGTGATAAACCTCGGCCTTGATAAATCCCTTCTCAAAGTCGGTGTGGATAACCGCTGCTGCCCGTGGGGCTTTGTCCCCTTCATGAAACGTCCAAGCGCGATTCTCTTTTTGTCCCACTGTAAAAAAGGTGCGTAAGTTAAGCATGTGATAAGCCTTTTGGCTCAACTGTTGAAGTCCCGTTATGGTAATGCCCGCCTCGGCCAAAAAGAGCGCACGCTCATCAGCATCTTCAAGCTCACTAATCTCCGCCTCAAGCTTACCGCAGAGGGTAATTACCTCGCGATTGGTAGCTTTGGCAAGCTCGCGCACCGCCTGTACATACTGATTCTCTTGATTAATCGAGGCCTCATCGACATTGCAGACTAAAAGTTCTGACTTCGCGGTGATCAAAAAAAGTTCTTGCATGATAAGCGCCTCATCATCCGAGATCTCTAAGGCGCGAGCGGGAAGATCTTCTTCGAGATGTGCCGATAAACGCTGAAGAAATGCCTCCTCGGCGATGGCTTTACCGCTGACTTTCTTATCAGGATTCTTCTTGAGGCGTTGGTTCTTCTCAAGGCGATTGAGCACCGTCTCGAGATCGGCAAGGATAAGCTCGGTATCAATAATGCCAATATCACGTACCGGATCGATGCTCCCCATCACGTGGATCATATCAGGATCGTCGAAACAGCGCACCACGTGGGCAATCATACCCGTTTGGCGAATATTGGCAAGAAATTTATTGCCTAAGCCCTCGCCCTTGCTGGCACCTGCTACCAATCCGGCGATATCGACAAATTCCATCGTCGCAAAGAGAACCTTCTCAGCAGGGTTGATCGTATTAATCCGATCTAAACGCGCATCGGGCACATTAACAATGCTCTTATTGGGCTCAATTGTGCAAAAGGCATAGTTGGCAACTTCGGCTTTGGTTGCACTCAATCCACTAAAGATGGTCGATTTTCCCACGTTGGGCAGACCTACAATTCCACAATTGACACTCATATATAGCGATTCCTCTTCCTTTGCGCCCATCAGATAAGGGCTTCTTGCTATTGAGTATAACGTATCGGCTTGAAGTATGTCAATAAAAGAGAAAAATTTTACACGAAAAAACGATTTTTTCTTATAGGCAAACGATTGACCTACCCAACAAGGAGAATAAGATAACCAGCCTTCGTTGACAGCGCTCTCAAAAAGAATTACGCTAAGCCTACACCTCGAACAAGGAGAGTATTGCTATGTTTAACCCTAAAAGGGCGACGCTTTTGTTACTTTTATCTATGAGTGCAATAGTTGCTTGTAAGCCATCAGCATCTAAGTCGAATACGAACAACAACAATCAAATAATAGACAAACCCGCACCAGATCCAGATCCGGAACCCAATCCAGTTCCTAAACCTGAACCAGAGCCTAACCCAGATCCTAACCCAGATCCTAAACCTGAACCAGAGCCTGAACCAGAGCCCGAGCCTGAACCAGAACCAGAGCCAGATCCTAAACCAGAGCCAGAGCCAGAACCAGATCCTAAACCAGAGCCAGAGCCAGAACCAGAGCCCGAGCCTGAGCCTGAACCAGATCCCGAACCAAAACGCACACCAGCCCCCACCCCAGTCTCTTCCAGAGATATCATCACCAACGATTGGGATATTCCCCAAGAAGTGCGCGATGCTCTCGCCCCAAATAGTATACTGAACATCGGGTACTATATCATTCCAGAGGCCAAACTTAGCGCATTCCGCGACGACCCTCAAGCCTTTATGCCCAAGCTAAACACCTGGAGTGACGGCACTACAATGATTGATATCTATGGCCTAAGCCATAGAGAGAATCAAGATGTATTCATGCTCACAGCTTCCCCACACTGGTTGCGTCTTAACTTTACCAACACTAAGGCACCCACCGTCTCTTATACCAATAGTAATGATATTAATGTTGTTGACGAGCAATTATGGAGAAACTACAACCCCCAAATATTCTTCTCTGAACCTTGGTCAATGCAAAATAGGGACGTTAGGCTCTTAAACACTCTCTTACCCAAGTTGGAAGTAAAAGCAGGCGAAAAATTTTACCTCCTCTTCGTCTTTAATTTTTTCAATAGAGACAGGAGTAACCCCTTAAACGTCTACTCTCACCCCATCAACATCGACAATCTAGAAGCAATCTCTTATGTGATGGGAGATTAACCATTCTATATAATGGAATCTCTTGCCTCTTTTCTCTTTTCAAGCACCCTTTATCTACCAATAGTTTCAGAAAAAATTAGGGTAATGCCTAATAAAAAAATAAAGGAGCGTACTGCTATGTTTAACAAAAAAAGAATCACTCTATCATTACTTTTTTGTCTAAGTGCCATGGTGAGCTGTAAGCCATCAACATCAAAGTCTACCCCACCATCTCCTCCCAAGCCAAACCCTATACCAAATTTCACTCAACCACCAGCACCGCTCTCCTCGCGTGATATTGTTGCCAGCTATCCCTTTCTTCCCAAAGAGGTGATAGATACCGTCAGTAAGGAGGCGAGCATCTCTCTGCGTTATCTCTTGATTCCAGAAGCGAAATTACAAGCATTCCGAGAAGACCCCAATAAATTTGTCCCGATGCTCAATCAATGGAGCAGTAAAAATGCGCTAAGTCGCTATAACTATTTGATGCACTATCTTGAGCAACCCGCCTTCTTTTTGCGCCCACATCTACATTGGATACAACTCAATTTTACCGATCCCCAAGCACCCACCATCTCTTACGTTGGCGAGGACATAGATGACGTCATTAATGCTCCGCTTCAAAAAATCGGCTTTCACAAACCTTTTAATGAACCTTGGGATATAGAAGATCTTGATATCGATGATTTAAACCTAACCTTCCCAGAATTAAGCGTTAAAGCAGGGGATAAATTCTACTTCCTCATTCTTTTACGCGTACAAGAAGTTAGCCATAAACCAACGCCATACTACACCTACACCATTAATCTTGACAATTTAGAAGAATTTCTCTACACGATGGCATAACCATCAGCCAAAACTTCTCACGCCATATCTCTAAACCTAGCAACCATCAACCTAGTAGTACCTATTTCATATCGATATTGGGTTGATCTTATTTTTGCAAGTATTGGGGCGTTGCCCTATAACAAAATAAAGGAGCGTAAATGTATGTTTAACAAAAAGAGAGTAACCTTGCTGTTGCTTTTATGTGTGGCTACCATAGTAAGCTGTAAGCCCTCAGCATCTAAATCTAACCCAAGTGGGAACAATCAAACCATAGACAAACCCGCACCAGATCCAGATCCTACCCCAGACCCAGATCCTCTACCACCGCCACCAGTCTCTGATATTGATGTTGTTGTTACCTATCCATTTCTCCCTAAAGATGCAATGGACTCCGTTACAGAGGAGACGAAAATCTCCCTACGTTACGTTCTAGTTCCTGAAGCAAAGTTAGACGCCTTCCGCGCCAACCCAAACCAATTCGTCTCTATTCTCAACAAATGGGTTGGAGAAAAGAGGTTAGGAAGCTATAATTATCTAAAACATAATGAAGTACAAGAGTTCTTCTTTTTAAATCCTCACTTGCACGACTTCCGCCTCAACTTTACTGACCGTAATGCCCCTACCATGTCTTATAGTGAAGAGGGTATCCCAACCGTTACCAACGAGCTAATAAAGAGAATTGGATATACAAAGTCGTTCTCTGAAGCTTGGTCTTTACAAGACGATGATGTTAGCTCCTTAAACGAAACCTTCCCCGATTTAGCCGTAAAAGCTGGAGAAAAATTCTATCTCCTGCTCGCAATCGCTATATCTAGAATAAGTCCGCAAAGTACTTTTTTATCCTACTATATGCACCCCATCAATCTTGACAATTTAGAGAAGTTTGTCTACACGATGGCATAACCATCAGCCAAAACTTCTCGCGCAATAGCTCTAAACCTAGTAACCATCAACCTAATAGTGACTATTCCCATCTCGCTATTGGGTTGATCTTATTTTCGCAAGTATTGGGGCGTTGCCCTATAAAAAATAAAGGAGCGTAAATGTATGTTTAGCAAAAAGAGAGTAACCTTGCTGTTGCTTTTATGTGTGGCTACCATAGTAAGTTGTAAGCCAACAGCGTCTAAGTCTCAGCCAAGTGGGAACAATCAAACCATAGACAAACCCGCACCAGATCCAGATCCAGATCCAGAGCCAGATCCCAATCCAGACCCAGATCCCAATCCAGACCCAGATCCTACCCCAGACCCAGATCCTACCCCAGACCCAGATCCTACCCCAGACCCAGATCCTACCCCAGACCCAGATCCTACCCCAGACCCAGATCCCTGTCACCGTTAACA